>CAXTCQ010000192.1:0-16170 GCA_964242965.1 uncultured Calothrix sp. | reverse complement strand
GAAGGGGAGAAGGGGAGAAGGGGAGAAGGGGAGAAGGGAGAAGGGAGAAGGGGAGAAGGGAAGACGAAGTCTAAAAATTACCCCTCCTTGTACCCTTGTCCTCTTTATGCCCAAGAGAGACGCAATGCCTTCTAGGCGCACGTTTAGCATGGGGGTAGGGGGTAATCAACTTATAATATTTTATTCGGTGGAGAAATATAAGTAAAAATTTACTCAGCATGAATTTTAGTCTAAAATAGTTTAGTGAATATTTTGTGAATAAGTCAGTAGTTAATGTAAAAATGTCGCGTCACCAATAATTGCTCGTTAAAGTTAAACTTTCTATATAATTGAATTAAAAAATACTTTTGTAGATATATGTCTTAGAACATTTAATGTGCTTGTACCGATAATAAATAAGAGTATCAGCTAGGGCATACCACCGCGCAGGCAGGATGGCGAGGCTACATAAGCTAAATAAAATTGTTTTTTAGTTGAACAGATATAAATATTTATTATATGATATGAAAATTTTGCTAGTAGAAGACGACCAAGGTGCGGCTGAAGTGTTAAAGAATATTTTAATGCATCAGCATTACGTAGTCGATTTAGCTTCTGATGGCGAAACTGGGCTTTCGCTTGCCCAGATGTTTACTTATGACTTAGTTTTATTAGATGTGATGTTGCCAAAGCTCGATGGTCTAATGTTGTGCAGACAGCTGCGTGCCCAAAAAATTGATACTTCGGTTCTGCTCTTGACCGTTTTGGATAGTAGCAATAGTAAAGTAATTGGCTTAGACGCGGGAGCTGATGATTATGTTGTTAAGCCTTTTGATACCAACGAGTTATTAGCTCGGATACGTGCTTTAATACGTCGAGGAAGTTATATCCGCTCCTCAATCATCGAATACGGAAATATCAGGCTTGATGCGAATAGCTCTAAAGTCACCTGCAATGGGCAAATGTTGCATCTAACTGCTAAGGAATATGCTTTACTCGAACTGTTTATGCGTAACAGTCACAAAATATTTAGTCAAAAAATTCTGCTTGATTATTTATGGTCATCTGAAGAAGTACCTTTAGAGAATACTGTGAGGGCACATATTAAAGCTTTACGGCAGAAACTTAAAACTGCTGGCGCGAATGATTTGATTGAGACAGTCCACGGACTGGGATATCGGCTCAAATTAGGGCAAGATAAAGTTAAGCCTGCGGTGCTGGAACTCGACTCCCAATCAGCATTTGAGATATCTGTAGATCGATCCCAACTGCAATTGTCTTCTATATTAGCTAATCTTTGGAAACGATTTAAGCCTACGTATAGCGATCGCATCACGGGTTTAGAAGAAAATATTACGGCGTTACTAACGGGTACGCTAACTGAAGAACAAGGGCAACAAGCACAAGCATCCGCACACCTGCTAATCGGGTCGCTGGCTAGCTTTGGTTTTACGGAAGCGTCGCGTCTATTGCGTGAAATTGAAAAAATTTTTCGATCTGGAGTCGAAGAAAGTCAATCTCAAATTAAATATCTCTCTCAACTCGTTGTCGCATTACGACAAGAATTGGAACAACCAGCCCAAATTACACCACTTGCAGCAGCGAAGCGCTGCCTTTGGCAGCGCTTCGCTGCTATTAAACCTCAACTGTTAATAATAGATATAGATAATGATGCCCAACATCAGGAATTAATCAAAGAGGCTACAGTCTTAGGAATTGAGGCATCTGTTGCCACAAACTTAACTTCCGTTCGAGAGATTCTAACACAAAAATGCCCAGATGTGGTGCTACTGACTCTGCATCCTAACTCAATGGAAATAAGCTTAGAACTATTAGCAGAACTAAGTACTAATAATTGGGCTTTACCCGTGGTGGTTTATACAACTGCCGAAGATTTTGATACCCGATTAAAAGTAGCTCGTTTAGGAGCTACGGTTTTTTTACGCAAACCGATACTTCCTGCCTCAATTTTGGCAGCAGTTATGCAGGTGCTACAACTTGTTGAAATAGCTCGCGCCAAAATCATGGTTGTGGACGACGACCCCCAGATGTTAGATATTTTACGCACTTTACTAGAGCCTTGGGGATTCGACGTAGCTCTGCTAAATAACCCGCAGCAGTTTTGGGACAGGTTGAATACGTTTAATCCCGACTTGCTGATTTTAGATGTGGAAATGCCATTAAGTAGTATTAATGGTATAGAACTATGCCAAGTGGTACGAAATGACCCATACTGGAATCAGTTACCAGTGCTATTTTTATCGGTTGGCAAAAATGTAGAAACAATAAATCGGGTATTTATGGCGGGTGGAGATGATTATGTAAGTAAGCCAATTCTAGAACCAGAATTAATTGCTCGCATAGTAAATAGGCTCGAACGCACAATGATTTCCGCAAGCGTTTGGAAAACCAAATAATAAAATCCCTGTTCTGAGTTGTCAGTTGTTAGTTGGCAGTTGGCAGTTGTGTGTTGTTTAGATTGCTTAATGCAATTTTTTACCACAGACTGCACTTAACTGCACAATTCCTTAATTTTTGTCAATAATTCGTCAACTTTAACAGGTTTACGGATAAAGTCATTTGCGCCTATAGCTAATGCTTGTGCCACATAAGTTTCATCAGAACCAGAAATTATTAAAATGGGAATTTCCGCTACTAAAGGATTCTCGCGGATGCGTCGGGTTACTTCTATACCATTAATTCCTGGCATAATTACATCGAGCAGCACTATAGAAGGTGGTGAGGCTTCAATTTTGGCTAAAGCCAAACTACCACTACTCGCTATATCAACTTCATAACCTTCTTCTTCTAAAGCAGTTTTCAATAAATATAAATTAGCGACCGTATCATCTACAGCCAAAATTCGACAAACTTGGTTCGATTGCATAAAGCAAAACCCCATCAGAAACACGAGGCAAACGCACTGAAGTTAACAAGTACTTATGCTGTCAAAAATTTAAGGCTTTAAATTTTTTCTTTATATCTCTTATTGAAACCATAGATAGTATTAGCAAATACATAGAGAATTCACCGTTGGCAATTAACTTAGTTAGTTAGAACCTTGATAATTCCAAACAATTGCTTTTCTTGTGCAACTTGGTAACAAAAATTTACATGCATCGAAATCAAACGCACTACTGCAAGGAATAGCGCGATCGCAAACCCGGTTTCTAATTGGGGTCGATCGGGAGGTAAAAACCCCTTGGAAGTGCCCATTGCCCCTAGAATTGCGCCAAATGGTGACATGAGGGTTCATACCCTTAAATCACTAACGCGAGCAACGCGATTTTACGCCAAGTACAAACAGTCAAAGAAACCAGACGATATACCAATTTGTCAAAAAAAATACCATATATCTGTAGGGGCGGGGTCTTTCCGCCCTTTTCGACAATCTATGTGCCACAATTATTAATCGAAATTGTTATTGCCGGAAAACGCGATCGCTATTTTACCCTCGAACGATAGTGTTGCGGTTCGAGGGCAGGCTCCGTGCAGTGTTCGCGGAGCGTTCCCGAAGGGTAGCATCTCGGAGATTCTACACTTCGCTTACGCTGCGTAGCCTTCGGCATAGCTTCGCTTAGAGAATGACAGTTTTTCGTTAAAATGCGTAAGTCCTATAAATAAATCGATGTTGCGTTACATGTATTGCAGACATAGGTAACGTCCGCTTTATACATACCGAAGTATAAACAACATCCCCGACTCTAAGAAGTCGGAAATCTGAGTCTTTCGATACCAAAACAACATAAACTTTTTGATGGTGAAAAATAGCCAGTGAGGTTTTTATGACTCAGTTTATGTTCGTTACCGATTTAGATAATACCCTTGTTGACCACAGCGACGCAGAAAATAAAGCCTTAAGAGAACTTAACAATAGACTCTCCCAACATCGCCAAGAATATGGCTCGAAAATTGTTTATGCCACAGGGCGATCGCTTGTACTTTATGATAAACTCGCGGCAGAGAAAAATCTCATCGAACCCGATGCGTTAGTTGTTTCTGTAGGTACAGAAATCTATACAAGCAGTCGAAATGCTGCCGATGAGGATTGGTCAGCACAAATTGCGCCGGAATGGAACCGTGAGACTGTGGTAGCAATTACAGATAAGTTTCGTGAATTAAAACCGCAGCCAGATTCGGAACAGCGACCTTTTAAGGTGAGTTTTTTCCTGGAGGAATCGGATTCGGAAAGAATTTTAAAAAAAGTTGAGTCAGAATTGCAAAAATGTGGTTTAAATATAAAGTTAATCTACAGTAGCGGAATTGACCTTGACGTTGTGCCTCGGCGCAGCGATAAAGGTATGGCTATACAGTTTTTACGTCAAAAGTGGAAATTTGTAGCCGAACAAACCGTTGTTTGTGGGGATTCTGGTAATGATATTGCATTGTTCGCTGCTGGAAATGAACGAGGGATTATTGTGGGTAATGCCCGTCCTGAGTTATTACAGTGGCACAATGAAAACCCTGCCGAAAATCGTTACCTAGCAAAGAATAATTGTTCGGGGGGGATTTTGGAAGGTTTGAAACATTTTGGTTTCTTAGAATGATCAGCTATTTAAAAGGGATTGTCGCTGGTGTCCAAAGTACAGGTAATCGTCACATCCTCACTCTCGAAGTGAATGGTATTGGTTACGATTTGCAAATTCCCTCAAGGTTGGCAAGACAATTGCCAAATTCGGGAGATACCGTGCAAATCTTCACCCATTACCAAGTCCGTGAGGAAGTGCCGTTACTATATGGCTTAGGTTCGCCATCCGAACGGGATTTATTTCGGCATTTGTTGGCAGTCAGTGGAATTGGTGCTGCTTTGGCTCTAGCATTACTCGATACGCTCGAAGTACCGGAGTTAGTTCAAGCAATTGTCACAGCTAACGTGCAATTGATTATTCAAACTCCTGGTGTCGGCAAAAAAACCGCCGAACGCATTTGTTTGGAACTCAAGAGCAAATTAATCGAATGGCGCAAAACTGCTGGCTTCTTCGTGGCTACAGGTGGGCCTGCACCCAGTATCCTTGAAGAAGTGCAAAGTACGCTTTTAGCTTTGGGTTACACTGCTTCGGAAGTTAGCCACGCTTTGCATTTCGTCTCCGAAGACATTGGCTTACCCAAAGATGCCTTTGTCGAGGATTGGATTCGCCAAGCGATCGCGCATTTAAGTAGTACGGAAGTACCATAATTTAATTATAGGGTTTTGATTGGCTGCTGCCTACTTATCCAAGGTCATCTACTTTAAACTTTTATTAATTCTTCCCGAACCACTCGCCTGTGCCCAACAACCCCTACGCTTGGTTAGAAGACGGACTATCAACGATTCACCGTGCCGACTGGTATCGTTCGGTACAAACCATCCAGGGGCTTGCTGGTGCGACAGTGGTTTTAGACGGGCGCGAGGTAATAAATTTTGCCAGTAATGATTACCTGGGACTGGCGGGAGACGAACGTTTAATCGCAGCAGCAACCAAAGCCATTCAAGAATTGGGTACGGGAAGTACGGGTTCGCGGTTACTTAGCGGACATCGGGAATTGCACCGAGACTTGGAAAATGCGATCGCATCCCTGAAACAAACCGAAGATGCTATCGTATTTAGTTCGGGTTATCTCGCCAATATCGGTACAATTTCGGCTTTAGTCGGCAAACGCGATTTGATTTTATCCGACCAGTACAACCATTCGAGCCTTAAAAAAGGGGCAATTCTCAGCGGTGCAACTATCATCGAATACCCGCATTGCGATGTAAAAGCTTTAAATGAAGCTTTGAAAAATCAACATCAAAATTACCGCCGCACTTTAATTATCACCGATAGCGTCTTTAGTATGGACGGCGATTTATGCCCTTTACCCCAGATTCTCGACGCTTCCGAAGAATTTGGCTGTATGCTGCTAGTCGATGAAGCACACGCAACGGGAGTATTAGGGGAAAATGGTGCAGGTTGCGTCGAATATTTTGGCTGTACGGGTAGACCGTTGATCCAAATGGGGACTTTGAGTAAAGCGTTAGCTTCTTTGGGTGGATACGTTACAGGTAGCGCGACCCTGATCGATTTTTTGCGAAATCGTGCCCCCAGTTGGATTTACACCACAGCACTCTCACCCGCAGATACAGCAGCAGCACTAACCGCAATTAATATAGTTAAGCAGGAACCGCAGCAGCGAATCCAACTATTGCGGAATGTCGAATATTTGAAAGAGTTAATGCAAGATTTACCAAACTTACAATTATTACCTTCCTCTTCATCGATATTATGCTTTCAATTAGCAACTGCCGCTGATGCATTGAAAGCTGGAAAATGCCTGAAAGAAGCAGGTATTTTTGCCCCGGCAATTCGTCCCCCCACAGTCCCAACAAGTCGCATCCGCATATCAGTAATGGCGACGCACGAACAAGCACATATTGAAAAGTTGGGCGTAGCACTTCATAATATTTAATTTGCTGGCTGAACTTATAGCACGCTTTGCTTCGTTTTATTAATTTTGACCTTATCGAGAGGGCTAGAATCCGGGTTTCGTAAAAGTTACCCGGATTCTGACCCCCGCGACATGACAAAATTAATGAAACAGACCACTAGTCTTAAGCTTTATTTACCAGCGGTATTTATAAAAATTGTCCGGAATCTAATTCCAATAGCATTCTGTGGTGCATCAATGAACATCTTTTCATATATAGTGGGAGCAACAACTGAAGTCCAACAAGGATTAAATACATGGATAAGAAAAATCGAAGAGTATCTAAATCTCTACTACCAAGGAGATAAGGAAAACGCTAAAAATACGATATTTTTCAACTGTATATCGAAGGTGGAAGTACTTGATGAAGTTTTAATAAGCAGGCGTGATGATTTTAGAAGCGTAAAAGATGCTCAAGGGATACTACAATCCGCCTGTATTATTGAAGTAGCACGAATCGACATTGATGACCAAAGTTACACAGGTTTGGCAATCGAAAGCTTGACTAATGCACCGTGGAATACTATTGCAAACCCACAACCAGAAACCAAGAAAGGTGCTGCTACTTCGCTACTTGAAGAATTAGTACATGAGAGCCAGCGCCTTCAGTTCAATGGTATCGTTAAAGCAGTAACAATACCCAGCGCTCGCCCATTCTATAGAAAAATCGGATTTATAGAGGATAGTTCGGGAGAAATGATACTTACTCCCAATGCAGCACAAGAGTTTTTAAGTAGACAGCAGCAATTAAGGGGAAGGCACTATGACACAGGAAATTAAAAAACTAAAAACTACAGAAGAACTAATCAAATGGCAAGAGGAAATATACGAACTAGAGAAATATGCCTCCGCTGGTATTATGTCAGAGTCAGAACAAGAACGGCGAGTCAACAACCTCCTTGATAAAAACTATTTTCACCGTCGTTTAGAGCAATTACGCGCTCACAAACAAAAGTTGTTAGCAGACCTAGCTTGGGTTGAACAACGCGAAGATTTATTGCTTGCTGAAATCTATAGAAAAGAAGAGTCTTCATCTACTACCGACTTAAAGGGTCAACAGTAATTCATCAATAAAAGCTGACTTCCTATGCAATTTTCAGTTATTTTACATTCTTTTCTAGAAGTAATACGCTTGACTAAATTTTAAAAATAAAATCAATTATAGGACTACTATTTGATTTTTGAACGGATACGTAGATACTTAGGGTGCGCTCCTTCGACAGCGTAACGCACCAAGGCCTCGAAACGGTGCGTTACGCGAAACGAAGAACGCACCCTACAAATACTGAACATACTTAGTTAAAGAACTTAAACAAAAGGTTGAAGAAATAGTTAAAACTGAGATTGTAACGAAGTTATTACAAAGAGGAATTAGCGTACAAGAAATAGCTGATTGGTTAGGTTTAGACGAAGATATTATCAGAAAGATAGCAGAGGAATTATAACTATTTAATTAGTAGAGATATTAATTACCCTGGTAACTTATCTGAACCAGGGTTATTTTATAATCATTAAATATAAAAAAATTAACAACCTAAATAGTCTTCACGTAGAAGAGAAACCAAAAACCCAACCAATCGCAATCTAGGTTAAGAGAAGATTAATCCATAATTAAGCAATTAATATTTACCAAAATCATCTATCAAGTAATACAATCTTGGTGTCCTAAAGAACATCTATCATCTTATGCGGCTTCTTGCACGTACTCGTCGTTGGGTCTACCTAGCAATTTCTATTTTTGTAATTGTTGTCGCTTGTGCAAAAGTCCCTCAAAGCAGCAACCAGCAATTAAACCAAAACACAACCCTGAAAGCAACTCAACATAATGCCATTATTTTCGTTGCGGATGGATTGCGTCCCGATTGGGTAAATTCTACCGATACACCAACATTAAATGAGGTTCGAGAAAAGGGAGTAACATTTCTTAACAGTCACTCATTATTCCCCACATTTACTACAGCAAATGCCTCTGCGATCGCAACCGGGCATTTTCTCGGCGATACAGGGGATTTCAGTAATACAATTAAAGTTAATGCTCCAGTTAAAAGTGCTAAAAATAGTATCATTCCTTACCTAGAAAATAATGCTGTTCTTAAGGAAGTTAATAAGCAGTTTGGAGCTAATTTTCTCGGAGAGCAAACGCTATTAGCAACTGCACGTAAAGCAGGTTTTAGTACTGCTGCGGTTGGAAAAATTGGATCAGTGTTAATTCAAGATGTCACCTTGCAGCAAAATGAGCCAACGATAATTTTTGATGACGATACTGGTAAACCAAAAGGAATCGCGCTCAGTCAAGAAATTATTAGTTTACTCGATAAAAATTCTTTACCAAAAGTTACACCAGAACGGGGAGAAAATAACGAAAAAGGCGATAGTAAAACGCCAGGAACTAAAGTTGCAAATACGACTCAACAACAGTATTTTACAGATGTTACAACTAAAATGATTCTGCCGCTTTTCAAACAGCGTCAAAAGCCTTTTATAATGGTGTATTGGTCGCGTGACCCAGATGGTACGCAGCACAATCACGGTGATAGTCTTAACCAGATTGTCCCCGGTATTAACGGTTCGACATCGCAAGCTGCCAGGAAAAATGTAGACAATAACTTGGCACAAATCCGGTCTGCACTTAGAGATTTAGGGTTGGAAGAAACTACAAATATATTTGTGACTGCCGACCACGGATTTTCGACAATTAGTAAAGAAAGTAAAACCAGTTATGCAGCTACTCTCAATTATACCGATACACCCAAAGGATTTTTGCCATCGGGTTTTATGGCAATTGATTTAGCAAAAGATTTAAACTTGCTGCTATTCGACCCCGATAATAAAAATGCTCCTGTCAATCCGACTAAAGGGCAACATTCTCGCAATCACATTCTGGGTAAAGATGCAAGTAAACCTGATGCATATATCGCGGCAAACGGTGGTTCTAATCTAATTTATTTACCTAACAAAAATAACCAAAAAGACTTAGCTCAAAAAATAGTTGATTCGCTTTTGAAGCAAGATTACATTAGCGGTATTTTCGTCAACAGCGATTTAGGTAAAATACCCGGAACCTTATCACTCGAAGCAATCGGTTTGCGGGGCAACGCACGTACACCCAAACCATCAATATTAATCAACTTTCGCTCGTTTGATACAGGTTGTGGAACTCCCACAGCTTGCGGAGTGGAAATCTCGGATACGACTTTGCAACAAGGTCAAGGAATGCACGGTAGTTTTAGCCGTGCTGACACTTACAATATGATGGGTGTTATCGGTCCCGATTTCAAAAAAGGATTTAAAGACTTTGCACCAGCTAGTAATGCAGACGTTCCCCGGACTGTTGCCAAAGTATTGAACTTGCAGTTGCGACCTCAAGGTAAATTAATTGGTCGAGTCTTGACTGAAGCTTTAGTTAATCAACCCGATACTGTAGCAGCAAAAACCTTTAAATTAGAATCAAAACCTGCTGATAATGGGTTAAAAACTATTCTCAAATATCAAACAGTCGGTAAAACTCGCTACTTTGATGTAGCTGGATTTCCCGGTCGCACTTTAGGACTTTAGAAATAATTAGTAGGGTGCGTTAGCTAAAAGCGTAACGCACCGTTAAATTTTCGATTACATACAGGACTTACGCAAAAAAATTTTGTCATGCTGAACGGAACGAAGTGCAGTGAAGCATCTCGAAGATTCTTCACTTCGCTTGCGCTTCGTAGCCTTCGGCATAGCTTCGCTTACAGAATGACAGTTTTTCGTGAAAATGCGTAAGTCCTAACATAGTTGAAAACCTTGGAGAGACGCGAAATAAGGAGTGCGAGAAGACCAGATCCCCGACTTCTTTAAGGATGCAGAAGAGCAAATCAAGGGTGACACCCCTCAAGTAAGGTATTATATAGCCTTCTCGAATGCCCTGTTAGACCGCCCTACCATTCTATGGTAGGGCTAATAGCAACAAAGCCTGCCTTCAGCAGGCTTCGTTCCAATTAGCCCCTGGCTTGAAGTCAGGGGCGGTTTTGATATCAATCGAGGGGTCTGACCCTCTCCAAAGCCAGCAGTATCCTTTAAGAAGTCGGGGATCTAACCCTCACGACTAGGCAAAATTAATGACACAGACCACGATGAAAGTCCATGTCATTAATTTTGACAGATGTAGAGACGCGACATATTGCATCTCTCCAAGGATTTCAACACCCAACCAACGTATCAGAACTAATGAAACGCACCACTAGTCGCAGCCCATGTCGCAGAGGTATTAGTAATGGCATTCATTAGATAAAAGGACGTAGTTTATTTGTTGCAAACTGCTCAAACGACGTTGGTGTAACTGCTTCAGGTGTTCGTACTGTTGCATAAATTCCGTCAGGATTGCCAAGGGCACGGAACAGATTCCCTAATTCTCGTTGTACATCAGCAGTTGCTCCCATTGATGCAAGCCGCTGCTGTATTGATTCAATTGTTACCTGGACATATTCGATCGGACGTGAAAGTAATTGTGAGAGGACAGCAGTTATTTCAACGAGCGTTAAATTTTCTGGCCCCATCAAATTACGAGTCCACTGACCTGCCCAACAATCGTCAAGTAGATATTTTGCTGCTTCATCGCCAATATCGTCAGTACTAATCCAGGGGATATCATGGTTGCCAGCATACGGAAAATGTATGCTGTTATCTTCCCGAATAGCCTCAACTTGCTCTAGGAAATTCTCCATAAATAAGCCAGGACGCAGATGCAGCACATTTACTGCGGCTTGGTTGAAAATCGATTCGACGTTCCCAACGAATGAGACTGTACCCAAATTTGCTTCTGTACCCGCACCAATGCCAGAAATATTCACGACTCGCTTAATGCTGTTTTCATGCACTGCTTTCGCTGCGGCCGTTGCCGTCTGAATGTGCCAGTCGCGTAAGCTTGGTACATCAAGTTTGGGTGGAGTCAGCCAAAATAATGCATCAGCATTTTGCGTTACCTCAATCAACCCGACTGTATCGTCGCTACTGATTGGCTTCACCGTAGCACCTCCGACTAAAGTAGCCAACTTCTCTGGATGTCGTGTTAGAAGAATAGTTTCGGCTCCAGCTTGTACAACTTTCTCTGCGGTGCGTCGTCCAATATTGCCGGATGCGGCTGCAATGACAATTTTCATATCTCTTCTCTCTATTACTGTGTATTAAAAGATTGGCGCAAATTTTATCTACCGCTCCATGTATCGAGAACGGGGGTAGGATTCCAGTATTCGCGGTAATGAACTATTTTTCCATCTTTGGTTTCTAATCGCATCACATAATCTTGCTGATAGAGATGACCTGTAGCAACAATCGTGGCTTCTCCATGAACCTCAGCAAATAGAATATTAGGATTTAACGTTTGGTAAGCACGAATGTTCGTGAATATTAAATTTTGCATCTGTACTAGCGCATCTTTCATGCGGTTGTAGATAGCAGATTTGCCTTCAAATCGTTCTGGTGAACCGAGGGCAGAGGCATACGGAAATTCAACTACTGCATCTTCGGCAAACAAGTCTATCCATGCTTGGATATCCTTGACAATTAGTGCGAGATGAGCATCAAAAGCCTGAGCAGCCGTATACTGCTCCATATTATCTACTGGCTTCATTAGATTTTCCTTGTTTTATCTGTCCAAAGTGTACTAAGCTCCAACGCTCGACTTCTTTCAGATTCTTACAAAGCTTTATCAGATTCTTATGGTTTTAGCGAGACTGTTTCGGTGTCATTCGAGTTAAGCGTTTAAACTGTTGAGTTAAATGGCTTTGACTCGAAAACCCCACTTGTAATGCAATGTCAGCAATCGTCAAATTCGTGGTCGTCAGCAGCAATTTCGCTTGCTCCACCCGCTGTTTAATCACATACTGATGAGCAGAAATACCTGTAGCGCGTTTGAATAAACTGGCAAAATAAGTGGGGCTAATATTAATGACTTCTGCAATTTTAACAAGTGACAAATCTTGGTCAAGGTGAGCGTGAATATAGTCAATCGCTTGCTGTAATTGAGCGTGAGTTAGGCTTCTGTTCTTAGATGTAATTGTATTCGTAAAGGTAGAATAGTGGCGCAGGAGATGAATGCCTAACACTTGGGTCAATGATTCGACATATAACTGACCCATCATACCACCTGACTTTAACTCAGCCAAAAGTAGCATAGCGATATGCTGAAGGTGGGGGTCATACTTAGAAAAGCAGTTAGCAAAATCGATCCGCTCCCGATCAATTTCAGATGTTTCGGCAACTTGTACAATCAACTCCGGCTTCAAGTGGATGTGCAGCATTGAATAATAAGTACTACCTCCTGGGCAGCGCCAGTAGCTCGGTTGTCCAGCTGGAATAAAGATGCTGTCACCCTTTTGAACCATTGTTTCATGCAGGCGATCGCCACGTTTCTGGGTCAAAGGGACGAGATGTCCGAGCGGTAAGTTGAGCCAATGGTCTGATAGCGCTGGAATTTCAACTTCTCTTGGAGTTGGAGAATTTTGATACTGTTCAACCAAAATTCCATTCCAGCCCATTTGCCGACTGGATAATATTAAAGGTTTATTCAACTGTTGGTTTTCGATCGGGCTGACAAGGTTGCTTGTCTCAGGTGTTTTCAACATTTAATTTATCGATTTAATCCAGCATCACTCTTTACATTAGCAAAATGCCCATTGCTTAGAAACATTGATAATACGCGAGCTTTTCGGCTCGCACTACCCTTCATATATTTCTAATGGTAATCCATCGGGGTCTTTGAAAAAGACAAATTTTTTATTAGTAAGTTCATCAATCCTGATATTTTCGACTTCGATATTTTGAGATTTTAAATATAATACTGTTGCTTCGATATCTTCAACTGCGAATGCAAGATGCCTCAGACCACACGCTTCTGGGCTATTAACTCGTTCAGGAGGATTGGGAAATGAAAATAACTCGATTTGAGAATCACCAACTTGTAAATCTAATTTATATGAATTGCGTTCGCTACGATATGTTTCTTGAATAATTCCAAATCCTAAAGTTTCCACATAAAACTTTTTTGAACGTTCGTAATTGGAGCAAATAATAGCTATATGATGAATTTTGGTAGCTTTCATTTAGATTGTTATATTCAATTTGAACTGTATATTTGTAGGTTGGGTGGAGCGAAGCGTAACCCAACGGCAAATGTTGGGTAACACGAACGTTACACCCAACCTACTCTAATTATAAATGTTTAAACTGAACCTTTATTTGTAATAAAACTTTGATTTGTAGATTTGTAGGTTGGGTGGAGCGAAGCGTAACCCAACGGCAAATGTTGGGTAACACGAACGTTACACCCAACCTACTCTAATTGTAAATGTTTAAACGAATATGATATTACATGAAATAAATTATCGCTTTCATAATTAGGATTTACGCAAAGAGTGTTCGTAGTAGGCGCTTAAGCGCTTACTACGAACGTTCATTATGAATCTTGTAAAATTGTCTTCGATACAATCCTGGTTTTTTTACGGTCAGCTTCCGACAAATCTTGCCCAGCTTGGAGTTGGGTAGCAGAAGTTTGTAGCACAGTCGCTGCGTTTTTGTCACCCATCTGTAGGGCAGTTTTTGCCGCAGTTTGTAACATTGTGGCAGCACCAGCGCGATCGCCCATTTGCAATTTGGTTTCTGCCATCTGCGTCTGCCGATACTTCGCTAGTGCGAAAATATGCTGCTGCACTTGCGCGTCGATCGCGCTTTGGTAAGCGAGCGAAACATTTGCCTCGACGGGAATCATCTCCGAAAGCAAAGAAGTAATATTTTGAGATGGGTCGTCGTAACGAACTTGTAAATGCGCGATCGCCTGTCTGCCTTGGCTTAGTTGTCCAATATACAAGTTCATCAGTACTACACGCTCGGCATCGCGCATCAAATCGCCCAACCGCACAGCAAAGCGCCCGTCGGCTTCTTGCTGTACTGGTAACTCGATAGTATCGGGAGCAACTTGAGCTACGGGTTTAAGTTCTGCCAGTCGAACTCTCGGAACCAGCGAGAACAACAAGTAGGCATTAGTTAATCCCACCGTCTGGATGCGGTCGAATAGCTGACTAAACTTAGCTTCTGCCTCATCGGGTTGTTGAATGTGGGATAAAGTACCACCACCAGCATCGGCAATTTGTTCGAGTACGTCTTGGTTCCAATTGTCACCAAAACCCAAAGTATTTACCGTCAAACTGTAGCTAGCTGCCAAACCAGCAAACTCCAAACAACGTTTGTTGCTACCATGTTCGTTTTCACCGTCGGTTAATAAAAAGGCTTGAGAAATCGATTCTTTTTTACCTTTTGTTAGTTCCTTAATACCCAACTGCATCCCTTCATCGATAGCAGTACCCCCATCCGCAGTCAGCTTGTTAATTTCCCTTTTAATGCGTTCGGGGTCATCAATCGTTTGATTGGGTACTATCACCTTAGCGCGGTGGTCAAAAGCAATAACACTCAAGCGATCGCCTGGATTTAATCGGTCTACAATCCGGCAAGCTGCCTTTTTGACAGTTTCTAAGGGCCGTCCGTTCATCGAACCACTGCGGTCGAGAATTAAACACAAATTTAGCGGAACATTGCGGTTGAGACCATCTGCGATCGCCGAAATCGAAATCGCCAGCTGTCGCTGGGTACTGACTTGATTTCCATCTATACTGCTATCATTCAAAGCAGGCTGCAAGCTAACTTTCATAATTCCATATCCAGCACGATAAGTTTTTATAAAATAACTTCAGTAGGCAGTATAGCTGCTACGGAAAAGTTAAATTTGTCATTGGTCAGTTGTCATTGTCAGTTGTTTTTGGTTAGTTGTGGTTGGTCATTAGTTCTTACCACCCTACAAGTAGTAGTTAGTGTATTCGATGTAATTTATAATACAACCAAGTATTTTTCTGCGACAAATAACCAATGACCGCTAACCACTAACCAGCGACTAATGACCCTTACCACTACATTAGCGAGAAATCCACACCTCCAGCTTGGGCAGCCAGCGCGTTAGTATGTATTACAGTTAACGGCATTAATTTCAGGCAACAGTTGCTATGGACATTTACCCCATCAAGGCTGTTCAAGCCTCCTACTACGGCGATAACTCATACCGCACGCCGCCTCCAGATTTACCTTCACTCTTACTGAAGGAACGCATTGTCTACCTCGGTATGCCCTTAGTGCCTGCTGTCACAGAACTAATTGTAGCCGAACTGCTATTTTTGCAGTCAGACGACCCCGAAAAACCTATTAAAATCTATATCAACTCGACTGGTACTTCTGGTTATAATGGCGACCCCGTCGGTTTTGAAACCGAAGCGTTTGCTATTTATGACACCATGAAATACATAAAACCACCTATCCACACCATTTGTATTGGTTCGGCGATGGGTATGGCAGCAATGCTTTTGAGTGCCGGAACGAAAGGTTGTCGCGCTAGCTTGCCGCACACGACGATTATTTTGCACCAACCTAAGAGTTTCGCTCAAGGTCAAGCAACCGACATTCAAATTCGCGCTAAAGAAGTATTGGCAAACAAAGCCACAATGCTTGATATTCTCGCCAAAACCACCGGGCAAGATAAGGCAAAAGTTGAAAAGGATATGGATCGCCTTTTCTATATGACACCGCATCAAGCTGTGGAATACGGATTAATCGACCGAGTTTTTGAGAAAGAAGAACTCGCAAATCCTCCACTTCCCGCAAGCGTTCTTTAAACTAAGTTAGGAGTTAGGAGTTAGGAGTTAGGAGTTAGGAGTTAGGAGTTAAAAGTTA
>CAXTCQ010000191.1:0-16251 GCA_964242965.1 uncultured Calothrix sp. | reverse complement strand
CTCCCTACTCCTTACTCCCCTGGCAGCTAATTGGTAGTATACTTCTATGCATCGGTTGGGTAGTATCTGTTTTACCGCATCCCGCACAGGCTTTAGCTGTAAGCGGTTTGGGTTTATGGGTTCTTAATCAGCGTTTGCAACTGTATAGTTTAAAACGCGATTTTGCTGCGATATTTTTAGTGGGATTGCAAGCAAACTTGTTAATATGGCGATTAGTACCTGCGGGTTTCCAAACTAAAATCGTTGCAATAGCAAGTCAAATAACTCATTCGCAAAACGAATCTTGGGTATTGTGGAGTTTAGGTTTATTCCCCTACTTAATGGTAACGGTAGCGCTAACCGAATTCTTACGTAGTTCTGGAAAAAGTAATTTAGGCAAATTTGGCGAACAAATTTATTTAGGTTTCGGGACTTACTTAACTATAATTGCGTTGGTTAACCCCGGAGTGCGATCGCTTAATCTTCTTTTCTCCACAATTACTCTCTTAGGCATTTACCAGTTTCGACTCACAAAAGTTTCCCCCACTTCCCACCTCACCTACCTTACCCACATCACCGCAATCCTCACCTTTTGTTCTTTCATCAACTGGAGATTTCCAACACTGCGTCCAGAATATTGGGCGACAATACTATTAATATTGATGGTAGTTGAATGGATATCCAGCCTTGGTGCAGGAATATGGCGACGTAGCGCTTGGCACATCGGATTTGCACTTGCCTGCATTAGTTTTGTCTTACTGTGGGAAAATGGTTACGGCTATTTATATGGTGCTAATTTAAAACAAAGTTATTGGGGGGCAATTTGGTTAGTCACACCGATAACGTTAACAGCCATTGCCAGCCGCAGTGTAGGCATACGTCGTACAATTAATAGCGTGTCGAGTGTTGTCGCATTGACAGCCGTACAGTTACTAACTTTACCGTTCCCGAAAACGCAATTAGTTGGTTTGGGTATCGCTGCGGTACTAATGTTTGTAAATACTGGCTATTTATTAAAATACCAAACGTATGCGGTAATTACGGTTGGATTTATTCTCGCTTTTATTAATGTTCTGCTGTGGTTAGGTATACCGGGTTTACCTTTGCTATCGCTACCCGGTTGGTTTGTTGTTGGTGCTGTGACTATTTTGGGTTTGTGGGTAACGCGCAAATACTTACTTCGTAGCAGTGATGAGAATGAAAACTCACTGCTGGAAATTTATGCAGAAGCGACGAATATATGGGCTTTAGTATTTTTAACAGTTGAGTTAGTAGCTTTAACAACACATTCGGTTTTAGTTTACCAAAGTGTAGCCACGCCTGGAATTTTCTACATTATAGCCACAGCCATCACGTTAGGAGCAATTCTATTTCATAGTTGGCACTTACCGAGCAACTGGTCATTTTACACTATTGGTTGGTGTTTGGAATTGCTAGCAGCCGAGACTTTAGCATTCGGTGGCAAGACGATAATTAGAATTGCCATTGCCAATATTGCTTTAGGATTAGCAACGCAACTTTTTGGCGAATTTTGGAGACGAAAACATCGCACCCAACAACTTCCTAACAGTTTCCACATCTTACCCATCATCTATGGTGCATTTAGTGTAGTTTTGCGATCGCAAACCTTTGCAGCATGGACGGGATTATTAACTCTCAGCGTCGCCTTAATTGTAATTGCGATCGGTCGCCGTCAGAAAGATTTTAAACCCCTAGTATATTTTGGACTCATTTTAGTATCGGTTTCTGCCTACGAACTGTTGTTTTATCAAATGTTGCAGCAAACAGGTGGTGCATACGGTGACGGTTTAATTGCAATGGCAGCTTTGGGTGCGGGTATTATGTACGCCTACCGAATTTTATCACCCTGGTTGGTTCAGTACCTGCAATTGACAGCATTAGAAATTCAAGCAGTTGCTAATTTTCACTGGCTTTGGAGTAGTTGCTTATTACTTGTTGCGATTGTCTCACCCATTGGAATCAATCGCTTTGTCGGAATCGGAACAGGTGCATTCCTAGTTCGTTACGCCATTTTCCAAGGCAGAAATTTCATTACTCTCCCCACTCCCCCCTCCTCCGCTACTCCCTACTCCCTACTCCCTACTCCCTCTTTCCCCGACATCTGGGTATACCTTGGACTTCTCGAAGCCGCATGTGTCAGTATTTTCCTCAGATATTTGCCGATTGGAAGGATATTTACCCAACAATTGCTACCTTGGAACGCCGCAATTTCATGCGTAGCAGCCAGCTTATTCTACATCCTACCTTGGGAGCGTTGGGGCTGGTCGAGAAAACCTTGGCGAAACGTCGCATATATTCTGCCACTAATTATTTTATGGATAACTTGGGCGCATGTTCATGTTCTTGCACTACTAATCACAGCCGGATTTTATGCCTTCCTCGCAAAAGCCAATCGAAAATTCCAATTCACATACATCACCGTCGCGCTAATCGACTGGGCACTTTTTCGCTGGTTTAATGACTTACGCTTTACCGATGGACTGTGGTACGTTATACCAATCGGGTTATCGTTACTATATATTGCCCAATTCGACCCCGAAATCAAACAACCCCAACTCAAATCCAGTCGTCATTACTTGCGTTTACTCGGCAGCAGTTTGATTTGCGGATGGGCGGTAATATTTAATCAAGATACAGCCGTCATCCCTGGAATTTTGAGCCTAGTTGCCGTTTTCGCCGGGTTAGCATTGAGAATACGAGCATTTCTCTACGTTGGTACAGGTGCATTTTTGATAACTGGCATATATCAGTTGATTATTTTCAGCTTGCGTTACCCCTTCTTGAAGTGGGTTGTCGGTTTATGCGTTGGTATCGTTTTAATCTCTATTGCAGCCAACTTTGAAACCCGACGCGAACAACTTAGTTCTTTACTCCGCAATACAGGGGGTGAATTTCACGAGTGGGAGTAGTTGGGGTGTGGGGTTTAGTACTTATTTCCCCACACCGCTACACCCTTTATTCAAATCAGATTTGTTGTTGGAGAAAGAAATCTTTATGTTATAATCGGGGTTCGGGTGACTAGCTCAATGGTAGAGCATCAGACTCTTAATCTGCTGGTTCTGGGTTCGAGTCCCAGGTCACCCACTCGTTGCTGTTGATTAACTAATTATTTGTCGTTGTTAACAAATTAATGTCGTCATATCAAATTATTTGTCGCTATTAACAGATTGATGTCGTCAAACTAGCTGTATACAACGTCGATAACTATATTTAGCTTTGCTAATGCATAAACCCTTGGGCAAGTAGATAATATTTACCTTGGATTTGTTGCCTTACAATAGACACTAAACCAAGAAAATGACGAAGCAGGCAATGAGTACCACAGATAATTTTCCTATAGATGATAGATCGTCAGCAGATGTAATATCTGTGACAGAGTTACAGCGCCAACTTAACGACTTACTCAAACAACTATCGCCAGAGCGCTTACAGGTACTTGCTGATTTTGCAGCTTACTTGGCAAATGCTGAAAGCGAAGCTGCAACCCAAGAACTTTTAGCAATTCCTGGATTGCTAGAGCGAGTTAAGCACTCATCAGCAACTTCTAAAACCCATTACGTAAACTGGAGAACTCTTCGCTCCGATGTATGAAGTTCTACTACATCCCGATGCCCAAGAGGTTTACGTCAATACTGACAAAGCCCTAGCAAAAAAAATTACTCGATGTTTGGAGCAACTAGAACAAAATCCGCGAGCGCATCCAAATATTAAAGCCCTTAAAGGAGATTATGCAGGTTACTATCGCTATCGAATCGGGGATTACAGGCTTATCTACTCGGTAGATGATGAACTAGTGCAAGTATTTGTTGTGGCAATTGCTCATCGTAGCGAAGCATACGAATCATGAATAAGTAGATATGCAAAAATATCTACATATAAATTATATTTAACTGGATTGACAGCTAGTAGCGATAACTCAGCAGAATCTCTACTGGCAGCTATCATTTTAAAAGCTCAGACCCAACTGAACGGTTCCTCAGCTAA
Organism: uncultured Calothrix sp.; assembly: GCA_964242965.1. GTDB lineage: Bacteria > Cyanobacteriota > Cyanobacteriia > Cyanobacteriales > Nostocaceae > JANNFJ01. Next base: position 12,267 of record CAXTCQ010000191.1, on the reverse strand, counting down.
CTCCTGTACCGTATATTGCATAAAATCTACTTTATAGCGTGACAAAGCGTTAATAAATTCAGCGCGAGTTAGTCCAGCGATTTCTGCTGCTTTTGCTTGTGATATTTCGCCTAGCTCATACCCGACTAAATAACGATTATATAACTGAGGCGAGAGCATTGTGGATTGAGAGCAATTGGCATCCACCCACCAGGTAGTTATTACAGCGAAGATTACCCTTTTACCGAAGAATTACTTACCGTCATTAAAAGAGCGCAGGAATTTGCCCAAAATGGCAATGGGAATAATGCGATCGCTGGTTCTAGCAGAGAACATGAAAGGATAGATGTTTTTCACGGTGGGATTGGTGAGGAACGACGGGAAGCTATCAAGAATGCTTTTAATGCTGACCCTTTGCGTCATCCTTTGAGCATTTTGATTGCTACCGACGCAGCACGGGAAGGGGTGAATTTGCAAAATAATTGTGCTGACCTTTTCCACTTTGATATCCCTTGGAACCCATCACGGATGGAACAAAGGAACGGTCGAATTGACCGGAAGTTGCAGCGTGCCAAAGAAGTGTGCTGTTATTACTTTGTGTTACCGCAACGAGTAGAAGATAGAGTATTAGATGTGTTAGTGAATAAGACAAAAACTATTCAAAAAGAATTAGGAAGTCTTTCACCTGTCGTCGAAAAGAATTTATCGCGGTTGCTGGAAAAAGGTATTTGGCATCATCAAGAAAGCAATATTACTGAATCGATAGAAAAAGCTGAATTACCGCATGTCCAAACAATCAGCGAGGAGTTAGAAAATCGTCTGCGAAGGGAAGATTTAATCAAACAAAATACTCTGTTGCAAGAAATGTTGAAAACTTCGCGGGATTGGTTGGGACTCGATGACCATCATTTCCGCGAGGCGATTTCTGCATCCTTAGAAATTCTGGGTGTAACTCCTCTAACTCCCGTAGATACTGATGAAGCTTGTCAGGAAAAGTCTACGGCTAGATGGACGCTTCCACGCAGACCGTCGTCACTGGGAAAAGCGACTCAATGCACTCGATGAGGAAATAATTTCCGAACCTGCACGGATTGAGGCTTCGTATCAGGTCAAAGCTGTGCGGGTTGAACCTGTGGGGTTGATTTATTTGTGGTCGGTTTCCAGTTAGTTGTGTAATGCATTCGAGAGTAAAGTTAGTGGGTGGTGGAAAATGGCGAAAAATCTAGAAATTCAAGCAAATGTAGGGACACAGACGGAGACGCGAAATTTCGCGTCTCTACATTCTGATTTTCGCAGGTTCACTGTTGATGTACTGGGTTGGGAAATTACGGATTTAGTTGATAGTCCCGATGTATTGGCAGAATTAGCAGTATCTTTACCCGAATATGGGGAAGTGCTACAACCAACCTATGCCGTACCCGATGACAATAACGGTTGGTTAATGTTGGTGCAAGTAATAAATCAGGGTATCAATTTTGACGAATGTAGAGACGCGAAACTTCGCGTCTCCTCTACAGGATGGCACGCTACACCCCAAGCTAAATTCGAGCGATTATTGCGGGAAAAAGAAATTCCCATCGGTATAATTTGCAATGGTATTGAAATACGCTTAGTTTACGCACCCCGTGGTGAATCATCGGGACATCTAACATTCCCCGTGCCGGCAATGTGCGAGGTGTCGGGAAGGTTGATTTTAGGTGCGATGCACATGCTATTGGAATGCGATCGCGTTTTTGGCACATTACCAGAACGTCGTTTAGCTGCGTTGTTGCAAAATAGCCGCAAGCATCAAAACGAAGTTTCTACAAAGTTATCAGAACAGGTATTAGATGCACTTTGGGAACTATTGCGCGGGTTTCAAACTGCCAATGATAAAGTGGATGGAATCGACCTTTGATAAAAATGACAAAGTTGATGTTGTTTTAGCAACAAATATGATTTCCGTAGGTTTGGATATTACTCGTCTTGGCCTAATGGTGGTTCTCGGTCAACCCAAAACAGCTGCCGAATATATCCAAGCAACTAGCCGTGTGGGACGCGATGAAGAAAAACCCGGATTGGTCGTGACATTACTGAATATTCATCGACCACGCGATCGCTCGCACTACGAACGCTTCTTTGCTTGGCATTCGTCATTTTACCGCGCTGTGGAAGCAACTAGCGTTACTCCCTTTTCTCCTCGCGCTATCGATAGGGGTATTGCGGCAATAACTGTAGCCTTAGCGCGTCTGGGACATGCGAAAATGACAACCACCCCACGCGATTGAAATTTTACAGTATCGCCAAGAATTAGATTTTGTAGTGGATGCGATCGCGCAACGAGCAAAAATGCACGATAAGGAACTCGAAGCAAGCGAAGCAGAAGTATTGCGTCAAAAAGTCGAAAATACAGTTCAAGATTTACTCAACCTGTGGGAACGAATTGCCAACGACAAAATTAAGCTGCAATATCAACGCGAAGTTGGGGAAGCACCCCCATTAATATTTGAACCTCTGGACCCAGAATTGCGCTCAACACAAAGCAGATAACGAGGAAGAAGAGAGATTTTTACACGGTTCTGCTTGTCACGGGTGCTTGTTGATTGCAGAAACTTCATGCGAACGTCGTAACGAATTTTTGGATAGAGCTTTGGTTGTGTCTACTGTTGAAGGGTTGGGGGCATTTTTCTTTGAGGAATCATAATAACTTTCTTAAAACTTATACCAATTCCATGTGAAGCTGCACAGACCGCCCTAGTCTGTAAGACTAGGGCTAACTAGAACAAAGCCTGCTGTAAGCAGGCTAATAATATGCATCTTCATATAAAAACGGTATTAGTTGTCCAAATTTGAATAAACTGACAAATTTTACTAACCTTGGATTGGGCGATCGCGCTCTTCGTGACAAGTCAGTTGGCGACCCAAATTTATACTGCGTATCGCTAGCCAAATATTTGCACAAATGAAAGCTGAGATCAGAAATTAAAATCCAGGTATGGCAAAAATATTAAGGCTACTACACGAACCTTTTGGACTAGAAACCTATGACACCTCAAGAATTTTTAGAAAATTTGGCTTCAGCCACAACCGACTCCGAAAAGTTAATCGTTTTTGCGCGATACCTGGATACAACCGCGTTGGATAATGCCACAAGCCGAAGGTGGAAAAGTCTTTCTTACAGTAACGAAATTCAGATGTCACTCAATAATCTTGCCTTTCATCTAGAGGAACTTGCCGAGGTAGGAAACTAAGCTCCTCAACAGCCGCAGTTTATACTTTGAAATTGGGTTGATTTCCCCTATCGTCGTTGCTGCATGTGTACCCCTTTTTTAAGGGCTTGTCATTACCAACATTTATTAATCTCGTAAACTCTTATCCCGCCAACGGTTGTAAACCGTTGGCTAATAGCAGAAGTCAGATGAATCTGACTGAATTTACTTTTAAGTCCGTTTTAACGGACTTATGCTATGAGCCTGGGATTTGCAATCCCAGGCGGGATAATAGTTTTAGCGCGATTTGATTCTATGAAAGATGTTGGTAATGACAAGTTTTTAAGGGCAGGGCTGTTTCATTCTTCAAACGAAAAATCACCGAAGTCTTATTTTTTCGTTTGAATTTAGGTTAGTCGTAGGGGCGGGGTGAAGAGCCCCCCTACAATACCGTGTGCTAAACTTATTTTCTCCGAATTCAGGAAACAGCCCTGCTTTTTCAAGGGGGACTTTGCACTTTGTCCTCTGTTTACCTGCAATCTGCTGTGGATGCATTTTGGCAGTACTTTGTTAACACTGTCATGTTAATATGCATATTCTCTCGAATAGAACCGTATATAAAAGTAGGAATCAGGATTTTCAAGAGTATTGAACTTGGCATCGAGATTTTGACCAAATATTTATTCTATTTTCAGGAGAAATCTATTGCGAGATGGAAGATAAGAATTAGAGCATGAGCTTGAATAAGAGATATAACCGGAGTAAATCACTATGAAAACCGCAGAAACGAATTCCCAAGAACGAGAAAATCATAAGTCTACCAAAAAACGACAGCAGTCTTCGACCCCTATCGATATTGGTAGTCCCAAAGTACCCATTAAGCAACGCAAAACTACAAAACCAGCACAGGAGTCTCTTAAGGATTGGTCACACGCAAGCTAATTTTGATAGTGTTGAGTAAAGATTAAAGTTTGTCTTTGACACTCCTCGCATATATTTTTCCTATATGTTTACCACTTATCAACCCTTCAAGCTACGCAAAATCGAGCGAGTTAGGAGGGTTTGAGTTTGAAAGGGAAATTGAAAAATACAGGTTTTAGACTGTTGACGCTTGAGTATTAACTAGATGACAATAAAGCGCATCCTCAAGAAAGCCGATTCTAGATTAATTTATGTCTGAAATTGAACTTAATGCAACCGCAAAAATACTATTAGAACCGGGCAAGTTATGGAGTCTAGTTAAGACCACGACCGAACAAGCATTAAAATGCGGTGCGTTACTTTCGATACCAACTGAATGCGAATTAGTCGAACAGGATGGAGTTATTTTTATAGTACGGATATTGTCGAACCTGGTTCGTAAGGATGAAGCGAAGAAAAAGCAAAGCCAAGATTTCAATCCGTTCCTTCCCTACGACCAAGATTTATGGGTTGCCGATATTTCAGATACCCATGTGTGTATTTTAAATAAATTTAATGTTGTCGATTATCATTTACTAATCATTACCCGTGCATTTGAGGAACAAGAATCGTTATTAACTCAGCTTGATTTTACTGCAATGTGGGCATGTTTGGCAGATATTGACGGATTAGCGTTTTACAATGGGGGGAAAATTGCTGGTGCAAGTCAAAAACACAAGCATTTGCAGATTGTTCCCTTACCATTGGCAAATACTGGGGTAAATGTGCCAATTGAAGTGTTATTTGCCGAAGCCGAGTTTGTAGATTCGATTGGAAAAGTACCGGGATTGCCGTTTGTTCATGCTTTAACGCGGTTTGATTCGGATTTGACAAAATCGCCAATTGATGCAGGTGCAGTAACATTGGAACGATACCAAGCTTTGTTAAAGGCAGTTGGATTATCGAATCGGATAGATGCTTATAACTTATTAGTGACACGCGAATGGATGTTAATGGTCGGGCGATCGCGTGAATGTTTCGAGTCGATATCAGTAAATTCGCTGGGGTTTGCTGGTGCTTTATTAGTACGCAACCAAGAACAATTGCAATTACTCAAGCAGTTTGGTGCGATGAATATATTGAAAAGTGTAGGTATTTAGTAGTTGGCTGGTCGAACTTAATAATTGCCAATCAACGGTTCTGCGAACTTACCGCAGGCAGTTTTTGATTTTCAAGTACCATATCGCTATATAACTGCAATGCCGAACGCCATACCAAGTAGCCTTGCTGACTCAAATGCAACCCATCTGTACTGAATTCAGACCTGATATTTCCTTGATTATTGGCAAACAACGGTTGTAAGTCAAGATATTTTATACCTTCTTTACTCGCAAGAGTTTGTAATTGTTCGTTGAGTTGGCGAATGCGACTGTTAGGAATTGCCAGGAGTTTTTCTCGTCCTTCCCAGGTTATCTCTTCTCCCCCATGCGGCAAAATCGACTGGAAGACAATTTGGGCTTTTGGATGCGTCTTCCGCAGGTATGCCATGATTTTCTGATGATTGTCTAAGATTTCGCTGTCGCTAACTCCCCGAATCAGGTCGTTAATACCAATCATCACAAAAATCCTGGACGGTTGAGTTTTATCAAATAAACTCAAACGTTTGAGCAATCCCGAACTAGTTTCCCCAGAAATACCTTGATTAAGCCAATTTCGTGTTTCGGGTAATAATTCTGTAGGGAACCACAGCGACAGCGAGTCTCCAGCTAATACCGTTAGACGTTGGGGACGTTTTGCTGCTACAACTCCCGCTTCACTTTTGAGAATATCTAACCATTGCTTGTAGCTAAGTTGGTGACGTTTACCTAGCTGTGGTGATGTTGGGGATGCGATATCAGGAGTATCTAGAACTGGGGTAGCACCGCTAAAAAAGGTGGTTATACCCTGTTGTTGCCATAGCAGAATAACCGCCAACACAAGAGCGCCGTTGGTTAGTAACAAGAAAAAAGCCCAGACTGGAAATGTTTTTACAGGAGTTGTAGACACAAGAGAGAAAATTGAGCAAATCTTTCAGATCGATTTGATTATAAAACATCGTTAGTAGTTAGTTATCAGTTGTCAGTTGTCAGTCATCCTTTGTTTTTACCGATGACCACTGACCCCTGACTCCTGACCCCTGACTCCTGACCACTAACTATACTGCAAACTGGTAAAATCTAGACTTTTGTCATGCTGTAGCTTGCTTCCCGCAGGGTGGAACGTAAGCCCTTCGGGCAGGCTTCGCCAACGCGTAGCGTTCCCGTTCACGCAGTGTGCCCGTAAGGGCTTAGGGTAGCATCTTAAAGATTTTGACGCTTGTTTAAAAGTACAGTTCTAACCCGTTGCTAGTATAATAACTACTTACTACCAACCGAAATGCGATCGCCGAATTCTTGGTTGTATCCTTCTTCACCGTGTTCGTTAATATCGATACCTTGCAATTCGGCTTCTTCCTTGACGCGCAAACCAACGGTCGCATCAATAATCTTAAGGATAATAAAGGTACCAACACCAGAAATAACGTAAGCGATCGCAACTGCACCAATTTGGATCAATAGCTGTTTGGGATTACCGTACAACAAACCACTGGCAGCACCTGCGTTGACTGTTGTAGTGGCAAATACACCCGCGAGAATTGCACCAACTGTACCACCTACGCCGTGAACTGGGAAAGTATCCAAAGCATCATCGATTTGGAACTTGTGCTTGAAGCTGACGGCATAGAAGCAAACAAAGGCAGTTATCCCACCAATCAAAATTGATGCTAACGGTGTTACGTATCCAGCAGCAGGAGTGATACCTACCAAACCTGCCACAGCACCAGTTGCAGCACCCACAGCCGTTGGTTTGCCACGCAATACTTTTTCGAGAATTAACCACACCAAAGCTGCGGCTGCGGCTGCTGTATTAGTCGCTACAAAAGCCGATGTTGCTAAAGCACCACTAGCTAGGGCACTTCCAGCGTTAAAGCCAAACCAGCCGAACCATAGCAAACCCGCACCCAACAAGATAAAGGGAACGTTGTGCGGGGGGCTAAGACGGTCGGGGTAAGTTCTACGAGGACCGAGAACAATTGCTGCAACTAATGCTGCTACACCCGAACTGATGTGGACGACAGTACCACCAGCAAAGTCAAGGGCACCGATACCGCCGTATAAACCGAGTAATCCACCTTTTGCCCAAACCATGTGTGCCAAGGGAGAGTAAATAAATGTTGACCACAGCAATACAAACAAAGAGTAAGCGGTGAAACTAATTCTCTCGGCGATCGCACCGGAAATTAACGCTGGGGTAATGATGGCAAACATGGCTTGGTAAATCATGAATGCCTGGTGCGGAATAGTTCCCGCATAGGATGTTATATTCGCATAATCAGGTTTAGCAGCTTTCAAAGCATCTTCATATGCCATTGGCGGCAAATAACCGCTCGTTTCCAAGCCGATATTGCCAAACATCCACTGAATCCCACCAATAATGGCATTACCAGGTGCAAAAGCTAAACTATAGCCCCACAAAATCCAGGTAACTCCCACAATTGCCATTAGCGCAAAGCTCATCATCAGCGTATTCAGGACGTTACGCGATCGCACGAATCCACCGTAGAAGAAAGCTAGCCCTGGTGTCATCAATAACACCAAAGCTGACGATATCAGCATAAATGCTGTATCTCCTGCGGTTTGAGCGGCTGCGGCTGCGTCTGCCACTTTTTTCAAGTCAGCAGCCGTAACTGTTTGAGCAAGGGCATTGCCCATCAGGGGACCGCTAAGGAGCAGTAGGGCAATCGCCACAATCGTTACTACTTTCTTCAACACTTTTCTTTATTCCTGAAGTCCAACAATTTTATGTTAGTTACGTTGATTTTGAGTAATTTTAGACCAACAAACTGTATCAAAAGTTACTCATTTTTTTTTGATTAACGAAAGGTTAATAAAAATATACGTCTTTTGTAGCTGCGATTCATAAAAAAAATGTGTAATTACGTCAAATTTTCTTTAAAGAATAACATTTACCTTTGGCAGCATTTAGATACAAGCATTTCTTTTGGCTAGTCATTTTTTGACTACAATTAAAATACTAAAGTATTTAATACTGAGAAAAAGTTTTTCTTTAATAAATATTTAATACTACATTTTTTGAATAAATACCATGATTTTTATTTCTCTGTAAGATGCGAATAATGACTTTTATAGAGAATAAATCAGAGTGACAGAATTTTTTGTATTCTGCATTAGCAACCTACTTAGCAGTAGTTTTTGTTAAACCTTTAAATTCCGAATGGAGAAGATTATAAACAATATTTAGTCCAGTGCGGTACTTCCGCCCGTAATGCCCGCTAACGCTCCTCCTTAATGAATTTATATTCAGTCGATGAAAATACACGATTGGGTTGTCATTAAATATTATTAAATTCAAGTAACAAGTAGTTACTATCTAGGGGTATACATAATAATCGCAACACTTGCTAGCGCCAGAAAGCAGCCGAGCAAGTCGTAACGGTCGGGTGTAACTCCATCAACTTTCCACCCCCACAGCATCGCCATTGCAATAAATACACCTCCATAAGCCGCGTAAACCCGACCAAAGTTTGCAGGTTGAAGTGTGGCAATTATGCCATAGATAGCTAAAGCAATACCACCCAAAATCCCCCAAGCAAACGGTTTTCCTTCGCGCAACCACAACCAGACTAAATATCCACCTCCTAATTCAAATAAACCAGCCAAAATGAAATATATTAGCGATTTCAGCATGATAATGGTTGAATCGAAAGTGCAAGAATTATATGCCTGATTTTTGTGATATAGGAATGAGAAAATAGGAGAAAATAGGGAAAACAATAAATTACTTCCCTTTTCCTTAGTCCCTAGTAGTCGATGCCAAAACTTTTGACAGGTTATTAGATCCCCGACTTTTACAAAGTCGGGGATCTACACAAGAGCGAAAAGGTCAAAATTAATGACATGAACCAAAGAGTTCTTAATTCCCAATCTCTTTGTTATAACCTTGTCGGAAAATCGCCTTGAGGTGGCATTTTGCCGCCATAGTGGGACGCTTCAGCAAATGTACCAGTACCGGCTTCTTTCAAAAATCCGCTGTAAGCTTCCATACCATGTTCGCCAATATCCAAACCTTCGATTTCCTCAGCAGCAGTAACGCGAATACCCAAAGTCGATTTGAGTGCAACCCAAAATATCGTACTCAGAAGTACCGTCATTCCTGCGACAGTGACAATCCCTACAATTTGTGGTGTCAGCGTCGAGAATCCACCACCGAAAAATAAACCGTGAGGACCGACAGGTTTACCAGCAAGGTCAACCATCCAAGGATAACCACCAGGTCCAACTGAGAATAGTCCCACAGCTAAAGTACCCCAAATACCGCAAACCAGGTGAACCGAAGTTGCACCAACAGGGTCATCGATACCGAGACGGTCAAAGAAGGTGACAGAGAAAACAACAATGATGCCAGCAACTAAGCCAATTAGAATCGAACTTGGAATATTAACGTAAGCACAAGCTGCTGTGACTCCTACCAACCCTGCCAAAATCCCGTTGATAATCATCGATAAGTCGGGTTTTCCTAGATACAACCATGCTGTTGCGGTTGCGGCAATTCCACCAACTGCACCTGACATGTTAGTTGTTAGGGCAATATGAGTAATCGCTTTCGGGTCAGCTGCCATCACCGAACCGGGGTTAAAACCAAACCAGCCTAACCAAAGAATTAAACAACCAAGGGTAGCAATGCTCATATTATGACCGGGCATAGCTACAGCTTGCTTTTCTTGGTATTTACCGATGCGCGGTCCCAAGAAAGCTGCACCCATCAAAGCTGCCCAACCACCAACCGAGTGAATAACGGTGGAACCTGCAAAGTCAAAGAAACCCATCTTCGCAAGCCAACCACCACCCCAAATCCAGTGTCCGGTAATAGGGTAGGCTATACCCACAAGTAGAAGGCTAAAAATTAAGAAGTCAACAAATTTGATACGTTCGGCAACTGCACCCGAAACAATGGTGGCAGCAGTTCCGGCGAAAACTAATTGAAACAGAAATTTTGCTTCTAGGGGTACAGAAGTCCAATTCAGGGAACCGAAAACACCTTTGTAAGCGTCACCGATGGCAGGGCTATTGTCAGCAGGCAAGAAGAACCCACTCAACCCGATGAAGTCGTTGCCATTACCAAACATCAACCCAAAGCCAATTGACCAAAATGCAATTGTCGCCAGCGCGAATACAATCAAGTTTTTGGCAAGGACGTTGACAGCGTTTTTCTGACGGCAAAACCCGGTTTCTAACATGCAGAATCCGGCATTCATAAAGAAGACTAGAAACGATGCGATCGCAACCCACAATGTATCCAGAGCAACCTTCAATTCGCCAGTAGTTGGCCCTGCGGGTGTTTGCGCTACTGCGGCATAACCCCATGCCAATACAATTATCCCAGTTAAGGGAATGGTCGCTTGCCAGCTTGGCGACAAGCGTTTGATTGCGCGAAATAACCGCCACGCAATTAAATTGTACTGAGAAGAATTGAGCGGCGAATTTGTAGATTCCCACCGATTTCTTCGTCTCGATTTCTTGGTTGGCTTAAGTTTTAACATTTTCCTCTCAACAATACTTAACTACTACAAAAAATCAATCCCAATTAAATACAGAAGTTTCCAAATGCTAGGTTGCTATCAGTTACTGTTTGATAGCAGTCCGATTTAATTTATCAATTTAGAGACTTTCATTAACTCGATTTTGTAAAGTTATCGAGTTTCTCTGCTTTCAGAAATTATTCAGGATTGCGATATCCGAACTGTACCTAGCATTAAAAAGCGCAAATTAGAAATCCAATCGGTAGTTCTCACGTTTCGCAAGAATTACATGCATTGAAAATCGAAAACTGACTTTATCCTGTCTGCTTTTAAATAAATACAGAACAGTTTAAATTTTTCTTAAGACTTTATTATGATATTTTTTCCAAAAGAGTCAAGGTTTTTTGATAAAGTCTTTAAGAAATTAATAAATGCTTAATATACCTTGGTTGATATCAATAGTTTAATTGCGGATTTTCTTTAATTTAAAGACAAAAGATAAATTGCTTTAATCCCTAAAAAAATATCCTGATAACTTCTTTACAAAACTATACACGCAATTTCTATTTCAAAAAGAATATTGCAATGATTCTTTCTATTTAGACTTATTTCACATAAACATTTACATTATAGATATCAAGTTATAACTTGTTAAAAGTTTTGTGTAAACTCAAACAAATATGTATACATTGTGTATTTTCAAACCTTCAGAATTCTGTAACAGTGAATACACTTTTCCTACACTCCGAAACTTTGCTCTAGTTCACAATGCCGAAAAAAGTACTTGTATTGTTGGCTGTGTCAAGATTTCTTGACTTCGGGATGAATCAAAAACACTATTATTAATTTTTATAAAATTTATACAGCACAGATTCTCAACTTCACAAAAGTTGTCAGGGAGCTATCTCACCACATTCAAAATATTTAGTATATTTTATTACATATTATTTAGATATTCCTGATATCCCACTTGTTCTAATTGGGACTGTTTGTCCAGAACCGAGTCACGTAAATTACGGCGATATTCTTGAATCTTTGCAAGTAATTCGGCTTGATGCGTGGCAATAATTTGTACAGCTAGTAGACCAGCATTTTTAGCATTCCCGATGGCAACAGTCGCCACAGGTATACCAGCGGGCATTTGCACAATCGAGTATAGCGAATCAACACCTTGGAGATAACGACTAGCAACAGGAACGCCAATTACAGGTAACGGAGTTAGCGATGCGACCATACCTGGGAGATGCGCCGCACCACCAGCACCAGCGATAATAACTTTGATACCACGTTCGTGTGCCGTTTTAGCGTATTCAAACATCCGTTCGGGGGTACGATGAGCGCTGACAATTGCGACTTCACAAGGTACGCCGAATTCTTCACAGATTGCGATCGCATCTTTCATCGTGGGCAAATCCGAATCGCTGCCCATAATAATACCGATAGACATAAGGGAGTAGGGAGTAGGGAGTAGGGAGTAGGGAGTAGGCAGAAGATAGAAGGCAGAAGACAGAAGACAGAATTTATTCTTATTCCGAATGGCTGTACGGGCGGGTTCACGAATAATACTATAGACAATGAGAG
>CAXTCQ010000190.1:0-16460 GCA_964242965.1 uncultured Calothrix sp. | reverse complement strand
GGGAGTTGGGAGTTAGGAGTTGGGAGTTGGGAGTTGGGAGTTGGGAGTTGGGAGTTGGGAGTTGGGAGCAAAGAATTAACTTTTAAATTTAGGACAAGGTGTAATAACTTTGTCGATAATCCAGTCTATAACTTCTAAACCTGAACTTTTAACTCGTAATTCCTAACTTTCAACTCTTAACTCTTAACTCTTAACTCCTAACTTGTAACTCCTAACTCGTAATTCCTAACTTTCAACTCTTAACTCTTAACTTTTAATTCGTAATTTCTAACTTTCAACTCTTAACTCTTAACTCCTAACTCCTAACTTATTACGTTCCACCGCCAAAAACTTCGACGTTGGAAAATACGCAAATTGGGGAACCGTGTCCGACCCAAATTGCTTGGTTGGGTTCACCTTTGCCGCAAAAGGGTGTACCGTACATTTGCCATGTGTCCGCATTGCCAACCTTGATTAAACTACCCCAAAATTCGGGTGTCGTAGCGCGATAGTTGGGATTGCGAAGGGTTTTGGTGAGTTTGCCGTTTTCGATTAATTTGGCGTACTCGCAACCAAATTGAAACTTGTAGCGACGGTCATCAATCGACCACGAACGATTCGATTCCATGTAAACGCCACTTTCGATATCAGCTAGAACATCTTCAAATGTCTCATCTCCAGGCTCTAAGTTCAAGTTCGCCATGCGGTCAATTGCTGGACGGTTCCACGAACAGGCACGCGCACAGGCTACACCTGGGACCCCAGCCCTGGCTTGACTCTCTAAGCCGCCTACACCCCGCTGAAGTACGCCTTCTTTAATTAAATATTCGCGGGTTGCCGCTGCTCCGGTATCATCAAAAGCGTAGCTAGCGATTTCACCGGGTACGGTGGGGTCGAACGTAATATTCATTAATGGCGAACCGTATACGAGGTTGCCAAAATCACTTGTTTTCACAAAGCTACCTCCGGCGTAGTTACGTTCGTCGCCTAAAATTCGATCTATTTCTAAAGGATGTCCAACACTTTCATGAATTTGTAACATCATCTGATCGGGGGCAAGTACTAAATGAGTTCGCGTATTCGGACACTCATCAGCAGTCAGTAATTCTACTGCTTGTTCGCCGATTTGTTCGACTTTGCGCCAGAGGTCGGGGTCTTTGAAGTGTTCGATGCCACCTTGATACGTGTGCGCTTGCCAACCGTCACTAGTACGATGTTGAACCACTCCTCCATCAGATGCGATCGCGCCGTAATAAGTGCTAATGAACGAAAACTTTTGATATACTTGAGAGCCGTTACTACTAACAAAACATGTTTCGCGGTCGGTAGTAACGATTTCTGCAACAGTTTGAACGATTTTGTCGCTAACTTTGAGCGTTTTACAAGCTTGGATAAGTATATCGTTAATATCTTTGGAACCGATTGCATCGAAAGGTTCGATGTAAGGAGACGTGTATTCGCCGACAACTTGGGGACGGGCAATATCGGCAGTAAATCGATATATCGACCATTTTTTTGCTGAATTTGCTTGTTCGCAAGCGGTTTCGGCTGCGGTTTGTAGAGCATGTTCTTCGAGCGAATTGGTTGCAGCGTAACCGATACAGCCATCGACCAAAACTTCGACCATTGCCCCAGCAGTCATAGATTTACCGTTACGTTGCGGAATGCGATCGCGTACATTTCGCGTCGAGGATTTTTCTTTAACTGCGCGAATCCCGACCCAATCGGCAGAAACTTTGATATTATCAAGTGCTTTTGTTAATTCAGCCAACATAATAATTTAAAATACCTGATGGAATATGCGGACACAATTGAGAATTTCAAAATAAATAGCTGTTTCTGATGAGTTCATCGAAGTATCAGAAGCAAACAACTATTTATACAAAGTTAAATTCAATTTTTTTAGTTAAAGGAACCCAATATTTCAAAGATACCAGCTTTCTGGTTCTTCACAAATGATTTTGGACTACTATAACTTAATAAGTTTTGCACCCTACGAACCTTAAAATATATCAGATTATCTCGAAGAGTATTAATAATTGCTTGATATTTGCTGGCAATTTCAAAGCCGCCCCAAGGACGGCTTTTGTTACGGGAATTAATTACCGATGCCAGGTTGTACCCTCTTTGGTATCAATTAAGGTGATTCCTTGAACTTGTAATTCATTGCGAATGCGATCGCTCTCTAAAAAATCCTTGTTTTTTCTCGCTTGTTGCCGTTCTTGAATTAATGCATCGATTTGAGCATCGCTCAAACCTGCAAGTACTACTTCCTCACTTTCTAGCTTTGCTTCTAAACCAAGAACAGCAGCAAGAGTCACTAATGTATACCAAGCTGATTGTAATTCTACGGTAGATATATTAGTTTTTCCCTCATGCACTAAGACATTGCCTTCTCGGCGTAAATCTTTAGCGAGTTCAAATAATACAGCTAAACTACCAGAAAAATTAAAATCATCATCCCCTGAAGCGTTAAAACGCTCGATGAGGACTTTATCTAACTTGTTGCCTTCATCACTAAAGCCAAGTCGAGTATCAAATTGTTGTCCAAAAACTAAACCTTCTTTGAGAGTTTTCCAGCTATTTTCAGCATTGGCGATCGCTTCCTCGGTAAAATCTAAAGGTTTGCGATAATTTCCCTGCAAAACAAACAACCGTACTGCCATCGGGTCAACTTTTTGGGGATATTTAGACCATTTACCATCCAAAAGTTCGCGGATGGTAATAAAATTACCCAAGGACTTCGACATTTTTTGTCCGTCCACTACCACCATACCGTTATGCATCCAGTAACGTGCTAATGGCTTATTTATCGCACCCTCCGACTGAGCAATTTCATTTTCGTGGTGCGGAAATATCAAATCTCCCCCACCTCCATGAATATCAATTGTGTCACCTAAACGCGACTTAATCATCGCCGAACATTCGATATGCCACCCCGGACGACCTTTGCCCCAAGGTGAATCCCACGCAGGTTCTCCTGGTTTGGCTGACTTCCATAAAGCAAAATCAAAAGGATGTTGTTTTTTTGGCGAGTCCGATTCTGCGTCTACGCGACCGCTAGCACCTGCTTGCATCTGGTCGAGTTTGCGTCCCGATAATTCACCATACTCTGGAAATCTTTCAACCCTGTAGTAAACATCACCACCAGTAGCGTAGGCTAAATCCTTATTTTCGAGCATTTCAATCAAAGACTGAATTTCTCGAATATGTTCTGTAGCACGCGGGTACTCATCGGCATCGGCTACATTCAAACGACGAATATCCTCAAAATAGGCATCGATAAAGCGATTTGATACCGCTTCCATTGTCGAACCTTGTTCTTTAGCTCGGTTGAGAATTTTATCGTCAATATCGGTAAAATTTTGGATGTAGTGTATTTGATAACCGCGCCACTGAAGATAACGACGCACTACATCCCAAACGATATACGAACGCGCATGACCCAAGTGGCAGTAGTCGTAAACTGTCACACCGCAGCAATACATCTTAATTTTTCCAGGCTCGATAGTTTCAAACGGTTGTTGACGGCGAGTAAGAGTATTGTAAACGGTTAAGGTCATAGCAAAATTGTTCTCACAACAGAGAGATGAGCAATAATAGAATTGAGTAAGTTAGGGCGCGGTATGCCGCATCCCTATGCTAATGTTTTCTGTACTATTTACGCTACATCTTTGTATTATTGATTTTTTGCGATCGCACTATGCAAGCAGTTACCTCTGAACCACAAACTATGGACTCCGCTAAAAAGGGATTACCAGTAACAATTATTACTGGGTTTCTCGGTAGCGGAAAAACCACCTTACTCAATCACATCCTTAACAATCAGCAGGGTTTGAAGACTGCTGTTTTAGTCAATGAATTTGGTGAAATCGGTATTGATAATGAGTTGGTCGTCGCCACCGATGAGAATATGGTGGAGTTGAGTAATGGTTGTATTTGCTGCACCATTAACAGCGATTTAGTTGATGCTGTTTATAAGGTATTGGAACGGCAAGAAAATATTGATTATTTAGTTGTGGAAACAACGGGACTTGCCGACCCACTACCAGTAGCTTTGACTTTTCTGGGTACGGAATTACGCGATTTGACTCGCTTGGATTCGATTGTAACGGTAGTCGATGCCGCGAATTACAGTTTGGATTTATTTAATTCGGAAGCAGCACACAGTCAGATTGCTTATGGTGATGTGATTTTGCTCAATAAAACTGATTTGGTTGCTGAATCTGACTTGGAGGAGTTAGAAAGAAAAATCAATGATGTTAAAGAAGGGGCTAGAATTGTTCGTACCAAAAATTCGCAAGTTCCCCTACCGTTAATTTTGAGCGTTGGGTTGTTCGAGTCGGATAAATATTTTGACGCAAACGATAAACACGAACACGACCACGAACACGAAGACGACCACGACCATTCCACCTGCGGTCACGACCATCACGACCACGACGAACACAAACACGAAGACGACCACGACCATTCAACCTGCGGTCACGACCACCACGACCACCACGACCACCACCATCATTCCGACCATTTAGAGAATGATGGCTTTACTTCGATTTCATTCCAAAGCGATAAGCCATTTTCGATTCGGAAATTCCAATATTTCTTAGATAATCAATTACCGACATCGGTATTTCGCGCTAAGGGGATTATGTGGTTTGAGGAAAGCCCCAAACGGCATATTTTCCACCTTTGCGGTAAACGATTCACGATGGATGATGATGAGTGGAAAGGTGAGAAGAAAAACCAAGTTGTGTTGATTGGTCAAAATCTCGACCGCGAAACTTTACTCAAGCAGGTAGAGAATTGCATCACGCTACCTTCTGCTAGTCGCGGTAAAGGATTTGGAAGGTAGAAGGAACGAAAAGGAACCAAAGAAGGAATCCATCTGATAATTTAATTTACCCACGATATTGTAGGGGCACTGGGCTTTCGCCGTGCCCCTACTAGCTATGTCATTACATAGTAATATCCAAGTTTCCTAGATTATGATGGCTTTTCTATTTTTTAATTATTTGGTAACAATAAAAAGGAATAGCGAGGGGTGAAAATATTATTACTAAAAGTAAAATAGTAAAAGATAAAAATACTTCTTCTGGCGTTGAATTTAAATTGTGTCGAGCAAAAATTAACCATCGGCTGCCAAAATATAAACAAATTAACAAATAAGTAATAGCCGAAACAAGAAGAACTTGTTTTATCGTTGTCAGTTCGGACACATGTAAGTAAATCGACTCAAATTCTAATATCACAGCCGAGAATACATTTTGAATTGCGGTTAACAATAAATAATATAAATTAATATTTGATAACAAATAACTACATCTATGCCCATTAATAATTGAGATTTGACAAAGCAATATGATGATAATGTAAATTTGGTATAATAAATTACAAATATATTCAACGATAAATGAAAACCCCGACTTATTTTAAAAGTAGTGCTCCATGTCATTAATTTTGAGGGGTTGGTTAGTAGTTATAGGTTGGGTGTAGCGTAAGCGAAACCCAACATTTAATAGTTGGGTTCCACTTCGTTCCACCCAACCTACGTCTACTACGTCTACTTATTTTAAAAGTAGTGCTCCATGTCATTAATTTTGACAAGTCGCGGAGGTCAGAATCCGGGTTTCGCAGAAGAAACCCGGATTCTTGTAACCCTTCAGATGGGTTGTAGGTTAGGGAGCCTAACTAGTGGTCTGTTTCATTAATTTTGCTGGATGTAGAGACGCTTGGGTATCGCGTCTCTCCAAGGTTTTTAACACCTAACCAACCCCCCAAAATTAATGACATAGACCACTAGTAAAACAGTAGATTAATCTTCACCTAAGTAAGCTTTACGCACTTCTTCATTAGTTTGTAAATCGGAAGCTTTGCCCTCTAATTCAATTTTACCCGTTCGCAATACATATCCTCGTACAGCCACTTCTAAAGCCTGACGAGCATTTTGCTCTACTAATAGAATAGTCATTTTTCTCTCTTGATTAATTTGTGTAATCAGAGCAAAAATTTCTTGTACCAAATTAGGGGCTAAACCCATACTTGGTTCATCGAGTAATAACAAACGAGGTTTTGACATTAAAGCACGTCCGATTGATAGCATTTGTTGCTCACCACCGCTTAATGTTCCACCTTTTTGACTAATTCGTTCTCGCAGACGTGGAAAGAGATTCAAGACATATTCTAAATCTGATTTGATTGCGAGATAATCTTTGCGGCAAAAAGCTCCCATCTCCAAATTTTCTAATACTGTCATCCGAGGAAATATCATCCTTCCTTCGGGACTTTGAGCAATATTTAATTCGCGGACAATTTTTTGGGTAGAAAGCGCTTGAATTGGTTTTCCTTCAAATACAATTGTTCCTTCACGGGGACGTATCAACCCTTGGATAGTTCGTAAAAGTGTGGTTTTACCAGCACCATTGCTACCAATTAGAGTACAGATTTCTCCCTCGTTAATATTGAGTGAAACACCTTTGAGGGATTGGATATTACCGTAGTAAGTATGAATATCTTTAATTTGTAACACGATGATTTTTGATTTAATATTTTAGGTTGTGGATTCGTATAAATTTGATTGATACTGGCTTGAGTTTAAGTATTATTCTTTACCTAGATATGCTTGAATTACAACTGGGTCTTGACGAACATGTGTAGGAGTACCTTCAGAGATTTTTTTGCCATTTGCGAGTACGGTAATGCGATCGCTTATTCCCATCACGAGTTTCATGTCATGTTCAATTAATAAGATTG
The DNA here is from genome assembly GCA_964242965.1 of uncultured Calothrix sp. GTDB lineage: Bacteria > Cyanobacteriota > Cyanobacteriia > Cyanobacteriales > Nostocaceae > JANNFJ01. The sequence goes on along the minus strand of CAXTCQ010000190.1, from coordinate 9,728 downwards.
TCAGATTAAGTTCAGTGCGAATTCGCTGCATGAACTGGGTTAATTCTACTGTTTCTTTCGGGTTCATTCCCGCTGTTGGTTCATCTAAAAGTAATAATTGGGGAACGGAAGCTAAAGCTCGAGCAATTTCTAAACGTCGCTGTTCCCCATAGGAAAGATTTTTTGCTAACTCGAAGGTTCTTGACTTAGCTATACCCGCATATCCTAACCAATACAATGCTTTCTTGCGAGCATTTGCTTCTTCTTGAATTACCTGGGGAGGACGTAATAAAGTCCCAACCAAGTTAGTTTTGAGTTTGCTGTGCATCCCTACTAATACATTGTCTAGCACAGTCATATTATTGAATAAACGGATATTTTGAAAAGTTCTAGCAACACCAAGTTTTGTTAATTGGTCTGGCTTTAATCCGGTAATTTCTCGGTCGTAAAGCCACAATCTACCCGCACTAGGAGCATAAATGCCAGTCATCATATTAAAAAAGGTTGTTTTTCCTGCCCCGTTTGGACCAATGAGACTAGCAATACTACCTTGTTCGATAACAAAATCAACTTGATTGACGGCTGTTAATCCACCGAATCGCATTGTTAGTTGTTGTGCTTCTAATATTACTGTGGGTTCAACTGCGTTCATAATATGTAGATAATCTTTACAATATTGAAATGTGAAAATTCGTTGTGACTAATGGTTCGAGGGGTTACTAGATCCCCGACTTCTTGGAGAAGTCGGGGATCTGGTCCTCTCGACTAGTTCTGACCCCTCTGTTGTGCGGAATAGCCTGTAGGGGCACGATATATCGTGCCCCTACAATATATCGTGCCCCTACAATATATCGTGCCCCTACGATATATCGTCTACTAACAATTAAATTTAAGCATCATTACTCGAAGTTTCTCCATGCAATTCAGCCTGACGCAATCTGTCAGGAATCAACCCTTCCGGACGAACAACCATCATAATTACAAGCGTCAGCCCAAACAAAAACAAACGCATTTGTGTTGGGTCTAAACTTGTCCTAATAAAATCTTGCCATTGGGGATTCGAGACAAGCGGTAGTAAAGTTGTATTACGGATTCCTTCCAATATTTTGGCGATTTGGGGTAGAAAAAGTCGGTCAGCACCCATAATAATGATTCCACCTAGAATCACACCTGTCATATTTCCCAAACCACCTAAAATTACCATACATAAGATAATAACCGATACAGAAAAATCAAATACGCTGGGGAAAATTGCGCTAATATAAGCAGCGTAAAATGCTCCTGCAAACCCGGCAAAAGCTGCTCCCATTGCAAATGCTAATAACTTAGTTTGAACCAGATTAATACCCATTGCACTAGCTGCAAGCTCATCTTCGCGGATAGCAGTCCAAGCTCGTCCCAAACGTGAATCTCGCAATCGATCGATGGCAAAGTAGGAGAAAATTACCAAACCTAAAATCAGGAAATACCAAGGAAAGTAATTACTGCTCGTGAAACTGCCAACAATTGGTAAGTAAGGTCGATCGATGGGGTTAATTCCTGGTTCACCACCAGTTAAATTGATAGCGCGATCGCACCCCAACAGACAAATGGTCATTTCTGGACGACCAGTTATACTGCCAATAATTTTAGAAATCGGTTCCTCGATTCTGATTTGGGTGAGGTTGCGAAACAGTACGGGGACAATTTCCCCAAACCCCAAGGTGACGATGGCAAGATAGTCACCCCGCAAGCGCAAAGTCGGGGCACCAAGTAGCACTCCCGCAATCGCTGCAACTGTTGCAGCAATGGGAATCACTAACCAAAAATTCCAGTGAATATTGAGTTGAGGGGAACAGAGTAAACCTGTTGTATAAGCACCAATTGCGAAGAAAGCTGCGTAACCCAAATCTAGCAATCCCGCATACCCGACAGTGATATTCAATCCCAACGCTAACAAAACGAAGATTTGGATTTCAATCACTGTCGATATCCATCGGGTTTGTGCTATCCCATCGACAAAGGGAAACAATATTAAAGTAAAAGCGAGAGTAATCAGGGTTCCAATTTTTTGCTGTTTCGGAGTCAACCCTTGCAATGCACCGATTACACCAGCAAAAATCGGCGCAATTATCAGACCGGAAATTCCATATAATAGGGCTTGTGGAAACGGTATAGCACTACGTCCCGAAAGCGATCGCAATACCAAACCTTCGATTAAACTAGCAACTAATACCCAAATTCCTAAAATTAATCCAGCTTTTACACCGATTACAGCACCTTGTTTGGGGTCATTTATTGTTTTATCTTGGGTTTGCGTCAATCCGACTGCTGTACCAAGTAGCCAACTCATTATTGCACCACTCCAACCACCGAAAGCCAGAACAGTAACAGCAGCAACAATTCCCAAAATTCCACCCGATTTGATTATCTTGTTGAATAGCTGTTTCATGATAAGTATTTTTAGATTCTCTTGTGATTAAACTATTTATTTGGAGATAGAAGCTAAGGTCGGTCTAGTTCTTTTCTTCCCTTCGTGCCCTACCCTTCGGGAAGGCGTTCGCGCAGCGAGTCCTCTTAGGACTCAGCGCCTATGTGCCCTTTGTGGTTAAAAAAGAAGTTTTTTTTACCACAAAGAACACAAAGGAAAAGAGACGCGAAATTTCGCGTCTCTACAATTTTTTACACTTTTTCTTGTACATTTTCACCCAATAAACCACCCGGTCTAAACGCTAAAATTATCACCAAAACAGCAAAAACCCAAGCATTAGTCCATCGACTTGAAAAATATTGGTCGCTCAAAGCCGAAAGCAAACCAATCAAAACACCACCTAACATCGCACCGATAATATTACCAATACCTCCCAAAACTGCGGCAGTAAATGCTCGTAATCCAGCAGTAAATCCCATTGTAAAAACTACAGTATTATTGTAGAGTCCGACTAATAAACCTGCTGCACCAGCTAAACAACCACCAATTAAGAAAGTGAGGATAATAATACCCTCGACATTAATACCCATCATTCTTGCAGCATCTCGATTTTGGGCAGTAGCACGCATTGCTTTACCCCAAGAGGTATATTTTACAAATACATGTAGCCCCACCATTAAAACTAATGCTGTCACTAAAACAATTAAATCTTTAGTAGTGAATTGAATCGAGCTTTCAATTCCCATTGCTTTGAGAATATCAACACGAGGCAATAAATCGGGAAAACTTTTAGGTGCTGCGGCATTTACACCCATGACAGGAATAAATGATTTCAAACCACCCCAAAAAAGCCCCATATTTTGAAAGATAAATGAAACGCCGATTGCTGAGATTAACGGTGCTAATCGTGGAGCATTTCTTAAAGGTCGGTAAGCATATTTTTCAGTTAATATATTTAGTCCCGCACATAGTGCCGAACTGATAATTAAAGCGACTAATATAGCTGGTAAACTTGCTAGAAACGATGTACTATCGGTAATTCCAAACGCACCGATAACAGTTAGGGATGCAAACGCACCCAACATATATAAATCACCGTGAGCAAAATTAATTAATTCGATAATGCCATAAACCATTGTGTAGCCCAAGGCAATAATCGCAATAATTGCACCGTTGACTAAACCAATTAATAATTGTTGAACCAAAAGAGCAGGATTACTTTTAATTTCTCCAATAATTCTTGGTAAATCGAAGCCTGCAATTGGTGCTAATAATAAAACGAGATAAGCTATAACTATATACAAAATAATTTTTTGCCAGCCTTTGGTAGCCGTCTTGACCTGAAAACTTTTATTTGATGGTTTGTCGAGAGATATTTTCATAGATAATTTATTTACTTTTTGGAATACAAAAGGTCATTATCGGTGTGGATTGATAATTGGTAAATATTAATTTTAATTTAAATTACCAATTATCAAAAATTATCAAACAAGTAAGATTATTTAGCTTTAGCTTCGAGTAAAGACACAAACTCCCACTTACCACTTTTTACGGTGTTTCCTGACATGGTAGCTAAAGTTGTATCACCATTCGCATCAAAGCTCCAAGTACCAAGAATACCTTGAAAATCCTTTGTTCCGAAAACCGCATCGCGGATTGCTACGCGGTCGTTTTTGCAAACCTTACTAATACCATTAACAACTGCTTTGGCAGCTTCATAACCATATGCGGCATAAGCTTCGGGTTCAGCCCCGAATTTTTTCTTATAACTGTCATACCAGGTTTTACCAGCACCTTTTAACTCTTTCGGCGGAATACCACCAAACGTGGCATAAACACCCTCGGCATCTTTCCCGGCAGCATCAATTAAAGCTTGCTCGTATGTACCATCCGGACTCATAAATTTAACTTTATCTGTCGTCATTCCCACATTTCGCATATCTTTAATTAACTGTCCGGCATTATTTTGAGTAATTCCGCCAAAATAAATTAAATCTGGATTTAAGGCTTTGATTTTATTCATCAGCGCTTTGTAATCACTCGCTCTCGAGTCAATTCCTTCGCTGCCTAAGACTTGAAGTCCGATTTGGGTTGCTGTAGCCTTAAATACATCGGCTAAACCCTTACCATAAACCTCTTGGTCATCGAGAATGTAAACCTTTTTCACTCCTAGAGATTTAGCCCAATTCGCAGCCGCTGAACCTTGCAAATCATCAGCAGGAACCACACGAGCATAATTACGCTTGGTTGTGGGGTAATATTTTTCTGGCTCCCCTGGTTCTCCACCAGCTTTAGTCAAGCCGACAGCAGTATTCGCGGGGCTAACCATGACTAAATTTGCTTGATTGAGAATGGGAATCGCAATTTTCGCTGCACCAGAGTTAAAAGTGCCGATATATGCAACCACATTCGGGTCAGCAACGGCTCGGTTTGCGTTTTCGGCTTCTTTTGCTGCGTCCCATTTTCCTGTTGCCGCAGTTGCATCATCGAGGGATTCGTATTCAATTTTCAGCTTGCCATCGCAAACCGTCGAGTTAGTCTCTTCCAAAACTTGTTTAATAGCGTTAACAATTGTTTGGGTTTGACCGACTGCGCTACCCGTGAGTGGGAAGCTAGAAATAATTTTAACTGTATTTCCCGATGCTGTAGTGTTGGGACTGGTTGACGAACCGGGATTCGTAGTGCCAGGGTTTTGGGCTGTATTTTCGCATCCAATTAGGAATAACCCTGCACTATAACAAAAAGTAATAAATAGGATGTTGGTAGCGCGAAGAATCCGCTGTTTGGACTTAATGCGGTACGAACTAATGGTTTCAATGTTTGTCATGCTTGTTTGCGTAGATTGTAAATATTGATTTGACATGAGGATTTTCACGTTATCCAGATAGTATCGAAAAAGTAGCATAAATGTAGTATGCGGATATTTATATTGGCAAGTCGAATCTTAACGGTTTAAATGTCGCAATGGCTAAAAAGCACTTGCTTGACGCGGATTTTTATTGTTTACGACAAAATTTTAACGCTGAGGGGAGCTAAACCTCACGACTTATCAAAATTAATGACATCAACCATTTGCTGAACAGAGGTTAATCAATATCGGGTTTTGGGAAAACTAAACGTGAGTAACAAATGATAGGTCGCATATGAATGTATTTATGCAGTCTCGATTTCATAAATTGATTAAAAACTTTACACAAGAGGAACTCGAACGGGTTTGGACTGTGGTTTATGCAATGCACTGTGATAATAGAGTGCTAAAAGCTGTACAAGAAGTCAAGCGATCGCAACAACCCTGGGATACATTAACCCATGAGGAAGCAGTAAGATTTTTAACAATGCCTTGAATGGATTGGGGAAAGGAGGGAATATAACTCGGTGAATATTGAAGTGCGCTATGCGCGGTCTTTTTTGCATGATTTAAAGCGTTTACAACCAGATGTTTACCAGATGGTATATAATATAGCGTTTGTGGACTTTCCTCAAAAGGGAAAATTGTATTATTTACCGCAGTTGCGACAAATCGATGGAGAAGGGATATTCTATCGGTTTACTATAGATAAATATCTAATCGGGATTGAACTGCGGGGGGAAATAGTTAAATTCCTGCGCGTTGTACCTATGCCAGATGTTTGAGACGAACAGATGGCATAACACTTAAAACTATATAAGGGTGCAAGGGGATCGATCCGACCTTCGCTTAAACTTATTAAAAGAAAAACTTACTTGAGATTTCCCTATGGACGCTACGACACTTTGGCAGCGATACCAGGAATGGCTGTATTTTCACGAAGGATTGGGGTTTTACCTCGATGTGAGTCGGATGCGTTTTGATAATGCTTTCGTTGAGACGTTGCAACCAAAGTTTGAGAAAGCGTTTGCTGATATGGTGGAACTGGAAAAGGGTGCGATCGCAAACCCCGACGAGAACCGCATGGTTGGACATTACTGGCTGCGAAATCCAGATTTAGCACCAACTCCCGAACTTACCCAAGAAATTGTCGCCTCAATCGAACAAATTGAAGTATTTGCCGAAAAAGTTCACACTGGCGCAATTCATCCACCCAAAGCCGCACGTTTTACCGATATCATTTCCATCGGTATTGGTGGTTCTGCACTCGGTCCTGAATTTGTCGCCGAAGCTCTTTCTCCGGACTTTCCACCCCTTGCAATTCACTTTATTGACAATTTAGACCCCACAGGCATCGACCGCATTCTCACCCATTTACGCAACCGCCTTGCCAGCACTTTGGTTTTGGTAATCTCCAAATCTGGTGGCACACCCGAACCGCGTAATGGCATGTTGGAAGTTAAAAATGCCTACGCCAAACAGAATTTGGATTTTGCAAATTACGCCGTTGCTATCACAATGGGTGGTAGTAAACTTGACGAACAAGCCAAGTCTGAAAATTGGTTGATGCGTTTCCCCATGTACGACTGGGTAGGCGGACGCACTTCCGAATTATCTACCGTCGGGTTAGTTCCCGCTGCACTCCAAGGCATTGACATTAACGGAATGCTAGAGGGTGCAAAAGAAATGGACGATGCAACCCGCATCGCTGATGTGCAAAAAAATCCTGCTGCCTTGCTAGCTTTAGCGTGGTATTACGCAGGTAACGGCAAGGGCGAAAAAGATATGGTCGTCTTGCCCTACAAAGACAGCTTGCTGCTATTTAGCCGTTACTTGCAGCAACTCGTCATGGAATCTTTAGGTAAAGAAAAAGACCTTGATGGCAACACCGTTTACCAAGGTATCGCCGTCTACGGTAATAAAGGTTCCACCGACCAACATGCTTACGTTCAGCAATTGCGCGAAGGTGTACCGAATTTCTTCGCTACCTTCATCGAAGTCTTAGAAGACCGTCAAGGAACATCCCCCGAACTCGAACCGGGTATTACCTCCGGTGATTACCTGTCGGGTTTCCTCCAAGGTACTCGTCAAGCCCTTTACGAAAAGCACCGCGATTCCATCACGATAACTATTCCCCAAGTTAATCCTCGCACCGTCGGTGCGTTGATTGCGCTGTACGAACGTGCCGTTGGTTACTATGCCAGCTTGGTGAATATCAATGCTTACCACCAACCCGGTGTCGAAGCAGGTAAAAAAGCTGCCGCAGACATTTTGGATTTGCAAACAAAAGTTATTAGCGCTATTCAAAGCGAGAAAAACCCGCTGACTTTGGCACAGGTAGCCGAAAAAGCAGGTGCAAGCGACAAAACCGAGTCAATTTACATTATTTTGCGCCACATGCACGCCAATCAGCGCGGCATAGTCCTTAAAGGCAACCTCGCCGAACCCAGTAACCTTACTGTATCTATGGGCTGATTTGTGTAAATTACATATCATATTTGGTCGATTATTGTTGCGTTAGTAACAATTTTCAATGGTTGAACGTCTAAGATTAAGGTAAGGACTTGATTATTAAGATGTTCAGCCATTTTTTTAACTTAAATTTTTTGAATTGGTTAGTAGTCAGAAGTCAGTGGTCAGAAGTCAGTGGTCGGTAGTCGGTAGTCAGTAGTCAGTAGTCAGTAGTAAGTGCAAATAACAAATAACAAATAACAAAGGACAACTGACAACTAATAACTAACAACTGACAAATTTTAAAATCCAAATACTAGGAATTAATCAATATGAGTAAAGCTAGAAGCATTGAAATCCGCTATTTAGAATCAATCAAAGGCGGAATGGCACAATTTTTTACCCCGCAAGCTAGTAACGAAACCATGCTTGTGCAAGTTCCAGCAAATGCAATTGATGATTTATTTGTCCACAAGTCGCAAACCGACCAAATTTTGGTTGTTCGAGGCGAATTTATATTAGTTACATTGATTGACAAAAAATATCAATATATCCCGCTTAGTGATAAGCGACCTGCGGTAGTAATCATTCCACCGGGAGTATTACATGGTGTAATTAATTTTAGTTCGGAACCTTGCACTGTTGTGAATGCAGTATTGCGCCATCGTCCTGTCCAACCGATGGATTATGTAACTCGTGGCAGACCATTCCCTTACGATTTGGAAGCTGCAAAAGCTGCATTAGAACAGTTTAGTAGTAGCAATCAAGTTGAGGTTTCGATGTAACTTTTATATCGATTCAATTAATGATTGTTGCATGGGGATTGTCTTGGGCGGGGAGACCCCGCCCCTACGGTCAATCTATATGTATTATGGTTTTTGTGAAATGATGTAATTATGATTTGACAGTTTTAGATATTATCAAATAGTAACCTGGTTAATAGGTTTAAATACTATGACCGAATCAACACAAAAACCATATGCCCGACGCAAGAGAATTTTTTCAGAGCGAACATTATCATCCGAAGAGTTAGTAAGACGGAAAGCTAAGGAAGAAGTTTTCCATAAGCGCTGTCAGACAGTTTATTAGCAATTAATGCGAACCTCCGAACTTTGGGATAGCGCTTTTAACCAATATAATATAAGGAATATTTGATATAAACAGAGCAAAACACCATGACAGAATCAGTACAAAAACCACGCACCCAACGCGGTAGAATCTTTCCCGAACTTATAATAGCGCCCGAAGAGTTAGCTAGACGTGATGCAGAGGGAGAAGCATTTAGCGATCGCTGTGAAGTCATTTTCAAGCAATTATTACCGCAACTGATTGACAAATACTACGGTTGGTATATTGCTATCGAACCAGACAGCGGTGATTACTTTATTGATAGGAATAAAGAGGTAGCAAGCCAAAAAGCTCGTCAAAAGTACCCAAATGTAATTCATCATATGTTTGGAATCAATGAAACTGGAGTTTCCGGAAGAATATGATTCATGGGACTTTTGATGATGAAGGGCATCTATTTTTTGACATTGAACTGATTGCAGCCGACGGATTAAGTTTGCCTGTGGATGCCATGTTAGATACTGGCTTTACAGGCTTTTTAGCTATAAATAAACAAGATTTAGACGGTTTGAAATGGTCTTATTTACGACGAGATAAGCTACTAACAGCTAAAGGAGAAGCAAAATTTATTGTTTACTTAGGTAAAATTTTACTAAATGAGCAAGAGTATGAAATTCCTATATTTGCAGGGAATGAAATTGCAGAAATATTATTAGGTTCTGAATGGTTGAAGATTTTGCCTTTGGTCGTAAATTATCAAGCGGGAATATTGACTTTGGGATAATAGTTAATCTAGAGATAAATCGCGGAGAAAATAAAAGCGATCGCGTTTCAAACCATTACCTTTAATTCGTCCCAAATATCCTGTAAGTGAAGATGATAATTCAATTAAATATTTCGTATACAGTTAATAACTTATAATTAATACCATTTTTATATGAAGTTGCATAATAGAGAACCCCACCCTAACCC
>CAXTCQ010000189.1:0-16460 GCA_964242965.1 uncultured Calothrix sp. | reverse complement strand
CCCTTCCCCCTTCCCCCATCTACTAAACTTTGCAAGCAAGCTGCGATCGCACTCGGGGCTACTTCGATATGAATACTACCGTCTGGCACTATTTCAACTCGAAAATTTTCGCTGCTATCAACACAAATATGAGAGACAATTTGATTCGCAACTGCTGAAGCATCCATGCAGTAAGCTTTTGCAAGTTTTAAAGCTACATCCGAAATATACAAAACTTTACTTTCGTCTCGACTTTTATAAAGACAAATCTCATCTTTCGACACGATTTGAATTTTTATGATATCAGCATAAGTACTCAGTGCCACCCACAGATAACTGCTTACTAGCTGCTTAGTTGCTGTGTATTTACTAACTAGTAACATTTAATGCACATAGTTTACTGATGACAACCCTAGAACTACCAAACTCCCTAGTTATCTGTCATCTACCTTTCGACGTAACTTTAATTTCGGGGGAGAAAAATTAGAATTCCATGAAATTTAATTAATTAGGGGTAAATTTTACTACCATCATTGTACAGTAGGAAGTATAACAAAAGAGTAGAGTTAAACGTTCTACTTTTTTAGATGGCTGGCACATTCGGTGTTAAGCCTGAAAGCGCCAACACAAAGACACTCCTTGCACTTTTTTTTGACATTTTGTCTTTGTCTTCAGCCGAACGCTCTTTGTTACCTATGCAATCTCCATCCTCCTTTTCTGAGGCATCACGTCCTTTTTTAACTTGGCAACGAATTCTTGACTGGGCTCAAGAACACTATCGCTGCCGCACCTTTAGCAAAGATGAGCGCATTCCAGCCCGTCCTGGTTTGCTGTACTTAGTGCAAAGAGGCGCGATTCGCATGGTTGGTACTGCCCAAGTCAGCGCTACTGCCAGTCAGTTAACGTCCCGACGCATTAACCGAACTCCCGAAGAAGCTTTCTTAGGGTTTGTTGGTGCGGGACAGCCGTTTGAAATTGTTGCTCAGTCACCGTTCACACTTCAGGCTTACGCTCACGTCGATCAAACTGCGGTGTTGTGGATGTACTGGCACGATTTAGATAACTGGCCTCATTTCCGGCGCGAAGTTATGGATGCTTTCAGGTATCAGCATCAGCGTAAGCTGTTGTGGCTGAGTGCTTTAGGGCAACGCCGCACAATCGATCGACTGCTTGGATTCCTAACTTTGTTGATTGAAGAATATGGCGAGCCGGCAATGAGCGAAACTGACCCGGATGTAATTCGCGGTTACTGCTTGCCATTCCCTCTCACTCATGCCCAAATTGGTAGCGCTATTGGTTCGACTCGCGTCACCGTGACTCGCTTAATGGGTAAACTGCGGCAGCGCGGTTTAATTTTGACTCAAGGGGATAATCTAATTTGCTTACCAGCTGAGTCGATTAACCGAGCATCAGCTTAGAGCAGCACAGCAAACAAAGGAGCGCGTAACGCCACATCGCGCTTTCGGTGAGTTGCGACAACGGAGAAAACCTCTGAAAACGCTTTAGGGGCTCTTGTTTACCCCTAAAGCGCAACAGAGGCAGGTATCAGCGAATTTTGACAAACCCAGCTTGGGTTATCAAATCTTGCCCCTGCTGGGTAAGTAATAAGTTGGCGTAAGCATCGCCTGCCTCCTGTTCGATTGCGAGATTCTGTTTGACCACCACAAACAGATTGCGCGTAATCGGGTAATTACCCGATTGGAATGCCTCAATGTTCAATTTATTGCGTTTATTCTTGCATTCAGATCCTATGAGTAATGGTTCTTGGTAGGCAGCAACGTACTGACCGGGCTTGCGCCCCAACGGTATGGGTTTAATTGTGCATTGAGGAACTACTTCGGGAGCAGAAGCAAAGTAAATACCGCCGGGACTCGCTGCAACTTTTTGCAGTGCTTGGGTGGTTGTGGAAACGTATTCTACATTCGATCCTAGAGCTTGGCCGCCCAGAACATCTTGAACGAACAATTCGACGGTTCCACCATCTTCAACGCGACGGGAGTACGCTTTGATTGGGGTATTGGAACCACCGACTTGATTCCAATTATTAACTTTGCCCGTATAAATCGACCTTAACTGCTCGATTGTTAGTCCTGGGACATTTAAGTTAGGATTAACTGCGACGGCCATTCCATCAATTGCGACTGGAATTTGTTTGAGGTCAAATCCTCGCTGTTTAGCCCGATTGAATTCAGTATCGAGAATAGGTCGAGACGACTGGGCAAATGCCAGTTGACCGTCGATTAATGATTGGATACCAGGTCCCGAACCGGGATTGCTGCCACCTGGCGGTTGTACGTAGCGCAGTTTATATTCTGAACGTTGTTGGAGGATAGATGAGTCAACTGTAAGGCGAATTGGTGCCCACGAAGTACTACCACCGTAGTTAAATAATCCTGCGGGAACGTTTTTCACAGAAGCAAAAGTTGTGCCGCTTGCTTGTGCCGATTGTGCTGATGATGTTGATACGGGTGGTGTTGCGGGCGACCCACTAGTCTCGTTTGAACCTGTATTATTTGGTTGGGACTTATTGGCTTGATTTTGATTAAAGCCACGTCCATTTTTGCTAAACCACCAAAAACCGCCTGCAATTAATCCCACTGTAATTAAAAGTGATAAGATTAGGATTGGGGTTTCATCTTTTTGCGACATAAAAATAATTAATAGTTATTAGATAATAGGTTACTTGTTAGTGATTATTTTTTGGTTATCATTCGCTATATAAAAATTAACTTTAAGTAATTAAGTAGGTGGGTTGAATTAAATATAAAATCACTGTAGGGTGTGCGATCGCGTACCGCTAATTAATGGTGCGTTAAACTACGTTGCAGGGCATCACTAGCTGTAGGTTGGGTGTAGCGTAAGCGAACGAAAACGATTATATGTTGGGTTGCACTACCCTTCGGGAACACTGAGTCCCAAGGGGACACGCTACGCGAACGTGAACGTTACATCCAACCTACAACTACTACAACTAGTTCGTTTCATAAGTTCTGAAGGGTTACTAAATCCCCGACTTCTTAAGAATTCGGGGATTTAAACCTCTCGCTCATGGTCAAAATGAAAGCAAAATAATATTCCCAATAAAGATAATAAACTCTTATTTAATTCGGACAAATCCGGCTTTAGAAATTAAATCTTGACCTTGTTCTGTTAGTATTAAATCGGCATATTTTTCTCCTGCTTGTTGGTCAATTTGTCCGTTTTGTTTAACGATTACAAATAAGCTTCGAGTAATAGGATATATTCCATTTTGAAAAGTATCGGCATTGAGTTTGTTAACTTTTTGCTTTTTAGTTATCCATAAATAAACAGCACCGATTAACCCCAAGGTAATTAATAGCGACAAAATCAGAATACTGGTTTCGTTCTTCTGAGTCATAGGAGGCTTTTAGCTCCTTACATGAAGTTAGATAATAAGTGATAGCAATCGGTAAATCAAACGGAACAACGACGTTAAAGCAATTGCGACTAATCCGCCTGCAAGCGCGTAGACGATAATTAGTTGTATTCCCAGATTAGCGTGTAATGCCGGGACGAAATAAATAATGGCAAAACTAATAGCTGGAATAATTAATAAATCAAATTTTTCAATCCAGCGCCTAGATTGAGCAAAAATTAATATACTCAAAATCACGCCTGATGCAACTAGAGCAATTACTGGTGACTTTACCAGACTATAAAACGCGATTGCAATCAATCCGCCTTGAATTCCACTAAATCCAGCACCTACCAATAACTCTATTGTAGAGAATGATTGTATCGATTGTGTTTGCCGTCGTGCAGGTGACTGTGGTTGTGGTTGTGATATTCGTGTTTCTGCTGGGGCTTGTGGTGGCAGTGATTGCGGTTGCTGGGTTATTTTCGGTTCTAAGGCATCGAGTACGGCTTGCGCTGATTGAAATCTTTGATTGGCAGCCGCAAGGAGCATTTTATCGAGAACATCTGCCAAAGTCGGACTAACATTAACATGCTGGAGCCATTTCCACTGGTTGCTGTAAGCATCGAACAAATCGCTCGCTTCCTTACCCGTCAGTAAAGTAATAATAGTTACCGCTAAAGCATATAAGTCGGTGGAGGGAAATACTTGCCCGCCAGCCATTTGTTCGGGTGGGGCGAATCCCATCGAATAAATACCCGTTGAAGCCTTCTCACCTACGGGTGAGTTTGTAACTTGTTTGACAGCGCCAAAGTCCAGTAAGTAGAGTTTGCCCTTACTGTCACGCATTATATTCGACGGTTTGATATCGCGGTGAATAATATTTTTATAGTGGACAAAATGCAGAACTTTGAGAATTTCGCGCAAAACTTCGACTGCTTCCGACTCCGAGAATTTACCCTTTTGCGCTAGTTCTTCGAGATTTAAACCATCGATATACTCTTGAACTAAGTAAAAAAACTGCTCTTGCTGTCCGGGTAGAGAACTATCGATTATAACTGGAAAATAAGCAAACAAATCGGGGATTTGGTCGTGTTGGTAGCCCAGGTCTTCCAAAACCACAGCTTCGCGCTCAAACAAATCTTGCGCGATTTGCAATTGTACCGGAGTTAGGTTACCTGCTGGTTGAAATTGCTTGACTACACATTGACGCATTCCCGGAGTATGGCGATCGCGTGCCAAAAATGCCGCACCAAACCCACCTCTTCCTAGTAATTTGGTTGGAATGTAGCGTCCAGCTAAAATTAACGGCATTCCGCAACTAGTACAGTATTTCTGCTGCACTGTTCGCAGCGTCGCACTACTATCAAGGTCGGTAAAATAATTTTGCGGACGCGGACAACGGGGACGAGTGCAGTAAATTTCCATATTTTTTAATTGTCATTGGTCATTGGTCATTGGTTATTTGTCATTATTAATATTATGAGCGCCACCACCTCGCAACCATTGACAAATGACTATTGACAAATGACTACTGACCAAATCTCAACCTTCTTCCGCAGTAGAGACCTCAGCATCCACGGTGACTACAAGCTTTTTGTGTGAGGATTTTAACACATCTTGATTCCAGCCTGGAGCCGCAAACTGAGGTAAAATTTCCCGACTGAACGCTTCAGCGGCTTTGGAGCGGTAACGGTTGGGGTTAAATATTAACCACAATGTTCGTTTGACTACAACGCCATCAATCGGAGAACGGTGGAGTACACCCATTTGCAACTCTTTGGTAATTGCCGCAGTCGAGACAAAGGCAGCACCTAAGCCCGATTGCACGGCATTTTTGATTGCTTCGATGGAATTTAGCTCCATTTCGACTCGAAAACGCCGCGTGTCGATATCGCTGCGTGCCAGGACTTGGTCGATAACTTTGCGAATTGTAGATTGCGAATCGAGGGCGATGAATTGTAGTTTATATAAATCTTCTTTTTGAATTGTTTCAAGTTTGGCAAAAGGATGCTGCACGGGTATAATCAACGCCAATTCATCTTCGGCGTAAGGAATCATTTCCAACGACTCGGAGAGTTCGCCAGGAATTTCACCACCGATGATTGCTAAATCGACTTGTCCGTTGGCTACACTCCAGGCTGTGCGCCGGGTTGAATGGACGTGCAATTGTACGGCAACATCGGGGTACTTGTGTCGGAACATACCAATCATCCTGGGCAATAAATAAGTGCCAGTAGTTTGGGAAGCACCGATGATTAAAGTACCGCCTTGGAGGTTTTGCAAATCCTCAATGGCGCGGCAGGTTTCTTGACACAAACTGAGAATTTTTTCACCGTAGCCGAGAAGTAGATGCCCTGCCTCGGTTAATTGAGCGCGACGACCTCCACGGTCGAATAAGGGCACATCGAGTTGACGCTCTAAGTTTTGCACTTGCAAGCTTACAGCAGGTTGAGATACGTAGAGGCTATCGGCGGCTCGCTTGAAGCTCCCTTCTGCGGCGATCGCTTTGAGGATACGTAACTGATCTAGAGTAAAAGGAAGGTCAGACATAAGGCTCAACACACAAACTCAAAAAAGGAGCTATAGCTATTTAAAATACATTTAGGCGTGTATCAGTTTTATCCGATCGAATGCGATTGTATTTTAAATTTGGAGGCAGGAATCGAAAAAGACAATAGCACGATTAGTGCTGACTAAAGTCTTAGGCTTGAATATGAACGTGGGATTCGTTGTACTGAAATTAAGTTTTCCTTGATTATTACTTCATTTATGTCTTTGATACTGCCAACTTGGTTGACACCCAGTCATTTTGTCATACTGGGATTACAAATAGTATTTGCGATCGCTCACAGTGGTGGAGCAGCTTTGCGTCCTTGGGCAGAAAAACACATTGGCGCAAGGCTATACCGCATCATTTTTGCTTTGGTCAGCCTCCCCTTGGCTGCGATTTTAATTATTTACTTCTTCAACCATCGTTACGATGGTTTACAACTATGGCAAGTTCAAGGACTGCCAGGGATGCAAACATTCGTTTGGGTATTGTCGGCTATTTCGTTTTTGTTTTTATATCCTGCCACATTCAATCTACTAGAAATTGCAGCTATTCAAAAGCCCCAAGTTCATCTCTATGAAGCAGGAATTGTTCGCATTACTCGCCATCCCCAAATGGTCGGGCAAATCATTTGGTGTGTAGCTCATACTCTCTGGTTGGGTACAACTTTTACAATAGCTACTTCCGGGGGCTTGATTTTGCACCATTTATTTGGGGTTTGGCATGGCGATCGCCGTCTGCTTTCACGCTATGGTGACGCATTTACTGCGCTAAAGGATAGCACGAGTATTATTCCATTTGCAGCAATCAAGGATGGCAGGCAGTCATTGAAGTGGCAAGAATTTCTTCGTCCCTCTTATTTGGGTATCGTTATATTCGTGATGCTGCTTTGGTGGTCGCACCCCTGGCTGATGCGCTCAACTAGTCAGATACAATTTTGAATTTGCGATAGATGGTTACTTTAAATTGTATTTGACAGGAGTTACCACAAATGCTACGTATATCCGTTACCGATTTTAAATCTGACACAAATGTGCTTGACATCCGTTACCAATACTAATCCGATCGCAATTTATTCTCATCAATTACTGCCAAATCAATGTACGATGAATTGAAGCAGCTATCAGTTGGGGGTGCGATTGGTCTGTAAAAGAATTAATACCTGTTACTTGGCTTGTGGCGAGACATTTCGCTTTTCAAAGCTATATCTAGCAACTACATGCTAAGTGGACAAAAAGGAAGTAATGGGTGTTTCAAGCTCAAAATATCCTCGAGTCGGCTTTTAATATTCGATATCCGAAGATGCTAATCAAATGAATTGCACAGTAAATCATCTGTACAATTAAGTATCGTCACTGATAGCTAGCTTGATATTAAAACCCTATAAATCTAGAGGCATCATGGTGTTGTCGGTTAGTGAGCGAACATTTACTCAAGAAGTTTTAGAATCTCCTATTCCTGTTTTAGTGAACTTTGAAGCGCCCTGGTGCGGTTTATGTCGCGTCATTCATCCGTTACTGTTGCAATTTCAAGCCGAATGTGGAGGGGAAATTAGACTTGTCGGGGTTAACGCCGACCAAAATTTTAAATTATCTAATACGTACCGACTCAAGTCGCTGCCAACTTTGCTTCTAATTGACAACGGCAATGTCCGACAGCGTTTAGAAAGTTTTCGCGGACGCGATGATTTACTAATCGCTTTAAATGAAATCAAAGCGAGCTATACAAACTTAAATCGAACTTACAGTAGCGCGATCGCTAAGTTAGCTTGAAAATATTTCATTAAAAAACGATCCAATTTCTCGCGTCATGGCACATACTTGAGTGTTTGAATGCGGGCGATTTGTGACGTTTATCCCGTAGGATAGGCATACAAGTCTTGTCCGACGCTTCAAGAAGGAAGAAGGAATTCGTGTGTTTATATATGGGGATTCAGCCATACGGCACGTTATGCGTGTCCGCTTCCCCCACAAGAAACGCCCCAAGCGCACCGACCCATAGGGGTCGGGGTTTTAACCCCCGAAATTTGATAATTTGTCGTGTAAATACTTTGAGCCAACAAATTAAAATATTTGTTTTTTAACCTATAACGTTTACCCAGAGCCAGAAAACATAACTTTAAATGTTTCCTTCCTTGAGCGAACTGGCATTCGTGAGTTAAGTTGGAAATAGAGTTATCAGCCCTGAGGTAGATTGTTAATGCAGGTAAATAATAGCTTGTCTAGTTACAAACCAAAAATTACTTGTGCTTTTTTATTTGGGACACTTGATAAAAAGCCGCTCGAAGCGCTGATTGTGGAAACTTTAGCCCGGTATTTGGTGCTTAAATCTAAAACCAAGCTTAATTACCCCTCCCCAATACTATCGGGTGGGGTATTTTATGCTAAAAGGTGTGTGTAACAATTGTTAACAGTTGCGACAACTTAATCAAAAATTCTAGAAGTAGGCGTCAGTGATGGAAGTAATCTATCAGTATGTCTGGCTGATTCCGGTACTCCCGCTCTTAGGGGCAATGCTGGTCGGGCTAGGACTAATCTCGTTCAATCAGGTGACGAACAGCCAAAGAAAGACAAGTGCTGCATTAATTATCTCGATAATGGGTGCGGCAATGGGGCTGTCAATAGCCATATTGTGGAGCCAAATTCAAGGACACGCACCCTACAGCCATATTTTTGAATGGGCATCGGCAGGTAACTTTCACCTCAGCATGGGCTATACAGTTGACCACCTCACAGCCTTAATGCTAGTAATTGTGACGACTGTAGCTTTTCTGGTGATGATATATACCGATGGCTACATGGCGCACGACCCTGGCTATGTCCGATTTTATGCCTATCTCAGCTTGTTCGGTTCGTCGATGCTGGGGTTGGTAATAAGTCCCAACCTCGTACAGGTTTATATTTTCTGGGAATTGGTGGGGATGTGTTCGTACCTGCTAGTTGGATTTTGGTACGACCGTAAGGCTGCTGCCGATGCCTGTCAAAAAGCTTTTGTAACCAACCGTGTTGGTGACTTTGGTTTGCTGTTAGGTATTCTCGGACTATATTGGGCCACGGGAAGCTTTGAGTTTGATGTCATGGGTACGAGACTCGCCGAACTGGTACAAACAGGTTCCGTGAGCAATTTTCTCGCCGTTTTACTAGCGATTTTGGTTTTCCTCGGTCCGGTTGCTAAATCTGCCCAATTCCCCCTACATGTCTGGTTGCCCGATGCAATGGAAGGTCCCACTCCCATCTCCGCGCTGATTCACGCAGCGACGATGGTGGCAGCGGGTGTATTCTTGATTGCCCGGATGTACCCCGTGTTTGAAAATGTACCAGCGGCGATGAATGTAATTGCCTACACAGGCGCATTCACGGCGTTTTTGGGTGCGACAATTGCAATTACCCAAAATGACATTAAAAAGGGTTTGGCATATTCGACGATTTCCCAGCTAGGTTACATGGTGATGGCAATGGGAGTCGGCGCTTATACTGCCGGACTTTTCCACCTCATGACCCATGCCTATTTCAAGGCAATGCTATTCCTGGGTTCGGGTTCGGTAATTCACGGTATGGAAGGTGTTGTCGGTCACGACCCCGTACTGGCGCAGGATATGCGCTTGATGGGTGGATTGCGGAAGTACATGCCATTTACAGGGTTGACTTTTTTGATTGGTTGCTTGGCAATTTCGGGTATTCCCCCGTTTGCAGGTTTCTGGTCGAAGGATGAAATTCTCGGTGCAGCATTTGCAGCAAACCCGTTGTTATGGTTTGTCGGTTATGCAACTGCTGGAATTACTGCGTTTTACATGTTCCGGATGTACTTCTCGACCTTTGAAGGTGGGTTCCGGGGTAAAGACCAGAATATTATTCAGAAACTGAAGAAAGCCGCAACGATTCTCGTTGAAGGCGAAGCGCTGACACCGAATTTTGGTCCTGGAGCGATGAAACAGGGCGAATTATCCGCAACTGGTGGCGCACATCATGATGACCACAGTCACGGACACAGCGACAAGCCCCATGAGTCGCCTTGGACGATGACATTACCGTTGTTGGTGTTGGCGATTCCTTCGATGTTGATCGGTTTGGTTGGTACGCCGTTTGCCAACTACTTTGAAGAGTTTATTCACTCCCCCAACGAAAACTTGGCAGAAGTAATCGAAAAAGCCGCCGAATTCAACCCCAACGAGTTTTACGTCATGGCGGGTAGTTCGGTGGGTATTTCGCTAATTGGGATTACCTTGGCTTCGTTGATGTACTTGATGCGGGTAATTGACCCGAATGCTCTAGCATCGCAAATTAAACCACTTTACGAGCTTTCGCTCAACAAATGGTACTTTGATGATATTTATCACAAAGTTTTTGTGCTTGGGTTGCGCCGTCTGGCCCGTCAAGTTTTGGAAGTTGACTTCCGCGTTGTCGATGGTGCAGTTAACCTGACTGGGTTCTTTACCCTCGTCAGCGGCGAAGGTCTAAAATACCTCGAAAGCGGTCGCGTTCAATTCTACGCGCTGATTGTATTTGGCGCAGTTTTGGGCTTAGTGATTGTCTTTGGTGTGACTTGAAGGGAGTAGGGAGTAGGGAATAGGGAGTAGGGGAGCGGAGGAGCAAAAGGAAACTATTTTCACACTTCCCATCCCCGCATCTCCCCATCCCCGCATCTCCCATCTCCCGATTCCCTTCCTTTATTGTTTATTAAATCAACCTAACAAAGCAGACCAAAATAGAAAAGAACTGCTAGTTAATATCTAGTGGATGATAGCCGAACTTCATTATTTCGTAACTACAAAGACCTCAATGAATACAGCTAATTTCCCGTGGCTGACAACGATAATTCTCTTGCCCATCGTGGCATCGTTGCTGATACCCATCATCCCGGATAAAGATGGCAAAACCGTGCGTTGGTACGCGCTGATAGTCGGACTAGTCGATTTTGCACTCATTGTTTGTGCGTTTTATACGGGATATGACTTTGCTAACCCGAATTTGCAGTTGGTCGAGAGCTACCCTTGGGTTCCCCAACTCGATTTAAACTGGTCGGTAGGGGCTGACGGTTTGTCGATGCCCTTGATTATCTTGACCGGATTCATTACAACGCTGGCTATATTGGCTGCATGGCCCGTTACATTCAAATCAAGATTATTCTACTTCTTGATTTTGGTAATGTACGGCGGGCAAATTGCGGTTTTCGCAGTCCAGGATATGCTGTTGTTTTTCCTGGTGTGGGAACTCGAACTCGTACCCATCTACATTTTGCTGTCGATTTGGGGCGGTAAAAAGCGGCAATACGCAGCAACCAAGTTTATTTTATACACAGCGGGCGGTTCCTTATTTATATTGCTCGCAGCCCTGACAATGGGATTTTATGGCGATACGGTCACATTTGACATGCGATCGCTCGCCCTCAAAGATTACGCTTTAAACTTCCAACTTCTCATGTACGGGGCATTTTTAATCGCTTACGCGGTCAAATTGCCAATAATTCCCCTCCATACTTGGCTCCCTGATGCTCATGGCGAAGCTACCGCACCCGTTCACATGCTATTAGCGGGAATTCTCCTGAAAATGGGCGGTTATGCCTTAATTCGCATGAATGCTCAGATGCTTCCCGATGCCCATGCTTATTTTGCACCGGTATTAGTGATTTTGGGGGTAGTCAATATCATCTACGCTGCCCTAACATCGTTTGCCCAGCGCAACCTGAAGCGGAAAATCGCCTATTCGTCGATTTCACACATGGGTTTCGTGACTATTGGTATTGCCTCTTTCACCGATTTAGGTTTGAGTGGGGCAGTATTGCAAATGGTTTCGCACGGCTTGATAGGGGCTAGTTTGTTCTTCCTGGTTGGGGCAACTTACGACCGCACCCACACTCTGATGTTGGATGAAATGGGTGGTGTTGGTAAGCGGATGCAAAAGATTTTTGCGATGTTTACTACCTGTTCGATGGCATCTTTAGCATTGCCAGGAATGAGCGGTTTTGTGGCAGAGTTAATGATATTTGTGGGTTTTTCAAACAGCGATGCCTACAGTCCGACTTTTAAAGTGATTGTGGTTTTCTTGATGGCAGTTGGTGTAATTCTCACTCCTATTTACCTGCTGTCGATGTTGCGTGAAATTTTCTACGGTCAAGAAAATGAAGAATTAGTTTCGCATCAGAATTTGATTGATGCCGAACCTCGTGAAGTTTTCATCATTGCTTGTTTGTTGATTCCAATTATTGGGATTGGTTTGTATCCCAAGATGTTGACTCAAATTTATGATTCGACAACTGTGCAGTTAACTGCAAGATTGCGCGATTCGGTGCCGACTTTAGCGCAGCATAAAGATGCGAATACGGTATCGTTGAGTGCGCCGGCGATTGAGGCAAAGTAATAGTTTTAATTGTCTTTTCTTTATTCTAAGGGTGGGTTTTTACCTGCCCTTTTTTATTGGGAGTTGGTATTAATTGACTGTCGTAGCTTGTCCTTTGATCGCTGTAGCTAAACTAATTATTTTGATCGCGCAGAGGAGGCAGTGCGTGCGGGGGTTGTGCGACAAGAACCCAAAGTTGATTTTCAAAATGCTTTCAATGCTGGATTAGAAGGCGTTAAAGATTCAGAAGTGTTGGCGATCGCGGCACGGCAAGGGCGTGTTCTTGTTAGTCACGACCGTAAAACGATGCCATCGGAATTCGCCCTCGTTTATTACCAGCAATCAGAGTGCAGGAGTCATTATCGTTTCTCAAAAGCTACCAATAGAACTTGTTATTGAGGAACTGCTAATGATTTGGGCAGCATCAAGTGCAAAGGAGTGGATCGACCGTATTGCCAAGCTGCCCCTTTAATGACTACACCATACAAGAAAAGAAAAATCTGGTTTACAGTTAGGTTCAAATCGGGAAAAGTTTGGGATGCAATGCGCGAGCTATCTCGAAACTAGGTTGTTCTTACTTTATTATCCTTATAAGTAACATAGGTTGGGTGGAGCGAAGCGTAACCCAACATTCATGCGTTGGGTTTCACTTCGTTACACCCAACCTACAAAACTAAAGCATCAATTAGCTTTTGGATTATCCTGAATTATATAAATAAATTGTGTATCTAGAACGTAAATTACAGCCTAGATAATACAGGTTATATGGAATTTACCAACTCCAAAACAAAACTTCGAGCTTAAGTAAGTAATAACACGTAATTGAATGTATTTTTTATTTATATTTTTATCCGGATGCATTGATAAATTATTGAAACTTTAATTAGCAACAATCATAAAACTTATCGTTTAATTCCTGCGTAATTGCATTTTTGATTTTGTAAATGAAGTAGTAACAATTTCAGTAATGCATATCGAAAAGGAAATAGTTAAATTCCAGGTCAATGCCAATGAATACAATTGAAAAACTTGATGATATTGCATTAATTCAACAATTTATCCAAGGTAGAGCTAAACTTACTTTTAATCATAATTTGCGTGTCGAACCTGTATCTGACACAATTCAATTATTAACAAAAAAAGGTTTACTACTAGCTACAGTAAATCTAGCAAGTCAATTCAAAATTTTTTTTGTACGACATGAATCAAGCTATTGGCAACAAATTAATCAAGTACTGTTAGAAAATCACTTGATGCCAACAGGAATCGAACGTGGATTAATGCGTTACGAATATCATCCTGTTCCAATTGGTTCCCAAATGAACTATGCTGAAGCTCTACATATATGGAAAATTTGGCGAAATCAAGCCGATCGTCCATTAGATAACGCACGCATTAACTTACTTCTATTTAGCCATGATAGTTGGCAACCTATTCAAGATATTACATTTAGTAAGGAAAGCGTGTTTATTAAAACCTACGCTTCGGAGATAGTAGTTCACAGTTGCGATCGCGTGGTTTGGATTAGTCCTAGCGAGGATAACAAAACACTGCCATTGACTCAACCAGCTATATCTACAAGCCCAAATATTTTGGAGATTGTAAATGATACATCCATCGACCCTCAACTTGCAATTCCATTGATTGAGGAAGAATCTCAAATTTCCGATCCGAAACAACCTATATCGCTTTCATCATCTTCAGCAGCGAATAAAAATATTTTAAGTATTGAAAATGGTCGGTTATTTATTCAAACTATTGAAGGCGAAATTGTAATCGAAGGTTCCAATATGAGATTTTGGTTTACTCCACCAGAAGGTCAAAATATTATTCCCCAACCTGTAGAAGTGAAATAAAAATTCAGTAATGGGCATTTGAGGCATAGGGCACGACGTAGGGGCACGGCGAAAGCCCAGTGCCCCTACAAACCCATTAAAATTTGTAATATGTAATATAAAATACAATAATTATCAGAAATAGCCGCAATGCAACTGATATGGCTAGTTGCCAGAGCGTGGGAAAATAAAAGGAAGAAATACTTAGAGAGGAAAACCTTATAGTATGCACCTGAGTGAAATTACCCACCCTAACCAGTTGCACGGTTTATCCATTCGCCAGTTGCAACAGATTGCCCGCCAAATTCGTGACAAGCATCTCCAAACCGTTGCGGCAACTGGTGGACACTTGGGACCTGGATTAGGTGTAGTTGAATTAACGCTTGGGCTTTATCAAACACTCGACCTCGACTGCGATAAAGTGATTTGGGATGTTGGACACCAAGCTTATCCCCACAAACTGATTACCGGACGTTACAGCGACTTCCACACGTTACGCCAAAAAGATGGTATCGCGGGTTATCTCAAGCGCGGCGAAAATAAATTTGACCACTTCGGTGCGGGACATGCTTCGACAAGTATCTCCGCCGGTTTGGGTATGGCTTTAGCGCGGGATTTGAAAGGCGAAAAATTTAAAGTTGCCTCTATTATTGGTGACGGTGCGCTAACTGGTGGAATGGCACTCGAAGCTATCAACCATGCTGGACATTTACCGAAAACCAATTTACTGGTAGTTCTCAACGACAACGAGATGTCCATCTCTCCTAACGTTGGTGCAATTAAGCGCTACCTTAATAAAATGCGTCTTTCCCCACCGATGCAGTTCTTCACCGACAACTTCGAGGAACAATTTAAAAATATTCCTTTCGTTGGTGAGTCGCTCGAACTTGGCAGTATTAAAGAAGGGATGAAGCGATTAGCTGTACCGAAAGTTGGTGCGGTGTTTGAAGAACTTGGTTTTACCTATATGGGACCTGTCGATGGGCACAACTTAGAGGAATTGATTGCCACATTCCAACAAGCGCATCAAATTGCCGGACCAGTTTTAGTGCATGTGGCTACAACTAAAGGCAAAGGTTACGAACTTGCCGAAAAAGACCAAGTTGGATACCATGCTCAAACACCGTTTAATGTCACAACTGGTAAAGCGATACCTTCGACTAAGCCCAAACCTCCTGGCTACAACAAAGTATTTGCCCATACTTTGGTCAAACTTGCCGAACAAAATCCGAAAATCATCGGTATCACTGCGGCAATGGCGACCGGAACCGGGTTAGATAAATTACAGCAAAAACTTCCCAACCAGTATATAGACGTAGGTATTGCCGAACAGCACGCAGTCACCTTAGCAGCAGGACTTGCAAGCGAGGGAATGCGTCCGGTATGTTGCATCTACTCTACTTTCCTACAACGGGCATACGACCAGATTATTCATGATGTATGTATCCAAAAGCTACCCGTGTTCTTCTGCTTAGACCGGGCAGGAATTGTTGGCTCAGATGGTCCGACGCACCAAGGGATGTATGATATTGCTTACCTGCGCTGCATTCCCAATATGGTGTTGATGGCACCCAAGGATGAAGCCGAGTTACAACAGATGATTGTAACTGGGGTTAATTATACTGATGGCGCGATCGCAATGCGTTTTCCTCGCGGTAGCGGTTACGGTGTACCTTTGATGGAAGAAGGTTGGGAGGCTTTGGAAATCGGCAAGGGTGAAATTCTCCGCAACGGCGATGATGTGCTTTTAGTTGCATACGGGACGATGGTTTACCTGGCAATGCAAACTGCCGAAGTCCTCAACGAGCATGGCATTCAAGCGACGGTAATCAATGCAAGATTTGCCAAACCGTTGGATACTGAGTTGATTTTGCCACTGGCTAAGAAAATTGGTCGCGTGGTAACATTAGAAGAAGGTTGCTTGATGGGTGGCTTTGGTACGGCAGTTGCAGAAGCGTTGTTAGATGCTGATATTGTTGTACCCGTGAAGCGTATCGGCGTACCAGATATTTTAGTCGAACATGCCGAACCAAACGAATCGAAGGCAGAGTTGGGTTTAACGAGTCCGCAAATCGCCGAAACGGTGATGCAGGCTTTTTTTAAACAGCAATTAACTGCGGTGGGTTAGAAAATGTAGAGACGCGAAATTTCGCGTCTCCTTAACAATAATTTTAAAGATTTTGATGCGATCGCTATTCTAAGAACGCGAATAGTACATATCGTCTGCTCGAATACGCAAAATCCTGCCGTCACGATAAAATTGTGCGAGCCAGATTATAGCGTTTCCCTCTCAAGTGAGGTACAGTCGTAGGGGCACAGCAATGCTCATTGGTGTCAACTTAAGAGGATAAGCCCCATATTTGTTCGGCGTAGGTGTCAAT
>CAXTCQ010000188.1:3941-16514 GCA_964242965.1 uncultured Calothrix sp. | reverse complement strand
TCCTAACTCCTAACTCCTAACTCCTAACTCCTAACTCCTAACTTCTAACTCCTAATTCCTAACTCCTAATTCCTAACTCCTAATTTCTAACTCCTAACTCCACCGCCAATTACATTGATTCCATTCGTAAATACCGTGAATCTCATATTCTGCACCATTATGGAAACGGACAACGCAATTATTAAAAGAATCTTCTCCATCGCTAGCTTCAATGGTTTGAATCACGGTGCAAGGATACCATTCGCGCTGACACGGACCTTCATCTTGTACCCATTCCCATAGAGCATTACAAACTTCAATGCGATCGCCTACTTTTAATTTCAGTGGATTACGAATTGCTAATGTATCAAAATGACGGCGGTCTAACCGATCCAACCACTGTACCCCATAGCGCTGGCGAATAAAATGCACTTCGCCTGAATCTTCTCCACGTAGCCAATCATTGAGTAATTGCGCTTTCCAAGATAGATTTTGCGCTTCTTGGTTTTCGACATACCCCAAAAATAACTGCAATTCCTCTGGGGCAAGTTCGTTTAACGGATTTTCATCAAAACCATCAAGATTGGAATCAAGCTGCATTTGCTCGACCATTTGCATTAAAATTTGTTTTTGTTGGTCATTAAGCGGACAACTAGCTGCCTCACAACTATTGAAAGCTGATTGCAAGGCTGATTCAATCTCATCTGGTGTCATAAGTCAATATTGACGAGGTTTAAGTTTATTAAATATTATAGAAGTTGAACAAATATCTCCAACTCCAAAGAGGTAAATTTCATGCCCTGGTTAAGGGTAAAATTTTCTTATGGTTGGATTTATTTACGGTATCTTTTATGCAGTTGCGTAGACGCTCAATAGCGGCTTGTCGTCAGACATCGCTTGCGGTTACTCTCATTACCTGCGTGTTTGTAGTACTATCGTGGGTGTTAACTCCCTCTGCAATAGCGCTGACACAAATACGGCTATTTGATATTTCATACGAAGTTTGTCCGGACGACATTGGCGAAGGTGCAGTAACTAGTGGCGGTTCGCCAATGGCTGCAAACTGCTTTATTGTCAATGGCAAAGCTGATAATGCTACAAACAAATTGGTCTACGATGCGGATATATTTGGGCGTATCTATGATGCGAACAATGACCCTGTAATGCAAAACCGAACCCGGCTTGGTTCAATTGCCGAAGTGCCACCAGGCATTAGTAATTTTGAATTGAGAATTTCTGTACCAAAAAACCAGCCCGAACCATTAAAACTAAAACAGTTCAAAGCGGCTGGATTTGGCGCTCAAGTGCGAAAATGATAAAATTCTACTGAATTTTAAGATGTGGAGTTTTTTTAAGCCCTTTTCTATCTATTTAGTCTATTTACCTGAAAATGGCTGTAAATTGTAGAGACGTTTTGAAAATGCGTCTCCACAATCGCAAAGCAAAGCAGGCAAATTTTTAATCTAGACTTAATCCTACTAGCTAGTACAAAGGCTCTACGCCAATGCGAGTCCAAGTTGTTGTATTCCACCGCTGACCAAGTTAAGTACTATAAACGCTAGCATCGGTGAAAAATCAATTCCACCAAGGGGAGGAATTATGGAACGGAATAAATTTAGGTAAGGGTCAGTAATTTGGGTCAATGCCAAGAATGGCTGATTATACATATTGATATTTGGAAACCAAGTCAAAAGAATCCGAATAATCAGCAAAAAACTGTAAATTTGGATAAACGTAGATAAAACAGTAACAGCAAACAGCATTGAATAACTCCTAAATGGGTCGGTTTTGTGCTAAATGTCAACAGATACCTTTTTAATACGATTGTAAACGAGTTGATATCGTGCCGTGTGTGTAGATTTGCCATACTAACAAAGAATTCATACTGGGGGTAGTGGTTAGTTGTCAGTGGTCAGTAGTCAGTCGTTAGCACGAGTGACAAAGGACTAAAGGGCTAATAAAAGCTTTAAAGAAAAATGCATTCTTCCTCTACTCCCTACTCCCTACTCCCTACTCCCTACTCCCTACTCCCTACTCCCTACTCCCTACTACAAAGATGCACGCTCGCTTTGACTGGGAGATGATGTGCCGTTTACATTGCCTAGTTGTTGCCTAACTTCGTCAATTGTGGCATTGAGTTGGGCAATTTTATCTTCAAGCGATCGCCTAGCTGTTTCCATACCTTCAACTTCGCTCGAATGCATTTGACGGCGATTTGCTTGAGTTTTCTTGGCTTCCATTGGTCGGGCATTGAGTTGTTGCTCCTCTTCGAGAAATTCGCTCTCGCGTCGCGTACTCACTAATGCCCCGACAAATCCACCGACTACACTACCGACAATCGCTCCAGCGAAAAAGCCACTGGCAAAACCATCACGTTGACTCATATCTATACCGCCTTGAAAAAACGCTGCGATGTTTTAGAAATGCTTATCTTGTTGCATACTAGCTCATGTCCCAAAAATGCGATCGCCTGCATCTCCCAATCCCGGAACAATAAACCCTTGGTCATTTACACCCTCATCAATGCAAGCTGTGTAAATAATCAAACCTGGATAAGCAGCACTCAATTTTTGCAAAGCAGGTGGAGCCGCGACAACGCTAACAATCCGCGTTAAAGCTGGGTCAACACCCCGATGTGTCAATTCTGCCATCGCTGCCATAATCGACCCACCCGTTGCTAACATCGGGTCTGTAATTAATACTCGCGTTTGTGGGTCAAACTTTTGTGGCAACTTATTTAAATAACATAAAGGTTGTAGCGTCGCTTCATCGCGCACTAAACCAAGATGATAAATAGATGCCAACGGCAATATACCTTGTGCCCCTTCTAACAATCCTAACCCCGCCCGCAAAATCGGTACTACTGCTACAGGCACCTCCGGATTAATAAACGTTGCTGCCGTAGAAGCCAAAGGCGTTTGTACGGTTGCATCTAGCGTTGGCAACCATTCTCGTGCCGCTTCATAAGTCAACCAGCGTCCTAATTCCGTTATTGCACTCCGGAATAACACTGAGGGCGTAGCAGCATCACGAGCAACCGCCAACCAGTGTTTTATCAGGGGATGGGGTGGAACATAAACTCGTAATTGTAGTGTCATAGCTGAAAGATCGCCAATTTTTCATTCATTCGGAACTGAAACAACATCATACTCTTTCTGTGCGTATCCCTGACAGTTAAAAGCATCACCTTGTTACGTATTGAGATATTATTGCATTAATAGTTGACAGAAATTCTCAATCAAGGCTATATTGGTTCCAGTGTTCTCCTCTCTTTAAGGATCGGTAGATGGGATTAGTCAGCAGCAGCAGGCTTGTCCCTCTTTTTATTTTTTTAGGGAATAGGGAATAAGGAGATGTAGAGACGCGAAATTTCGCGTCTGTTACTGAGGTGCGGAGTTATAAAATTACCCTATTGCGATCCAGCTTGTCTAAATATCTAAACAAAAGCTTTACTATGCCTAACTCTCAACTCCCAACTCCTCACTCCTCACTCCCAACTCCTCACTCCCCCTGAAGTTCATCGATATGGAATGTTATTGTTGGTCGGTGGTTCCAGCCGATATGACACCAATGATTAATGCGGGGATGGTGTTTTCAGACCGACATTATGGAGGTGTTAACTATCCCAAAGGTGGTGTAGGACAAATTGCCCAGAAGCTTGCTGAAGGCTTAGAAAAAGCTGGGGGCAAAATTTTATATCAAGCACGGGTAACAAAAATCCTGATCGAAAAAGGGCGGGCTGTTGGCGTTGAATTGGCAAATGGGGATAATTACCGGGCGCGGCGGATTGTTTCCAATACCACTCGCTGGGATACTTTTGGTAAATTATTGTCGTTTGAAGAAATTCCAGTAAATGAAAAGAAATAGCAACAAAATTATGAAAAATCACCGAGTTTTTTAAGTTTACACATGGGAGTTAAAGCCGAAGTTTTACCCGATAAAACCGAGTGTCACCATATTATTCTGGAAAAATGGGAAAAAATGGCGGATTCGGGAGGTACAATTTTTGTTTCGATTCCGACATTGCTTGACCCAGATTTAGCACCGAAAGGGTATCAAATTATTCACGCTTTTACACCGCACTGGTTGGCGGATTGGGAAGGATTATCGCCAAGTCAGTACACAGCGCAAAAAGAAGCTGCTGCTTTGCGGGTAATTGAGCGTTTGTCCAAGATTTTTCCCGGTTTAAATGCGGGTTTAGATTATTTAGAAGTAGGAACACCTCGCACTCATCGCCGTTATTTAGGGCGCGAAGATGGTACTTACGGTCCGATTCCACGTCGAAAGTTACCGGGGTTGTTAAAAATGCCATTTAACCGCACGGCGATTTCGGGACTTTATTGTGTAGGAGATAGTACTTTTCCCGGTCAGGGTTTAAATGCAGTGGCATTTTCGGGTTTTGCTTGTGCCCATCGAATTGCAGTGGATTTGGGGATAAGAGGGGGAAAGGGCAAAGGGTAAGGGGTAAACTTAATCGAGCGGTAAGGGTAATCTATATACAAGTAATATCAGGCACTAGTAGTTATGCTTGATAACGATTGGTATTGCTGGATGAGTTGTTGGCATCTCCTACCAGCATCATGGGCTTGCCGCATTAAGTCTCCACCTTCAGAAAGGTTGTTTGCAGCAAATGCTGTTTTAGCTTCCCGTGCGCGGGTTGCAGCTAGCTTCGATTCATATCGAATTTGGGATTTTAAATCTTCCATAACATCAATTATCACTTTGTTCTTTTATAATTATCTCCAAATTTTCGGCTAATTCGTAGACTTTATCAGCTTGGCTTTCCAATAAACTCGCATCACTATAATTGTCTGCCTCAACAGCCAATTCAAATTCCTCGTACAAATCTATTGCCGTCCTGAACGCAACAAGTAAGCACGTACCAATGCCTCTATCGTTCTTGTTTCCATCCTGCACCACTTAAATAATAGATCGCTCCTTAACCAATTTTAATTTTACTTGCGGCAATAGTGGCTTTTTCGCGTGCGGCTTCGGTGGTATCGGCTTTTGCTAAAGCGACTCCCATGCGACGGTAAGGATGCGATGTTGGTTTGCCAAAAAGTTTAATATCTACGTCTTTTTCTGCAAGCGCTTCCGCAACTCCTTCAAAGCTAATTAAATCTGATTTCTCAGATGCTAAAATAACGGCACTAGCTGATGCTCCTAGTTGTTCGATGTTAGGAATTGGTAAACCAAGAACTGCACGTAAATGTAACTCGAATTCGTTGAGGTTTTGCGATATTAATGTCACCATTCCCGTGTCGTGGGGACGGGGAGAAAGTTCGGAGAATATTACTTCATCTTTAGTGATAAAAAATTCGACTCCAAAAATACCTGCACCACCTAAAGCATCAGTGACTTTTTTGGAGATTTCTTGTGCTGCCAGAATTTTATCTTCAGAAATATTTGCAGGTTGCCAAGATTCTTGATAGTCGCCGCGTTCTTGCCTGTGTCCGATGGGCGAACAGTAGATAGTAGGCGCGTTCCACTGTTTAATAGTTAGTAAAGTAATCTCGATTTCAAAGTTAATAAATTCTTCGACAATGACTTTTTGGGTGTCACCGCGAGAGTTAGCGATCGCATAATTCCAAGCTTTCTCGACTTCGCTCTTTTCTTTGACTACCGATTGCCCTTTTCCCGAAGATGACATTACGGGTTTTACTACGTTTGGAAATCCAATTTCATCGGAAACCGCAATCAATTCTTCTAAGGTTAAAGCATAACCATATTTAGCAGTTCTCACACCCAATTCTCGATTCGCCAATTCGCGGATGCGATCGCGGTTCATTGTGTAATTTGTTGCTGCTGCCGTAGGAATTACCGTAATTCCTCGCTGTTCAAATTCCAAAAGCTTTTCGGTTCTAATTGCTTCGATTTCGGGAACGATTAAATCGGGTTGATGTTTGCTAACTACTGCTTCTAAATCATCCGCACTCAGCATCGAAATCACTTCCGCACAATCGGCAACTTGCATAGCTGGTGCATTTTCGTAGCGGTCAACAGCGATAACATAGTTGCCAAGTCTTTTAGCTGCGATTACAAACTCCTTGCCGAGTTCTCCTGCACCTAACAACATGATTTTTTTCGGCAACTTAATTGAATTATACATTTACCTGCTTTGTTAATACGTCGATTTATCTGCGTTTATTACATATTACTGCTACTATCGACGTTATCTTACAAGTTTTTATCGAACCTGCTCCGGGTAATAGTGGTTCGTGTCAAAAGTTTTGATGGGTTAAGTAATTAACCACAAAGGGCACAAAGGTCACAAAGGAAGAGTTTTATCAAGAGATTACCCATCAAAATTAATGATACAGACCAGTAGGTTGGGTGAAACGAAGTGGAACCCAAGATTTAATAGTTGGGTAACGCTAACGCGCTACACCCAACCTACAACCCATCAAAACTTTTGACACAAACTTTCATCGTGGTCTATTTCATTAATTTTGACCCCTTCGAGAGGATCAGATCCCCCCTTAGAATAAATGACACGAACCACTATGTAGCTCAACTAAGTTTTATTTTTTGTCAGTCTCCAACTCCTTTGTACCTTCGCTATTAGTAGTTACGCTATTTATTTGTTCTTGCAAAATAGCTATTTGAGAAACTAGAATTTCTTCTATGTTAGTGTTTGTCATTTCTACCACCCAGCGAATCATTGATGATAGAAGCAGTTCTTTGAGATAGGCAAAAGAAAAGCCATCCGTCATTGTTGCTATTTGACTGACAGCTTCTGGTGACAAACGCATCGCAGTTTTTAGCTGATTGTTCCACAATGTAATATAAGCTTGTCTGACTGAGTTATCTGGTAATTGAAAATGATACTTGCGGTCAAAGCGGCTAGGACGATCGCGAATAGCCGGGTCTAAACGTTCGGGATGATTGGTACTAGCAACTGTGACAATCCCCTGATTAGCAGCGAAACCGTCTAGTTCGTTTAAAAAGAAAGAGCGATTTTCGTCAGTTAATAAAGAATCTAAATCTTCTAGTACCAAAATACAAGGAGCAGATTGTCTTGCTTGTTTGAATACTTTGCGAATATTTTCACTGTCAGTGTCATATTGAGACTGGAAACTTTTAACATACAAGCATGGCTGTTGTATTTGATTAATTAATGCTTTAACTGTATGAGTTTTACCGTTTCCTGGAGAGCCTGTAAATAAAATACCTCTTTTCCAAGGAATATTATAATCTGCATAAATTTCTTGAGAAGCAAAGAAATTAGTTAAATCATCTTTAATGTCTTGTTTAAGATTGCCATGCAAAATTAGGTTATCAAAAGTTGCACTTTTAATAGAATGGAAAAGGTCGGTATTTTTTACCCAGTACCCATCTTCAAAAACTAAAACCTCTTCGCGAATTACAGAATTCCAATCACAAACAGCAGTCAAAAAGCTTTCTGCCAATTCTCTACTATCAGCCAGAATCCAGTAATATCTGATTTTACAATAGCCTGACTGCCAACTCATCAATATTACATCCAGTTTCTCACCTTGCCACTGCACCTCAAATTTAGCGTTTTCTGTATATTTATATAGATGATTGGACATTCCATCCCAACCAGTCAAAATTTGGTTGCAAATTGAGGAATCATATTGAATTTGGCAAAGGTTAGCCTCAGCATATTTTTCTAAATTGAATGTAGAGTCGTTACCTTCTATGAGTTCTTTTTGAGGATAAATTGCTGCTAGTTCTTGACTAACATGATAGGCGATCGCGTTAGTAGGTAGGTTAAGCGCTTCTGTAATCAGTTGTTGTATGTGCATCCTAATTTTGCTACTTTGCTAATTATGTTATAAATAACTACACAACATCCGCGATCGATTTCGCAATTACAAGTAAAAATTGATGGTTACTCAACCAGATATATTGCGATCGCATGACGAAGTACTCGTGACAACTTTTACGAAGTCAGACTTTTGATAGTCAATTATTAGTCCGCGTTCGAGCGATCGCACTGTATCCGTAAATCTTTACATTTTCCCTTTACCCCTTACCCTTTCCCCTTTTCTTCCTGCATTGCCTCTAAGTAACAATCGTATGTATCTTGCCCAAATGCCACAAAAATAACTTGTTCAAACGAATCATTAGATTTCAGAAACATATCAGCTTCAGTTAGAGCAATTTTTGCAGCACGTTCCATTGGAAAGCGGTATGCACCAGTACTAATGGCAGGAAATGCGATAGTTTTAATATTATGTTCGACTGCTAATTCCAAACAGCGACGGTAACAACTTGCTAAAAGCGCATCTTCGCTGTAATTTCCACCTTGCCAGACAGGACCAACGGTGTGAATTATCCACTTTGCTGGTAAGTTATAACCTTTGGTAATTTTTGCATCTCCTGTTTTACAACTGTTGAGTTTGCGACATTCTGCGAGTAATTCATTTCCTGCCGCACGATGGATTGCACCATCGACACCACCACCACCTAATAATGAACTATTTGCAGCATTGACGATGGCATCGACTTGTAGTTGGGTAATATTAGTCTGAAGAATTGCGATACGTGGATTTAATGGCATATTGTAGTTCGGTTTGATTTATAAAAAGTTGAAAATGACCGCAGAGACACGGAGTACGCAGAGGCAGAGAAGAAGAGAGTTATAGGCAGGAAAAGACGAAACGATCGGTTTACAACCATCAGAATTTAATCGCTACGGGAATTTGTAATTGATTTGTTGGGAAATCCATCTGCTTTAACACGGGTTAGATTTGCGTTCTTTAAGGATAATAGAAGCAGTGCTGTTAACTGCTGGAACGCTAAATATTTCCGGGTTAATCTTTATAATAATTTATACAGAATATTTATGTACGTATAACGCACAATGGTGAAATATCTAGTTTTCTAACTTAGTACTCAGTACATATTAGCTTTTTTGATATCTAAAAGGACTTAAAATTATGACAAATTCTGATAATAAATCGATTCGCTCTTATACTCAAGACGATGTACAGCAGATTTTGCATCTTGCGATCGCACGTCAAGCTAATGACCAAAATAAAGAGTTCTCATACGCACAAATCCTCGAAATTGCTGATGAGTTGCAAATCTCTCCTGACTCACTCAAAGAAGCTGAACGTGATTGGTTAGTGCAACAGGGAGATATTCAACGACGATTAAGTTTTGACATTTACCGTCAAAAGCGATTTCAGAAGCGTTTAGGAAATTATGTTATAATAAATGGCTTTTTTCTCTTAGTCGATTTTATCGGTGGTTGGGCTATTTCTTGGTCGCTGTACCCTTTATGCTTTTTTACGCTTTTATCTGGACTTGAAGGTTGGAATACTTTTAATAATAAGGGTGAAGAATACGAAATCGCGTTTCAAAAGTGGAACCGCAGACACCAGTTCAAAAAATCTTTTAGCGATTTAATTAGTCGATTTCTTAAAGCTTAAGAAGGGAGTAGGGAGTGGGGAGTAGGGAGTAGGGGGAGTAGAGGGAGAAGGGAGTAGGAGTGGAAAGTGGGGAGTAGGGAGATGGGGAGATGGGGAGGTCAAGAAAAATTTTATATTTACTTCCCCCACCTCTTCCATCTTCTACCTCCCTACTCCCTACCTCCCTACCTCCCTACTCCCTACTCCCTAATTCCAGAGATTTCCTGGTTGCAGAATTTGAAGAACGCAATTAGATTGCAGATAGGAGCAACTTCAAAGAACGGGGGAATTGATGACACGTCAACGAGTAGTAGTTGTGGGAGCGGGTTTTGCGGGAATGTCAGTAGTGCGATCGCTTGCCAATGCTTCGATTGAGGTGTTGCTGCTCTCTTTTGATAATTATTATACTTTCTCTCCTCTGCTTCCCCAGGTTGCTGCTTGCCAACTCGAACCAGAGCATATTGTTTGCCCAATTCGCAGTTTGCTAAAAAAAATACCTAATGTTGAATTTGCCGCTACAGAAGTTAAGCGAATCGACCCGGTGAGTCAGGTAATAGAAACCGATAGTTGCTTGGTTCATTACGATTATTTGATTTTAGCTTGTGGTAGTACTTCGCATTTTTTAGGAGTAGCGGGAGCAAGTAAGTATAGTTTTCCTCTAAAGAACTTAAGTCACGCCGTAAATTTACGCAACCATATTCTGAAATGCTTTGAGCGATCGCTCGAAGAGGGCGATGTGTCTCGAAGACGGCAATTACTGACTTTCACGATAGTTGGGGGTGGAGCAACGGGGGTTGAATTAGCTGGCGAATTAATCGAACTGATTCACAGGTCGTTAGTAACAGATTATCCATCGGTCGATTTCCGCTGCGTGCGGGTGTTATTGCTGCAAGGTTCCGATCGGTTGTTGCCAGAAATGCCACCGCATTTGAGTGCATATGCTAAGTATAAATTGCAGCAAATGGGCGTGGAAGTGCGAGTGCGATCGCGTGTCACTCAGGTAACTGAAGATGCAGTATACCTCGAATCGCAGGTGATTCCCACTCAAACTGTAATTTGGACTGCGGGGGTACGTGGCAACCCTAACGTCGAGAAATGGGGACTGCCAACTGATGCTAACGGTCGGGTAGAGGTATTACCGACACTACAAGTTCCCGAATACCCCCAAGTATACGTTGTCGGGGATTTGGCAGCGCTTCAAGATCGAAAATTGCCGATGGTCGCACCTGTGGCAACGCAGCAAGGTATTACAGCTGCGACTAATATTTTGCGACAAATTAAGGGTAAAAATCCTCAACCTCTACAATATCGTCATCAAGGTTCGATGGTAATTATTGGACGACATATCGGTGTAGCAAGTTTGGGTAAAGTTAATTTAACTGGGTTTTTAGCTTGGTTGTTATGGTTAGCTATCCACCTAGCATTTTTGCCCGGTAATCGTAACCGTTTGCATGTTTTAGTGAATTGGGTGTGGAATTATTTGTTATGCGATCGCCCCGTTCGGCTTATCCTACCTTTAGGGTCTACAAGTAAATTAAATCCCTATCTTTTTACTGGTAGTAATGACGACCCCATCAATCAAAAAAGTGAATTTAAAAAATAAGCTGTTTAATAAAATTTAATAATATCTTTACTCATTACGTGGTAGCAGCAATTCGGTATAAAGCGGACACTTGCTTTGCGATCCTGTTCGATACACTACTACTGTTTCGCACAAACAAACATCTGGAAAAATCACATCCAATCCTTAATTCAACTATTCCAGCAATACAAATTACTCTCCCCATTATCCCAAGGAATAGTCAGAAATATTCCCACATTGATGTCGGAAATAGTTAGCAATAAAGCCGTGCAAACTTGGCTGCAAATTTGGCAAGAATTAGCAGCTAATTACCCAGAGTTTGAGGTTGCGCTGCGACTTCTCAATACTGGGGTTCGTTATCGTGAAAATAAAGGAGATAGACGGGTTTTGTTAGAATTAGCTGTTGAAGAACGTAAATTATTAGAAGATGTGCTGAACATCAATAAACCACGTCAGTTGTCCGAAGGGGAACGGGAAAAGCTAAATCGCATCCCCATATTGTTTGAACAGTTAGAAAATTTTATATACCCACTATCCTTACCCCTTCTTTTATTTATTATGCAATCTAACCTGGAACAGCACGATAAACTCACCTGTGAAGTCGAATCAACGCTAAAAGTAATTGGTGGACGCTGGAAAGTTTTGATAATCCGTGAATTGATGACAGATGTAAAACGCTTCGGTGAGTTACAACGTGCATTAGCGGGAATTACGCAAAAAATGCTCACCCAACAACTTCGAGAACTCGAAGATGATGGGATTATTCACCGTGAAGTTTATCCACAAATTCCCCCTAAAGTAGAATATTCGCTGACACCTTTAGGACAAACGCTTAAGCCGCTTCTTTATGCAATGCATGAATGGGGCGTTAAATATTCGGTATTTAATTCCCAAAAAGTATAATAAAACTTTACTCGTTATATAGTCTAATCTAATCTTCTATAGTCGATCTAACAAAGGATTAAAGTATTCCAAGTAAAAAAGTGCCCAAACTGTCATGAGTCACGTAGGTTCGCGCTGAGTCCTAAGAGGACTCGCTACGCGTTAGCGTTCGCGTAGCGTTGCCGCAGGCTAGCTTCGCCTTAGCGATACCGTTCCCGCAGGGTAGCATCTCAATACTTATCGTAGTCGATAGTTATCAAGCGGGATACTCCTACAGGCTAGCCTACCGCAGCGCTGAACGGTTACGCCAACGGAGTCGCTTACGCGATCGCATTTCGGCTTTTTTCGACTACGTTCTTAACATGGGATTCTTAAGAGCGGTCAGAATGACAGTTTATAAGTGGACTACGGTAAGCAGCAGGTAGCATCTTTGTATAATATCGAGATTCTAAACTACACAAAGATGTTGCTTAAGATAAAAAGGATTGGATCATTTATTTTTTGGAACACTCTCAAAGCTTTACTTTTAAACAAGTGTCAAAGTCTTTGAGATGCTTCGTTCCTCAGCATGACATAAGCCCAGCTTCTACCCGTTTGCAGTATAACCAAGTGTCAAAGTTTTTGAGATGCTTCGTTCCTCAGCATGACATAAGCCCAGCTTCTACCCGTTTGCAGTATAACCAAGTGTCAAAGTTTTTGAGATGCTTCGTTCCTCAGCATGACATCAGTCCAGCTTTTACCCGTTTGCAG
>CAXTCQ010000188.1:0-3841 GCA_964242965.1 uncultured Calothrix sp. | reverse complement strand
TTTGAGATGCTTCGTTCCTCAGCATGACATCAGTCCAGCTTTTACCCGTTTGCAGTATAACCTAATTTTAAATACTGAATTATTCTAATTAAGATTCCATCGATTGTAAATATTCAACTGCTGCATCTAATTTCGATGGATATCCTTCTGCAAACCTTTCAAACCAAAGTCCCTCTGAAGAAAGTGGGTCTAAGTTTTTTAACCAGCTTTTAGCTTCTTTTTTCAAACCTTCCTGTCGTTTTGCTTTGAGTTGCCCTTGACGAACCTGTTCAGCTTGCAATTCTTCCTGTCGTTGCAATTCTTCAGCTAAATCTTTCTGCTGAAAGTCACTTTTGACATCTGCAAGCAGCTTATCGATTGCCGAAGTAGATTTTGGATGAGATGAAATAGCTTTATTCCGACTTAAATTTGACTGCGGTGATTTTGGTTTAGTATAGCTATATTCATCCTGAAGTTCAGATAGTAGATTATCAATTTCATCCATAACAATAAATTACTATTCAAAACTTACTCAAACCTAAAACTGTATATAAACTAATCATTAATAGCATTCATCAATACATCCGATAAACTCATATCTTCCATATCATCCATTGTGATTGTGTCGCAAATATCAAACTTAGCACCAGCACTTTGAAGTTCATCATCTAAAACCTTCAAAAAGCGAGTTGCTTGCTGGTCTGTACCAACTTGAATAAAAGAAATTGCCAATTCCTCATCACGTTCCATACGTCGAGAAGCTTCGATAATTACTCGCATCACAGCTTTCCTATCGTCAGGTTCACCATCGGTGACAACTAAAATCGTTTCACCATTTGGCTTTGTTTGACCTGCACTTTTACGATTAAAGTAATTATCGGTTGCATCCTTCAATACAGATGCTAAATCGGTGGTTCCGGAGGGGTCATTTTCCTGAAAAATTTGCGATACTTTGCTCGAAGTTACATTTTCGTAACGTTTATATCTACCCGAAAATACATAAATAGTAATACCGTCGGGGTCAAATTGTTCGCATTTACTTGCTAAAGCAAAAGTTGATTCCTGTGCAGCAACCCAGCGATTTTTACCACCTTTTTGGTCGGGGGTAGCCATACTACCGCTTTTGTCGATAATTAAAGTGTAGTCACGATTTTCTAACATTATTCAATTCTCCAATAATAAGTTCAGTAGCCATAATGAACTGTTTAAGTAGGTCGGTACAAAAAAGCGTTTCTTGTGATTAGTCATTGTAAGGCTTTGAACCACGTTTACAAGTCGTAACATAGTTCTTGCCTGTCGTCGATTTTTTTAAAAGCTATAACTAATCAATTAATCCGTTATCTCAATTAATCCGTTATTGCATTCATTAATATATCAGCAAGACTCATATCTTCCATATCATCAAGTGTAACAGTATCGCAAATATCAAACACTGCACCAACACTTGTTAATTGGTCATCCAAAGCTTTGAGAAACTTTGTTGCTTGCTGGTCTGTACCAACTTGAATCATCGAAATAGCTAATTCTTCATCGCGCTCCATCTTACGAGTCGCATTGATGATAACTTCAAAGACAGCTTTTCGATCGTCAGGTTCACCATCAGTAACAACTAAAATAGTTTCACCATTTGGTTTCGTTTCACCAGCATTTTTACGCTGGAAGTAATTATCAGTAGCATGTTGCAACACACCTGCTAAATTTGTGGTTCCAGATGGATCATTTTCCAGAAAGATTTGTGCAACTTTAGCCGAAGTTACATCATCGTAACGTTTGTGTTTACCGGAAAACACGTAGACGGTAATACCATCGGGGTCAAATTGTTCGCATTTTCTTGCGAGTGCAAGAGTTGATTCCTGTGCGATATCCCACCGACTTTTACCACCTACTTGGTCGGGTGTGGACATGCTGCCACTTTTATCGATAATTAACGTGTAGTCGCGGTTACTTGCCATGTTCGTCATGTATTCCTCGTTTAAATAGTTACCCTGCTGTCTTAGTTTACCTTTAGGAACCCGTCAATGGTTAGTTGTTATTTGTAAACCAACCAAATATATACCGCTCTTTTAAAATCAACATAGGTATAAAAAAATACTATTATTGCTAATACTTCTAAGGTGTTGCTAGATCCCCGACAACTCCTGCGAAGTCGGGGATCTGACCCTCACAACATGTCAAAATTAATGAAACAGTCAACTAGGTAGAGGTTGACAGAAAGCATAGATATCTTTAATCGCCATTACCCAACCATCAGAGACTGATTCAAGAATGCTGGAGCCTTTCTCAGTAGTTGCTGTTGTCGGGTCGCCAATTACACCGCTTTTACTCAAATCGCTAGTTGCCCAGGCAAAAGGTAATTTTCCCTCTGGTGTTAATAAACTACCTTCTGGCTGTGCGGGTGGATACTCAGCAACGGCTCGTTCCATCTTCACTTGATCGGGTAAAAGTGCCAAAATGATACTAGTTTCAGCATCTCCAGCGTGCATTCCTAATTGTGCTTCCTTCGGTGTTAGCAATTCTTTGGTAATATGGGGTACGCGCCACGTAAATAATGGGAATACCATAAAATCTCCATATTTAATGTGCAAATCTCGCGCTACCATTTGCATAACTTGCGGTTGTCCACCGTGGGAGTTCATTAATACCAACTTTCTAAATCCAGCCCGATATAGACTTTCAGCGACTTCGATTAATATTGCCGAAAGTGTTTCGGTGCTGAGGGTAATTGTTCCGGGAAAATGCCAATGTTCGTTTGATTTACCATAGTAAAGGCATGGCATTGCGTAAGCGGGAACAGTTGAATCAAGCTTTTCTAAAGCGCGTCCTAATACTCCCATCCCGATTGCAGCATCCACAATTAAAGGTAAATGAGGACCATGTTGTTCGATTGCCCCAACAGGTTGAATAATTACGACATTCTCTTTGTTTGGTATTGCCTCGATATCAGTCCATGTTAAATACGGGAAAAAACGCGATGGAGGAATAAAACTGTGCATATTAGTGGTTAGTGGTTAGTAGTCAGTGGTCAGTAGTCAGTGGTCGGTGGTTAGTTTTCATAAGAAATTACAAAGGACAAATCATAAATTACAAAGGACAAATCATAACTGACTACTGACCGCTGAAAACTGACTACCGACAAAGAACAAATTACAAATAAGGAGAATGTAATAGTGCTTGAAGTAAATGCATCTACACGCACCCTATCGGTTGATATTGGCGGTAGTGGTGTGAAAGTAATGATTTTAGACGTTAATGGTAATCCTATAACTGAAAGGGCGCGATTGGATACACCCCAACCTGCCACACCAGAACCAATTTTAAATGCTCTAGCCCAATTAGCATCTTCTTCAGGTGAGTTTGACCGTGTTTCTGTCGGTTTTCCGGGTGTAGTGCGGGGTGGTGTCACCGAGACTGCGGCTAATTTACATCCCGATTGGTTAGGATTTGATTTAGCAAATCAATTATCAAAACTATTACAAAGACCCGTGCTAGTCATCAACGACGCTGATATGCAAGGTTTGGGGACAGTTGTTGGTAAAGGTGTCGAATTAGTAATTACCTTGGGAACGGGTTTTGGTTCGGCGTTGTTTGTTGATGGTAAACTAGTGCCGAATTTAGAAATGGGACACCATCGGTTTCGTAAAGGTGAATCATACGAAGAACAGTTGGGACGTGCTGCTTTAGAAAAAATTGGCGCTTTGAAATGGAATAGTCGATTAGAGAAAGCGATCGCATCTCTACAGCATCTTTTCAATTACGATTTTCTCTATATTGGTGGGGGTGAAGCGAAATTTGTCAAGCTCAATTTACCTCCAAATATCAAGATTATCTCAAATCTCAACGGTTTGTTAGGTGGTATTGCTTT
>CAXTCQ010000187.1:11307-16568 GCA_964242965.1 uncultured Calothrix sp. | reverse complement strand
GGGGAAGGGGGAAAGGGAAAGGGGGAGATAAGAAGTTAGGTGTAATAAATTACTTTATCCTTTACCCTTTACCCTTTCCCTTTCAAAACGGGACGCAAACCGTTAACTCCAGCGATGACGGTAGAACCGTTGTTGACAACGGTGGCAGCAAGGGGATTTAGTC
This sequence comes from uncultured Calothrix sp., assembly GCA_964242965.1. Taxonomy (GTDB): domain Bacteria; phylum Cyanobacteriota; class Cyanobacteriia; order Cyanobacteriales; family Nostocaceae; genus JANNFJ01. The sequence continues at coordinate 16,405 of CAXTCQ010000187.1, read as the reverse complement.
CGAACAAAACAGCTACTACCATCGCCGCTACGTTAGGAATGGCGATGATACTTGTGTTTTGCTGGATTAAGTGCTTGGCTGTGCGAGCGATTTTGATGGCTTCGAGTAAACCGCGCAAGTCATTATCCATTAACACTAAGTCTGCTGTCTCGCGTGCAATGTCGGAACCGTTAGCAAAGGACACGGAAACATCCGCATATGCTAATGCGGGTGAGTCGTTGATGCCATCGCCTACGAATGCTACCGTTTTGCCGATTTCGTGCAGTTCGCGGACGACTGCTGCTTTTTGTTCTGGAAAGGCTTCTGCGTGGGTATAAGCTGGGGGAATGCCAAGTTGAGATGCTACAGCGCTTGCGGTTCGCTGATTGTCTCCGGTGAGCATGTGAACTTCTACACCTTCGACTGTCAGCAGTTCTGTAACTACTTGCTTGCTTTCAGGACGGAGTATATCATTATATTCTATTATACCCTGAAGTCGCTCGTTGCTTGCAATATATATTGCTGTCGCTGGACGAGTGCATCGAGCATCGAGGGCTGTCATGTCTACAGATAAAGCGCGTAAAAAGCGTTCGCTACCAACGTAGACCATTTCTCCGTCAATGATGGCTTCGACTCCTAAGCCGAGTTGATATTCCCATTTTTCGCGTTCTAATACTTCGACTTTTTCGGCTTCACCGTGACGGACTATGGCTTCAGCGACGGGGTGAGTTAATCTTTGTTCGGCTGCGGATGCTAGAGCTAATACTCGCGCTGTTGATGTTTCCGGATTCAGGCTTTCGACGTTAGTTACGGCGATTTCGCCTTTGGTCAAGGTGCCTGTTTTATCGAATACAATTGTATCGATGTTGGCAAGTTGTTCTAAGGCGCGTCCGCTACGAATCAGAACGCCTCGACGCGCTGCACTGGTAAGGGCGGCGAGTACGGTGGTAGGAACGGATACGCGAATTCCGGTTGCAAAGTCCAGAGTTAGGACGCTGGCTGCACGAGCGGGGTTCCGTGTCATTGCAAATACGCCTGCACCTAGTAGCAAAGTTGGCACTACGGCACGCTCGGCAATTTTCGTCGCATAGTTTTCTATGCGGGTGTCGTGGATGGGGGCTTGTTCCATGAGTTGGATACTCTTACCGACGCAAGTATCATTTCCAACTCGTTCGACGGTGATGTAAATTTGCCCTTCCCGAACTAGGGTGGAGGCATAAACGCTTTGTCCTTCACTCTTCATCACTGGCATTGATTCACCGGTGAGTTTCTGCTCGTCGAGGAGAGCTTTGCCGCTGATAATTACACCATCGACGGGGACTTGTTCGCCGGGGTAGATAATGACGGTATCGCCTTTTACTACTTCTTCGGTGGGAACTTGGATTTTTTCACCGTTGCGTTCAACCCAGGCGAATTTGGCGAAGGAATTGAGTAAGTCCAAGGCTTGTTTTTCTGAGGAACGTGCCGTGCGATCGCGTATGTTCTCGCCGATTTCAATCAAGCCCAGCATCAATGCTGGTGTGAAAAATTGCCCTTGGACGGTGGTGATGACTATTGCCATCAAGTCCAAGAAGTCGATATTTAGTTTTTGTTCGTCACGAATCGCCTCAAATGCCCGCTGTGCAACTGGGAATGTGGCTAAAGCGATGGTTGTCGCTATCAGCATCGGTGGGACGGATAAGCCAAACGGTCCCCCCATGATTGCCAGTGTTGTCGCTGCTGCGGAAAATTTCCAACTGGGGTAGGATTCTTTCTCTTCAGTTTTGGGTTGCTGTTGAGAATTTTTAAGTACGACAACTTGGTTTGCTGCTTGCAGTATATGGCTAACGTGCTTTTGAATATTCGCAGTAGTCTTGATGTTAGGTTCGTAAGTTACTGTTAGCGATGCTGCTGCTGGTTTGATACGGAAACTGGTGAAATAATTATCGGTTTCCAGCAAGATTTGCAAGCGCTGTGCGTAGTCGGATTGATGCAGGTGCGGCACTCGTATCCGCAATCTTCCTGCTGTCTTGTGGACGACGGTGTAATAGATTTGGGGATGTTGCGGTTTTGTACTCTGTCCTGCTGATGGGGTTTGCTTTTTGTTGTCGATTAAAGCAATTTTCGCATTTTTTGAAGGTCGGGTTTGCGAATGTTGATTTAATTCAACGGAGGGGGGTAGAAAATCCACCTTGAGTTGTACCATTGATTCACTCTCATAAAATAAGATGAACTGTTTTTTTGGTTGCTAATTAGTGATTATTAAAAATTAATAACCGCGAGAAAGAAATAACTAGCAACGCTTGCAAATCTAACTTTCAAAATGTACAAATGACTTCTGGTCTGTTTCATTGATTTTAACTTTTCCGTAAGGTCTAGAATCCGGGTTTCTTTAAGAAACCCGGATTCTTGCAACCCCTCAGAATTAATGACACGGACTAGTACTCCACCACATTAATTTTGTAGCTAGATCCCGCAGGGTGGGCTAAGAAAATTAACCACATAGGCGCTTCGCCTTCCCGTAGGGTAGTACACAAAGGACACAAAGAAAGAAAAAGAAAGAAAAAGAAAGAAATTTTAAGTTCGTTTACCCTTCATATTTAATGTGGCGAACCACTAGTCGAGAGGACCAGTATTGTAGGGTGCGCGATTACGCAAGTCGTAACGCACCGTTATCAAGGGTTCGGTGCATTACGAGAAGCTAACACACACCCTACGTATCTTTTCAAAAATCAAACCGGATTCCTATAGTTAATTAATATTTAATTTCAAAGCAGAAGCCTTGAAAGTTTATATAACTTGATTTTAAAGATGTATAAACGTGCCATTACTGATTCGATCCCCCTGAACCCTCTTTATAAAGAAGGATTTTCTAGTCATATATCCCAACCCGAAAACGCGAAAGCTAAAGCCGAATTTTCACGCGACCCACTCAAAAGGTTTTTCTAATTGTTAAAAAGAATTCTTTCGAGTGGATAATATGCTGCCAAATTGATTAAGGCAATCAGAAAAGGCGGTTTGAAGTCGGCAATAATACTATTACCTTGAGTAGTTGTTGGTGTACTGGCTATAGTATTTACCGCAGAAGCCGTTTTCAATTGTTTTGATTGCGGTATTACAGGTGTAGATTGCGCTGTTGTATCTATACTTTGGATGCTTGGTGCAACTACTTCATCTGCCAATTGTATTAAACTAACCCAATGCGCTACTGTTAGTTCCGAAGATTCATATGCGATCGCAATCGATGCTGCATCACTATTCACCCGCACGCTGGTAACATGCGGTTCGGTGTTAATTAACCTTTCCAACCGCTTCGCATACGCGCCATCTTTAGCGATTCGAGGTACATTAAATCTAATCCGTCCTGGGATAGCATGAACAACACTGTAAGCCACTTTTTCTACAGTATCGACTAAACGAGGACGCTCGACAGTAGATGAGTTCTCCAATTTTGACAATAATGGTTTAACCAAATCGGATATTTTATTGTTATTTGTGCTGGCAGGCACTTGAGAATTATTCTTAATAGCAGGTGAAGATGTTTGTGTCAGCAATGGTTGAAGATGCGATATTGCACGTCGCGTCACATTTGCCGTCACCATATAAACCGGTATCGACACTAAACCGCTAATCCCCAACCCACTTGTTACAGCTAACCCTGTAAATAAGGGTATCAAATCGATTCCTTGCTCTTTCCAAAATTCAGCCGATTTCCAAGCTGCAAACACATCGGGGTTACTTCCTGCCTGCGAATGCCCTTTTATACCAAATTCGTCGAGTATTGCCAACATCTGTGCGACGGACAACACTTCGGGATCGAACGAAATTATCAAACTTTGTGTTTGTTCGTTCCAAGTTGCTTCACTTACTCCAACTTGAGAGATGGCATTCAATAACGAACTGAACGATGGACTATCCAACAATATGCTACTACCATCAGTAGCACGGATTCTGATCCGCCCCGCTGTTGCATGAATTATTTGCAACTCCTGAACCAAAGTTTGCACCACATGTGGCGCTTCTTTACTTTCTAGGTTTTGATGAAATTCATCGCTTCTAACTGCGCTGATTGAATCTAGATGTTGATTTTGGAGATTCAATTCGCTACTACTAATGGTTTGTGTCATTTACCCAATTACCCGATAGCCCTATTCAGCCAAAAGGTTAACTATAGATTAAATGTACCTTAAGAAAAGGTAATTGTCGAACATCTTTAGAATTATCTTGATTAAGTATTGCAATTCTGTAACTTCTGATACTCTTCTTCAGTTATCAGGTCTTCGTTGGTTTCTACCCTATCGGTAAATACGATGCCATCGAGATGGTCGTATTCATGTTGAAAAATTCGCGCTACAAAATCAGTTAATTCTTGGTTTTTTAAGTCGCCATTTCTGTCCGTGTATTCTACGTTAACAGATTTATACCTGGGTACTAAACCTCTGACTCCGGGAACGCTTAAACAACCTTCCCAATCTTTAACTATTTCTTGAGAATGGTTAACAATTTTGGGATTAATCATTGCCGTCGGCTCCATTTTGGGGGCATTTGGATATCGCTGATTTGGACGGGAAGCAACTATAAATAAACGACACGATGCCGCTACTTGCGGGGCTGCGATTCCCACACCGTTATTCTTTATTGCCGTTGCGATTAAATTGTCTATTAGTTGTTGAATGTCTTCATCTTCAAGATTCGTAACCAATGATGATGGTTGACGTAAAGTTGGATTATCTAGCTTGATAATTGGTAGCAATTTGTTCATCTTACTAATTATTTTTTTTTGTAGAAATATATCTGAAGTTAGAAAATCTTTGATTTTGCGATTAAAAATTATTATTTTATTTTGAATAATCTATTTTCGGCTTAAATCGAATTGCTATTTAGATAAAGAGGAAATTTGTTTGATTATAATTATGCATTTCTTGTGGAGATTGATGTAGTAGTTTGTTTTATTGATTTTGTTTACTCGTGAGGGTCAGAATTCGGGTAACTTTTAGGAAACCGGAATTCTTAGAACCCCTCGAAAATTTTAGCTTTCGCGCCGTGCGGCGAAATCTGCGGAGCTAATTGCCACTTGGACAACTTGACCGTTACGTTGAACTTGTAACCTCAAGGGGATTCCTATTCTACTACTTTCTAC
>CAXTCQ010000187.1:0-11207 GCA_964242965.1 uncultured Calothrix sp. | reverse complement strand
AAGTTTTTGCACATCTTCAATTTTATTAACAGGTTGGTTGTTAATTGATTGAATCGCATCACCCTGTTTGAGTTAGCCGACGGCAGCAGGCGATCGCTTGGAGGTGTATTAGATTAATATTTGACTAACTAAGTCGGCATGAATAAAGCAAACTGGTTATGGTCGTCAGTTGTCAGTTGTCATTGGTCAAAGGCATCGGGTTTAAAGCATATTTACAAGTCGTAACATAGTTATGTTTATTGCCACTCACCTACTTATACGGAAGGTATAATCGCTTAGTACAACGTGGCGGAAATAAATCTAGTATTTCAAAACGCCAAAAAGCTTATATTATCGGCTTTCTTCCTTCTTCCTTCTTCCTTCTGCCTTCTGACGAATTACTTCTGACGAATCATGCTTGCTAAATTTTATTGAAGATTACGTAAGAAAGCGTTCAAAATAAAGTAAAAACGCCTAAAAAGGCTAAATAGCTTATGACCCAAACCTTACCCAAACTAGTAACCTTTGAAGAATTTACTGCATGGCGTCCCGAAGGGGGACGTTATGAATTACATGATGGAGTAATTGTTGAAATGGCGCAACCAGTAGGTGGTCACGAAGGAGTTGTAGGTTTTTTGGTTGAGGAGATTGTACTCGAATACAAGCAGTTAAAATTGCCGTACTTCTTACCTAAGACCGCGCTAGTCAAGCCACCCAAAAACGAGTCAGGCTATTCCCCTGATATTTTGCTACTAAATCGTAAAAACCTTGTCAATGAACCGTTATGGAAAAAAGAGTCAACCGTTATGGATGGTGCATCCGTACCGTTGGCGATTGAGATTGTAAGTACCAACTGGCGAGACGATTACCATAAAAAGTTTGCTGACTATGAAATTATGGGTATCCCTGAGTACTGGATTGTAGATTATGCCGCGTTGGGGGGACGGGAATTTATAGGCAACCCCAAACAACCTAGTATTTTTATTTGCGAGTTAATCGATGGGGAATATGTAAAAAGGTTGTTCCAAGGCAATGACGTAATTGTTTCTCGCAACTTCCCTAACCTCAACTTTACCGCGCAACAAGTTTTTGATGCGGCTCTTACAGAGGAATAAGTAAACTACACATCGGTCTATTTCATTGATTATGACAAGTCGTGGAGGTTAGATCCCCGACTTCTTCAAGAAGTCGGGATCTTTTAGCCCCTCAAAACGCTTTTAAACAGAGCATTTCTTCTAACTTTCGCGTCGTGCGGGGAAAGGTGCGGGGCTAATTGCCACTTGAACAACTTGACCGTTACGCTGAACTTGTAAATTTAAGGGGACTCCTATCTTACTATTTTCTACAAGTTTTTGCACATCTTCAATTTTATTAACAGGTTGGTTGTTAATTGATTGAATCACATCACCCTGTTTGAGTCCGCTGGTAGCAGCAGGCGATCGCGGGACAACATCGATTAATAAAACGCCTTTATCGGCGGTTAAATTTACCCCGATCTTAGTTCTAATGCGATCGCGTATATCGGGGGTTAAGGTCACCATTTGAATTCCCAAATAAGGGTGGTCAACCTTACCCTTAGTAATCAATTGTTGCGCTATACGTTGAGCAGTATTGATGGGGATGGCAAAACCCAAACCTTGGGCACCGCGAATAATTGCTGTATTCATGCCAATTACTTCCCCTCTGGCATTCAGCAGCGGTCCCCCCGAATTACCGGGATTAATTGCAGCGTCAGTTTGAATGTAGTCAACGCGCTTGTCGGTAGCACCAATATCGCTGCTAGAACGTCCTGTAGCGCTGAGAATTCCGGAAGTAACGGTATTATTTAAACCCAAGGGATTACCGATGGCGATGACCGCTTGACCGGGTTGTAGCGTGTCAGAATTACCTATCGCTACGGTTGGGAGATTATTTGTATCGATTTGAATAACTGCAACATCTGTCACCTGGTCTTCACCCATAACTTTGCCATTGAGGGAGCGACCATCTTTGAGGATGACTTTTACTGTGTCCGCACCGTCAACAACGTGGGAGTTAGTGAGAATTTGCCCGTTAGCATTGATAATAAACCCCGAACCGCTGCCACTTTGCACGCGCGACCGCGGTTCGGATGGAGCGCGATCGCCAAAAAATCGACGGAAAAATGGGTCGTCGGATTCGTCTGGGGATGTGACAGTTCTAGATGAGTCAATCCGTACTACCGCAGGACCGACTTTTTGCACTACCCCCACCACAAAATTTGGGTCACCTCCAGAAGCAGCAATAATTGGGGGTGGTGCAGGGTTATCAGCAATCGGTGCAGTTAGTGGCTGTTGTGAGGAGTTAGATTGGTTGGCATTAGTCGTATTCGCAAGCAAAGAGCAACCACCAAGCGAAACTAATGCGACACAACCAAGTAGAAGCGATCGCGTGCTGCGGATAAGCATAATGTATTGCATAAAACTTGTATTAAGTATTTTATTAATTTCGATATCGCGGGGATTTAGTTTCATGTGTATTTGTTTCTCCGTGTGAATCAGTGGATGGTAGGATATTGGCTACCGGGATAAGTCTGAGAAAATTACAACTTAAAAACTCGTTTAGGTCTAGAGCATATTTAGCTTTCATCGTACTTTCCGGTTTTTTCTATTGTGACGACTAGCAGCAGAGGTGGTATACATGGAAATTCCCCCAGACAATCTATGGAACCTAGTACTCGAACGCTTGCAGTTAGAGCTATCGCGTCCTACCTTTGAAGCATGGATTAAGACTGCTAGTGCCGAAAGGTTAGAAAATAATTGTCTGCTTATCCGTACTCCCAACCCGTTTGCACGGAATTGGCTGCAAAAATATTACATCCAGACAATTGCCAACGTCGTTCAAGACATCGCTGGTTATCCAATTGAAATTTACATCACCGTAGCTAAAGGCGACGATGATTCGCAATTAAATTCACAACAAAATAATAATCAGGTTGGTGGGGAATCATTCAGCAGCATTACATCTAAGAATATTCGCCGGAATATTCTTGAAAATCACCCAAAAACCAGCGATTTAAACTTTAAATACGTTTTTTCGCGCTTTGTCGTCGGTACAAATAGCCGTATGGCACATGCAGCAGCACTCGCAGTTGCCGAATCTCCAGGTCGGGAATTTAATCCTTTGTTTTTATGCGGTGGTGTGGGTTTGGGAAAAACCCATTTGATGCAAGCGATTGGTCACTACCGTATGGAAATTCGTCCCGACTCGAAAATTTTCTATGTTTCCACCGAACAATTTACCAATGAATTGATTGCGGCAATCCGTGAAGATGGAAGGCAAAGTTTCCGCGACCATTACCGTGCTGCGGATGTGTTGCTTGTGGATGATATCCAATTTCTGGAAGGCAAGGAATCGACCCAAGAAGAATTTTTTCATACATTTAACACCTTACACGAAGCTGGCAAACAAGTTGTAATTGCTTCCGACAGAATGCCGAAACAAATTCCTCAACTCCAAGAACGGTTGTGTTCGCGGTTCTCGATGGGGTTAATTGCCGATATTCAATCACCCGATTTAGAAACACGGATGGCGATTTTACAAAAGAAAGCTGAGTATGAAAATATTCCTTTGCCCAAGGATGTAGTTGAGTATATTGCATCAAACTATACGAATAATATCCGCGAACTCGAAGGTGCTTTAATTAGGGCTTTAGCTTACATTTCGATTTGGGATTTGCCTATGACTGTAGAAAGTATTAAACCTGTTTTGGAACCGCAAAGAGAGAAAGTCGAAGCAACTCCCGAAGCGATTATGACTATTATTACTGACACCTTCAATGTATCAATCGCAGACCTGAAAAGCAGTTCGAGGCAGCGCGAAATTAGTCGTGCTAGACAAATAGGCATGTATTTGATGCGACAATACACCGATTTGAGTTTACCTCGAATCGGCGAAGAATTTGGCGGCAAAGACCATACAACAGTTATGTATAGCTGTGAAAAAGTTGCTCAGTTGCGGCAAACCGACCCCACTATCGCGGAAACCTTGAGGCACTTATGCGATACCCTTGGCAATCATTGAAAATGGTATCGCATAAAGGCGACTTTATAATTGGGTATTGTATCCACATCATCAGTTATCCAATTTCCACAACTCAAAAGTAGGCAAATGGTTATGAATATCAAGAAAACTCTAAGCAACGGTTAAGGAATTATTGGTTTGGGGAAAAATAATTATTTGCTGTGGAAAACTCTGCAAAAAACTGTGGAAAACTTCATGTTTCAGTGGAAAACTTTTCCACTAAGTATAATTACCCTGTGGAAAAACTTGTCCCCGAATTAACGTTTAATCAAAACTCCTCGCATTCCCACAGCTTTTGCACCTTGATAGTCTTCGTTGTTGCTGTCTCCGACGTGCCAAGCTAAAGAAGCATTACAATTGTGCTTTGCTAATGCGACACCGAAAATTTTCGGTTCGGGTTTTGCTGCACCAACTTGGGTGGAAATAGTAATCGAATCGAAGAAGTCGCGCAGTTCTAAAGCTTGGAGTACAGAGAAAATGCGCGAGTCGAAGTTTGATATTATCCCCAGAGATATGCCTTTTTTTTGCCAATTGGTTAAAGCTGGGATGACATCGGGATAAACAAACCACGGGTCGGATGTACCAAAATGAATGTAAAGTTCGCTAAAGAAGGTGTCAAAGTCAGCAAATTGCTGGATAACACCCGCACTCTTAAAAGTATTGCGAGCGATCGCATACCACCATTCAAACTCGCGCTGGGGGATATCTTGCACTTCTGCATCGGGAAATGTCGGTGATGGTGATGCTTTAAAGCTTTGATAAAATGCTTTGTTCAATTTTTCGGGTGATGCATCGACTCTAAATTCTCTCGCTACTTGGCTGTAAATTTCGCCAACGCTGCCTTTGACATCAAACAATGTACCCACTGCGTCAAGAAAAATTACTTTCGGTCGTTCCATTAGAATTTTAAATTTTAATAATTTTTTATGATTTCGTTTTGACTTGTTGATTTATTGTTCCATCCCAAAACGGGAAAGGCAACAAAGCCATTTAGAATATTTATCAGCATATCGCAGATACTATCAGCCTAGAATCTCATAAATGGGTAGTAATTTTTTCTAGAGTTTCATTTAATATGAGTAGGGGCACGGCACTGCCGTGCCCCTACGAGAGGCTACAATTATATGATGATTTTCCTAAAATTATCTATTTCGATAAAGATTCGACGATTGGACGCGCAAGCCAGTTAAAACCAACTTTTAATTGATGGTCTAATGTTGGCATTCGATATAAGTACGCGAGTCGGCGAGCTATGTATGCAAACGAACCATCGAGTTTAATTCCTAACCCTGTGAGGGTAGCATTATCGACACCTAGCGTCATCATTTCGCCCAAATACTGGTAGCGGAAAGGTAGTAAAGGACGATTGGTCAGACTTGCCCAGATATTCCAAGCTGTATAATCGGCTTGTTGAATGGCAGATTGTGCTGTCGCTGGAACTTGCTGTCCTTCGGCATCTTGGGTATCGGCTAAGTCGCCCAATGCGAAAATATGAGGATGGTCGATTACTTGGAGAGTTGGTGTTGTCGTTAATTGACCGCGTTGATTTTGCTTGAGGGGGAGACTCCGCACCGCTGGACTGACGCGGGTTCCTACCGTCCAAATTACTAAGTCAACGGGGATGGTATCGACTTGACTTTTATATTCGAGAGTGAGGCTATCTTGGGTCATTGACTCGACTTTCGTTTCGAGGTCGAGGAATACACCGCGTTTTTCGAGGGCTTTTTGGGCAGCTTCGCGGTTGAATTCGGGGGAGGTGCGTAAAATTTGGTCGCTGAGTTCAACTAAGCGGAATCGACCGCGATTACCGAGTCGGTCAGCTAATTTACAGGCTAATTCGACACCACTGTAACCTGCACCGATGATCGCAACGCGAATTTTGTCTGATTCAGATTCTTCAAGGATTCGCAGCCTTTCTTCGAGACGATAGGCATCAGTAATACTGCGGAATGGATAAGCGTTCGATGTTGCACCCGGTACTAAATCGAGGGGGGTTTCACCACCTAATGCGAGGACAACGCGATCGCACGCAATCTCTGGACCATCGTGTAAATGTACGCGCATATTATCGATATCGATTTCTGACACCGCAGCTTGAACGAAACGAACACCCGTACTTTGCAGCAATTCAGCAAACGGTGGGGCAATTTCCCAAGTTTGCAATTCTCCTGTGAGCAGTTCGTACAAAAGGGGAGAAAATAGAAAGCGATCGCTTTGGTCAACTAGGACAATTTCGGGTTTTTGGTCGGATTCCCAAGGTAGTTGGCTTAAACGCAGTGCGGTGTAGAGACCTCCAAAGCCTCCACCCAGTATACAGATTCTTGCAGATTGTTGAGACATTGGTAAATATGATAGTAAGGAGTGCAGGCAGGATATAACCTCAGTGTACTGATTTATCTCGGTCGATTGCCATTAACCAGCTATCTCGATACTCTCCTTCGTGCAATTCGTGTTTGGGTAGTAACTTGATTTTTACAAAACCGGATTTTTCATAACAGCGAATTGCACGAGTATTCCAAGTCTCTGGGTCGATAACAACTCTTTGAGCATTGAGTTCATCAAACAGATAGTTTATAGCTGCTGAGATGATTTTAGTTCCTATTCCTTGATTCCAATAATCAGTTTCACCGATAAATAGGTCGATTGCATAAACATGATTTGTGTTTTCCAATTTATACGTTTGCCTATCGCTTTCGGATAGTTCATCTACTGCACAATATTGAAGATAGCCAATTACTTGATTTTGATATGAAAATAAGCAAGATACAATTGCATCTTCACCACGTACTAGCGGCTGATAGTCTTCGATTACTCGCTCTAATGGGAAAGGATTGTCTCTTCCTTCATAATATTGCAAAACTTTTTCATCGGTTAGCCATTTTGCCATCAACTTATAATCATGCAGATTGTCTTGCATGAGACGAATCGAAATTTCGTCAGTTTTTAGCAGCATGTACAAAGATAATAAGTTTACCAACTATGAGTCTTATAATACTTGATTTTGGAAATATACGTAGGGTGCGTTACGCTTCGCTAACGCACCATCCTAAGATTTTGGTGCGTTACGGACTTCGTCCTAACACACCCTACAGATATGCACGATTTTTAAGCGCAAGCGCTATTCCTTTGCGTTCCAAAAATATAAGCGAGGATTACTATATATTGTAAGGGCGGGGAGACCCGCCCCTACGTTAGTTGATGTTTTGTTTATTTTTCAATTTGTAAGTCGTCTTCTTGGGGTAACAAAATAATCTCAACACCTCTAATATCAAAGAACATGATTTCTACACGACGGTTTTGTGCATGTTCTGTTCGGTTTCGACCCGGAGTCTTAAGTTGACGTTCTCCAAATGAACGAATTGTCATCCGTTCGGGTGCAATTCCTTTCTTAATCATGTAATTTCTTGCGTTTATAGCGCGTCGAAATGCTAAATCTTTGTTATAAGTATCGCTAGCACGAGCATCAGTATGACCTTGCAGGTCGATTACAATTGTTGGGTATTGTTTCATCACAGCAATAATTTGGTCGAGAATTGGACTACTTGCAGAACTAATAAAGTCTTTATCTAGTGCGTAGTGGATGTTATTAGGAACCTGCAAACGAATCGGTTCGGGTGGGGTTGGTGGTGTTGGTGGGGTTGGTGGTTCTATTGGTTCTCTTTGTGGTGGTGCTGGGGGTTTGGGTCGAGTGGTACAATTAGGAATTTGCGAATTTTTGACTTGAGATTTTTGAGATGGGGGTGAACCCGGAGATTGAATTATTGCATCGTATGCAGGTTCCGAGGTTCCATATTTGGGATTATGTGCTAGAGCGCTAACGATTTCCCCTGGTTTTAAGTTCTCTAATATCGCATCAAACCTGCCTTTCGCATCAACTTTAACGCTGGTAATCGCTTCACTTAAAGCACCATCATCACCAACTCGGTAAATTGAAACCGACGAATCGGGGTCAGCTTTTCCCTCGATATTGACTTTATTATTAATGAGTAAAAATTCTTTCGAGACAAAGAATGGTGCATTAATTGCCGCATTTCCAGTATCCAAACGTCGATTCGACGAAGTTCGCGGTGGATTTTTCCCGTCTCCCCGTTGAAAGTCCTGGACATCGGTATGTGCTTTAGTGTTGAGGTCGATACTCAGACCTTCCAAATTAGCAAAGCGGTTATTTTGGATCGAGTTACCGACAGCAGCACCATTTTGGAAAGAACCACCATTTGGGAAAGCAGTCACAACCACCCCAGGTCCAGCTTGATTGGTAATTTGGTTATTGGTGACTTGATTATTGCTTCCCATCAAGTAAATAGCTGCACGACGCAAACGACGACCATTATATTTAATTTGGTTATCTTTAATTTCTACTGCACCTTCAGGTTTAAATAGAAACGCACCACTTCCATCGTTAGCGCAAATCAAATTCGAGGTAATTTGCGAACCACCAATCGAACCCTCTAACCGTATAGCATCTGGCATTCCTGCCAACCCGTTACCAACGATAATATTTTCTTTAATTTGCGTTTTTTGGGCAGAGACAGAAGTAATAATTGCACTCCCATCATGATATGAAATACGGTTGCGCTGAATCGTTGCTCCAACCGCATTAAATACCGACACCCCAAACGCAGAAGGGTTATCGGGCATTTTTTCATCAGGAGTTATCCCCAACCAGTTATTTTCGATAACTACATCTTTTGGTGGATTTGTAGAGACGCGAAATTTCGCGTCTCTTAATTTCGCGTTTCTTAATTTCGCGTTTCTTAATTTCGCGTCTCTTAATTTTGCATTTTTATTAGTTTCGATAATTTCTTGCGATGTGGCAATGAAAATATCAGCAGGAGGTATGCTAGCAGTGCGTTCGTGCTGACTGCTAAATCCATATATACTCAAACCGCGTATTATTACCTTGTCCGCTATTACCGTAAATCCACGTATAATATTGCGTGCTTTCACCGCTTTAACAGTAACAACAGGAACAGGAATAGTAATCTCCGCAGTCGCCGATTTACTTGCGTCATATCCCGGTTGAGTTGTGCCATCAACTATCAACCCAGGAGTTGCCAGGGGTGGCAAAATCTCCTGTAAAGCAATATTAGTCTGTCCTTTCGGGAGATTAAAATCAATCCTGGGTACATTGCTAGGAGTAATTTGAGCCTTTTCAGCCTGCGAGAGCTTTTCAACTGGTAACGTGCCATTCACAAGTGCGATCGCTTCCCGCAATGTCACCACATCATCAGTCCGTACAGCCCCATCCTGATTACTATTCACCACCACCCGCACAGACACATGCGTCTCTACACCCATTGCCACATCCGGGATTGCAGCAAGCAAAACACAAAGACTTAAACCTACCTCCCCCCCTCTTCCTCTGCGCTCTCTGTGTCTCTGTGGTTGGTTTCTATCAAAAACATATTCCCCTATAAAGAATGAAAACCAAGAATCCAAAAAAATATTTAGTATAAATTGTTTTATTCATAATTACTCGATTCATCTGCTCATATGTTCTTTTTATTGCTAGTATATCCGGATAATTTACTTTTTACAGAGAAATACCGATAAAGCGAAACATACCCGACAATTTTTATCGGGTATGTTTGACGAGTATTTTTACTCGTGATAGCATCATTCCACGAGCAAAGGAATTTAAAGCAACAACAGGGAAGGCAGAATTTATGACGCAGGCAGTAACAAAGACCCAAGCAACTACTTCAACATTTTCAACAATGAAAGCATTGAAGTGTAAGGAATGCGGCACAGAGTACGATTTGCTAGCCAAGCATGTTTGTGAGATGTGTTTCGGTCCCTTGGAAGTCAAATACGATTACAGCAACCTGCGTCAAACTATCACCCGCGAAAAAATTCAAGCCGGACCAAACTCGATTTGGCGTTACCGCGACTTCTTACCTGTCGCTACAGATAACTATATAGATGTGGGAACGGGGATGACTCCGTTAGTTAAGTCCCAACGCTTGGCGCGTCGCCTGGGCTTAAAAAATCTTTATATTAAGAATGATGCAGTAAACATGCCCACCCTCAGCTTCAAAGACCGGGTGGTTTCAGTTGCTCTTTCGCGTGCCCGTGAATTAGGATTTACGACTGTATCCTGTGCTAGCACTGGAAACTTGGCAAATTCCACCGCCGCGATCGCAGCTTATGCTGGATTAGACTGTTGTGTATTCATTCCCAACGACCTCGAAGCAGGCAAAATTCTGGGTAGCTTAATTTATAGCCCAACTTTAATGGCTGTTAAAGGTAACTACGACCAAGTAAACCGTTTGTGTTCGGAAGTTGCTAATACACACGGTTGGGGATTTGTCAATATCAATTTACGCCCCTACTACTCGGAAGGTTCCAAAACACTTGGTTTTGAAGTTGCCGAACAATTAGGATGGGAACTACCCGACCATGTAGTTGCACCTTTGGCATCGGGTTCGTTATTTACAAAAATTTACAAAGGCTTCCAAGAGTTTATTGAAGTTGGTTTAGTGTCCGATCGAAAAGTCCGTTTCAGCGGCGCACAGGCAGAAGGTTGTTCGCCGATTGTCGAAGCCTTCAAAGAAAACCGCGACTTTATCAAACCAGTGAAACCGAACACAATCGCCAAATCCTTAGCAATCGGCAACCCAGCAGATGGTATTTATGCAGTTGAACTCGCCAAGAAAACAGGCGGTAATATTGAATCTGTAACCGATGCCGAAATTATCGAAGGCATCAAGTTACTTGCTGAGACTGAAGGCATCTTTACCGAAACCGCAGGTGGTACTACCGTTGCCGTGCTGAAGAAATTGGTCGAAGCGGGTTCAATCAACCCTTCGGAGAAAACAGTGGTTTACATTACCGGTAACGGCTTGAAAACTCAAGAAGCAATTCAAGGCTATATTGGCGAACCATTGACAATCGAAGCCAAACTCGACAGCTTTGAACAAGCACTAGAGCGATCGCGTACTTTAGACCGTTTAGAATGGCAGCAAGTACTTGTATAGTTAGGAGTTAGGAGTGAGGAGTTAAGAGTTAGGAGTTAGGAGTTAGGAGTTAAAAGTTGGGAATTAAGAGTTAGGAGTTAAGAGTTGGAAGTTGAGTATACTTCTTTGCGAACAGCTTTACCCCAACAATTAATTTATATAACTATTCAATTCTAAACTCCTCACTCCTCACTCCTCACTCCTCACTCCTCACTCCTCACTCCTCACTCC
>CAXTCQ010000186.1:0-16646 GCA_964242965.1 uncultured Calothrix sp. | reverse complement strand
AAGGGGAGAAGGGGAGAAGGGGGGAAAGAAGGTTATCAAGCTCATTCCCACCTCCCTACCTCTCTACCTCCCTACCTTTCTGCTCCCTACTCCCTCGCAATATTGGTATCGGTGTCAGATATTTAGTTTAGAGGAAAACTGTTAATCTCAAGTTCAAAATCTCAAATCCAAAATCTAAAATCCTAACTATGCGGGCTTTATTATCTGGGTATTACGGTAAGGGAAACGGTGGGGATGAGGCGCTGTTGGCAACGCTTTTACAGATGTTACCATCACATGTTACGCCTGTGGTACTGTCGGGAAATCCTCAAGAAACCAGTCAGCGTTATGATGTCCAAGCGTGCGATCGCATGTCAATCCCGACCATCATCAAATCTTTACGCTCGTGCGATGCTTTTATTTGGGGTGGTGGTAGCCTTATCCAAGATTCCACAAGTGCAATTAGTCCGTTTTATTACGGTGGCATCATGGCACTGGCGCAAAAAATGGGACTAAAAACGGTAGCATGGGCGCAGGGAATTGGTCCGTTGAAACGGGCACAAACCCGATGGATGGCGCGACAAAATTTCAGTAATTGTACGAAAGTCAGCGTGCGCGATAATGCTAGCGCTGCACTATTGAGGGAGTGGAGAGTACCTCATTTTCTAGCACCAGACCCAGTTTGGGCGCTCGAATCAAAACCAACACCTGGGTTATGGGATTTACCTGCACCAAGGGTTGCGGTGACATTGCGATCGCATCCCCAACTTACGGCATCGCGTTTGGAACGCTTAACACGCGCTTTGGTAGATTTTCAAAAAGCGACACAAACCTTTATTATTTTATTACCATTTCAAAAAGCCCAAGATTATGCTATAGCGCAGGCAATCCAACCTGCTATCAAAGATGTTAGCCAAATTATGTGTTTGGAAAACCCGCAAATCTTGAAGGGTGTATTTCGCGGTGTAGAAATGGCGATAGGAATGCGTTTGCATAGCTTGATTATGGCAGCAAGCGAAGGATGTCGAGCTTTTGCCATAAGCTACGACCCGAAGATAGACCGCTTAATGGAAGATATTGATATACCGGGTTGGGATTTAGCGAATCTGCCCGAAGACCCGAATGTAATTAGTAAAACTTGGATTGAACATTACGCCAATGGCGACCCACTGTCGTCTGATAAAATTCAATATTTGCTCGACCGGGCATCGATTCACCGCGAAATTTTGTACCAAGCTTTAGTTGAGAAATAAAAATGCAAAAAGGGTGAGTAGGACAATTGTCTTACTCACCCCGGTCTTTTCTCTAGCAACAAACGTGAGTTAGGAGAGACGCTTGAGTTTTAGCGTCTTTGCAAGAGAAATAAGTTAAGAGTTATCTACCCATCATTGTAAGCAAAAAATTACGAATTGACCACTACACTAAACAAAAGTTAATTATTCCCCGCCTGTTAACTCCTAACTTCTAACTCCTAACTTCCAACTCCTAACTCCCAACTCCTAACTCCTAACTTCCAACTCCTAACTCCTAACTCCTAACTCCTAACTCCTAACTCCTAACTCCCAACTCCCAATTCCAAGATTTGGGCTGCGATCGCCAGACTTTCTTCAAAAAGCGCTTCGGTACCCCAGCGCTGTACTTGCTTGCTCAACAATGCTTCGGCTTTTTGTTCCGAGAGCGAAGTAACTTGTTGGAATAAACCCGAAGACTGGGCACCACCTTGAGTTTCCATCCGCATACAACCGCCAGTTTCCGAACAAATTAACGTACCGCAGTTTGCTTGGGGATTGGTGGAACTCAACCGTAATGCAATCAAATCGCCAGGAATTTCACCAACATCACCGATTGGAACCCCAGCTAATTCGGCTTCGATTTGACGTTGGTCGGGGGCAAGAAATCTCACCTTCGTAATTTCGTAATCGCCTTTTTCGTTTTCATACGAAACGGGCTTCCAATTTAACCGACTTGCCAGCCAACCCAGGTACAGCAGCGCTTGTAGCGGACTACCTTTTTCGTAATCAATATTTACACGGTCAAGTTCACTCAAAGCGGCACGACGTTGGGGTGCATCGTATGCTTCGGCAGCTAATTCCTGCCATCCTGCCAACCTGCGCCAATTCAAATCCGCTAAAGGTACGCCATTTTCGACCAACTTTTGTAAGTTGAGTAAATCCTTTTCTGGCTCGTTAAAATTGCACGAGTCAACAATGACATTATTACAAACAGCGGACAAACGCTTAAATACGGGGTTATTGTAGTCGGGTGTAGCCTTCCACCAAAGGAATTTGGGCAAACCACCAATCAGCAACGCGGGAATCATCCCACCAATTCGTTCGAGTGCTTGAGCGGTTCCAGTTAATGTAATATATTCGCAACAAACCAATGTACCCGACGACTGTTTTTGAATCGGACAATATGCGGCAACTTGGGCTTTTACACCTTCGTCTTCACCGACAACGGGGGACAGAGTCACAATCCGACAAGGGTTGCGAAGCGCAATTTCATCAGCAATCCGAGGACTTTTTGAACCTGCCCCGTAGGATGCATTTTCAGAGATTTTTCCCGAAGCCCGATTCTTGGCAATTTCTCCCCGCAATACCGCAACAGTATCGGTTGTCGCGGTTCCTGTTTGGGTAATTCCGTAGGCTTTTTGAGCTGCACGTAAGGCAGTTTGGGTTTGCGGTCCGAGAATCCCATCAATCGGACCGTTATAAAATCCTAGCGCTGCCAGCATTTGCTGCGTTTCTTCGGGTTCGTAAACAACCAAACTAAATGTAGTAGCGCGGGTTGCTGCGGGTGAACCACCGTCATCACCCCCCATACCATAACTTTGCCAAATTTGTCCCAATTCTGCTTCGATTTCATTCAGCGAAACATCTTTAGGAGCTTGAAGTGAGTAAATTGTAGGAGCTTGGGAAACCATAATTATTTTGAGTGTTGAAAAAGAAGTTAGGAGTTAGAAGTTAGGAGTTAGGAGTTAGGAGTTAGGAGTTAGGAGTTAGGAGATGTAGAGACGCGAAAGAAAGCGTCTCTACAGGAGTTAAGAGTTAATTTTTGAACTCATTATTCACAAATAACTCAAAACTCTCAATTCAAAACTCTCAACTCATAACTCATAACTCATAACTCCTAACTATTATTTAAAGTCTGCGCCAACGACGACCGTCGCGGTTAATCAATAACTCAGCTTCCACGGGTTCCCATGTACCAGCTTCGTAGTTGGGGATTAGCGCTGGGTCGGAGGGCGAATCCCACACACTTAGAGCGGGTGTAACAACTTGCCATGCGGCTTCTACTTCGTCACCGCGTGTAAACAAGGTTTGGTCGCCCATCATGCAATCTAAAAACAGACGGTCGTAAGCATCGGAAGTCGCTGCGATACCAAAAGAACCGTAACTAAAATCCATATCCACCGAACGAGTCCGGAAGTCAGCACCTGGCATTTTGACTTCAAATCTTAAAGAAATCCCTTCATTCGGTTGAATCCGCATCGTCAAAACGTTGGCATTGACTTGCTGGGCTGCGGATTGGAAGATGCGTGAAGGCACTTCGCGGAAATGGATCGATATTTCGCTGACTTTTTTCGGCATCCGCTTACCAGTTCGCAGGTAAAAAGGAACACCTTGCCAGCGCCAGTTGTCAATTACGAACTTCATTGCCACAAAAGTTGGCGTGGTCGAGTTCGGGTTGACTCCTGGTTCTTCTCGATACCCAGCAACCTGCTTCCCTCTCATCCAACCAGCGCTGTATTGTCCGCGTATCGCCGATAAATCTAGATTGTTGACATCCGCAAGTCTAGTAGCTTGCAATACCTTTACTTTCTCTGTACGGATACTTTCAGCATCCATTGCATTCGGGGCTTCCATTGCGGTCATGCAGTAAAGTTGCATTAGGTGGTTTTGCAACATATCGCGCAATGCACCCGAAGATTCGTAATAACCAGCGCGGTCTTCAACACCGACGGTTTCAGCTACGGTTATTTGTACGTGGTCTACAAAGCGACGGTTCCACAAAGGTTCAAAAATCGCATTGGCAAAACGGAACACCAACAAGTTTTGAACTGTTTCTTTACCCAAGTAATGGTCGATGCGATATACTTGGTTTTCTTTGCAGTATTTCTGGACGACAACGTTAAGGCTTTTTGCCGATGCCAAGTCTCGACCGAAGGGTTTTTCAATTACCAAACGATGCTTGTAAGGGTCTTCAAGCATTTTCCCAGTTCCAAGCTGCTTGATAGCTTCGGGAAAAAGGTTTGGTGACAGCGAGAGGTAGTACATGCGATTACCGCGCGTTCCTCGCTTTTCGTCGAGTTCGGTTAAAAGTTTCTTAAGTTTCTGATAATCTTCAGGGTTATCGGTATTACCAGAACAATAGAACAAACCTTGAGAAAAATCTTGCCAGAGTTCCTCTGGATGTACGCCACCGTGAGCCTCTTCCATACCTTTGCGCATCTGCTCGCGGAAGTATTCGTGAGTCCAATCACGACGGGCAACACCGACAATTGTAGTTTCGGGTGGAATGCGCCGTTCTTTTCGCAGTTTATACAGCGATGGCACGAGTTTGCGCCAAGTCAAGTCTCCGGAAGCACCGAAGATAATGATGATTTGGGGTTCGGGCATCCCTTGCTGTTGCAGACCAACCCGCAAAGGATTTTCTAGCAGACTGACCATAACTTTAGGTTCTAGATTTTGGGTTTTCGATTCGGGAGTGGGGAGGGGGAGTTAGGAGTTAGGAGTTAGGAGTTAGGAGTTAGGAGTTAGAAGTTAGAAGTTAGGAGTTAGAAGTTAGGAGTTATTAATTAATATGTATTTCCCTTTCCCTTTACCCCGTTTCCCTCCCTACTCCCTACTCCCTACTCCCTACTCCCTACTCCCTCTTTCCTACACAGGTGACAATAGCTTAACTTTGTCTTCTAAAGAGTTCATCAATGACTGGAAGGGATTGACGAACTTTTCGATGCCTTCGGACAGGAGTTCGTCCATAACGGCGTTAATATCAATGTTGATATCTGGGTCTTTCAGGTTTTCGATTAGCTTGTAAGCATCATCGATATCGCTTTCCAGACGGTTTGCAACGTCGCAGTGGTCGCTGCAAGCGGTGATGGTAGCAGGTGGTAAGGTGTTGACGGTTTCGGGTCCAATCAACTCATCGACATACATCACATCGCTGTAGCTGGGGTCTTTGGTGCTGGTGCTTGCCCAAAGTAACCGCTGTACATTTGCCCCTTTTGCTGCTAACGCCTGCCAGCGATCGCTCGCGGTAATCTTTTTATATTCCTGGTAGGCGATTTTGGCATTTGCGATCGCTACCTTTCCTTTGACTGCCCGCAGCTTGGCATCAATCGCAATATCATCAACGCCTTTTTTGAGTTTGGCATCGATTTTGCCATCGATATTAATATCAATTCGGCTCAGAAAGAAACTTGCTACGGAAGCGATTTTGTTAATATCGTTACCGGATGCCACTCGTTTTTCTAAACCGCGAATGTATGCCCAAGCGCTCTGGACGTAGCTTTCCACCGCAAAAAGCAGCGTCACGTTGACGTTAATCCCTTCTGATATTACCTGCTCAACTGCCGGCAACCCTGCTGCTGTTCCAGGAATCTTAATCATTACGTTTTCCCGTCCAATTTCTTGGTAGTAACGACGGGCTTCGTTGATTGTTGCTTCGGTATCGTGGGCAATCGTCGGCGGGACTTCGATACTTACGTAACCATCGAGTCCGTGAGTTGCATCATATACCGGACGCAAAATGTCGCAGGCATTACGAATATCTGCAAATGCCATTGATTCATAGATTTTATACGTTGGTAGTTGAGCGCGAACTCCATTTTCGATATCGGCATCGTAGATGACATTGCCTGCGATCGCTTTCTCGAAAATTGCCGGATTCGAGGTGATTCCACAAATGCCCTGATTTTCAACCAGGTTTTTGAGTTCTCCCGATTGAATAATATCGCGGCTCAAATTATCCATCCAGATACTTTGACCGTAGTTTTTGATTTCCAGTAGTTGATTAGTTGCCATAATTGCCCCTGTATTTACCGATTTCACTTGAAAAGTGTCAACTAAACGAAATTGCGATTTTGCTTCTATGTGTACGGGTAAGGAGTATTGCGATCGCAAACACAAACAATAAATGTTAATTTCTTAACCTTTCCCCCTTACCCCTTACCCCAACTTAGTGTCCGTTTTGAATAAACGATTCCACCTTAGCGACATCCTGCTTGCTACCAATAATCAATGGAGTACGTTGGTGCAATTTTTTAGGCACTACATCTAAAATATCTGTGTGTCCAGTAGTCGCCCGTCCGCCAGCTTGCTCAATCACATAGGCTAGCGGTGCTGACTCATAAAGCAATCGCAATTTTCCTTCAGGTTGTTGCAACGTACCGGGATAAAGAAATACTCCGCCTTGCACTAATACTCTATGAATGTCACTGACCATTGCGCCACTATAGCGAGCGGTATATCCTTCTGTCCGATGGACGTAGCGAACATATTCGCGTATCGATTCGTCCCACTGCCAGAAGTTACCCTCGTTGACGCTGTAAACCGAACCATGTGCTGGAATTTGCATATTCTCTTCAGTCAGGATAAATTCTCCCAGACTGGGGTCGAGTGTAAATGAATGTACACCCCTACCTATAGTATAAACCAGCATAGTACTCGGACCGTACAAGATATACCCAGCAGCGATTTGCTTGCGTCCGTTAGTTAACAAATCGAGCGCTTTACCATCAGCATCGTCGCCTTCTTGCTTGCAAATTGCAAAAATTGAACCAAGGCTCAAATTTGTATCGGTATTCGACGAACCATCAATTGGGTCGTATAGCAAAGTGTAGCGACCAATCGGGCAGTTTTCGGGAATGTAGTAAGGATTTTCCATCTCCTCGGAAGCAAGCCGACATACTAACCCGCTTTGCTTAAACACCGAAATAAACACATCGTTCGCGTACACATCCATTTTTTTGACGGATTCACCCTGGACGTTAACTTCTCCGGTAAATCCCAAAACACCTTCCATCAATCCAGCACGACTGAGACGACGCGCAATTAACTTCCCTGCAAGCCCAATTCGGTTCATCAATGCACTTAAATCCTGTGCATCTGGAGAGAAACTTTGTAATTGCTGTAGTACGTGACGCGACAAGGTTGTGCAATCACGGTCTAAGCTGCGGTCTGTTGCGTCGTTAATCGACAAATCCAAAGATTCGGACGCTTGAGCCATTTTTTAAGTCCTACCTAGTGACTGACTATTGATTCGGTTTACTACCCGACACTTTCTTTTCTCACAAGTGCCGCAACTCTTAGTTACTGCCTCTATATTAGAAAGTTAATTTAAAAACTTGACTGCGATTTTAGATAAACTCAAGAAATCGATTTGTAGCGAAACAGGGAGTAGGGAGTTAGGAGTTAGGAGTTAGGAATGTAGAGACGCGAAATTTCGCGTCTCTTATTTCGCGTCTCTTATTAAGTTAGGAGTTAAGGAATAAATAATTACAACCCACCACTAACTACTAACCACTAACCAAAAACAAGCCTAAAACCGACAAGTCATGACATTCCAGTAACGTCACGACTCGTCGGTTAAATTTCTATAAATTTATAATTGACTCGAATTGTTTGCCATCAATTTCCGTCACCAATAGCTTGCGTAATCCGAAAACAATTTGCTATGATTGTATTCCGTTATTCATAAGCTTCTTGCTTGCCTGCCCAACCGCCCCGTCGGTTATTATTTTCATCTCGCGGTTTCGCTTTATTGACTCTGAGCTGCCGCCCCATCCATTCAGCACCGTCGAGTTCTGTAATAGCTGCATCTTCGCGGGCATCATCGCTCATATCAACAAAGGCAAAGCCGCGCATCCGACCTGTTTCCCGGTCGGTTGGTAGCACGACTCGTGTGACTTCGCCGTAATCTGCGAATACTGCCCTTAAGTCTGCTTCGGTAGCGCGGTAAGAGAGATTTCCAACGTAAATAGTCATGTGGATCGCGTTAAGTTTGAACAAAGCGGTTGGTTCAGCTGTAAAACGAAAACAACTAATAGCTATTTTAAATAAGAGCGATTGTTACTTCCGTAAGCTAATGGCAACGTTGTACGAGGTTAACAACTTCGGTTATATCGTTAACAGCGCACCAATAGTTGGGCTGAACTTTCGTATACGCTCATATAATAGCCGATTGTACGATTTTTCAAAGTATGAGATTTTACAAAGGTTGAAAAGTTAGAATTAAATTCACTTATATATAATATTTTTGAGGTTTGATGCAAGCAAAGCACTGTCTATAATGCTTTACAGCTTTCCTAAATGCACGCTACTTGTTCTTGAAACGTCGTTTGTATTACATTCATTACGTGTTTTGTGAGTAATATTAAACTATATATTTCGATTGCGAACTATTGCGTATACTTGTAAGTTGAAAAATCATTATTTACCTCATTTTAATGGTTATTGTTCTCAAAATGTGATATTGGAGTAGTTCGTTACCAAACTGGACAATAAAAAAGCCTGCTTAGTTAGGCAGGCTTGATACAATAACGAATCGTCGAATTTAATTACTCAATAGATATCGATTTGGGACCTGTAGCTTTACCGTTATGTACTTCGGTCGTAGAGACATAAGTAATTGTATTGAGTTGTTGGTTTAACCAGCTTTTCACGGGGTCGTCAGCAAGGTTCAGACGCAACGCACCAGAGACAAAACCACCAAGAAATGAAACTGGGTGTTGAGCAAATTGTTTAAATATCGGTGTTAGTTCATCGAGAAACATAAATATTAAGCCTTTTATGGATACTGTCGAGAGGAGGGAGTAGGAAGTAGGGAATGGGGAGTAGGGAAGATGAATAATTTCTACCCCTAACTATCAGTACCCTTAAATTCTAACTCCTACTCCCTACTCCCTACTCCCTACTACCCAATTAATTTGGATTTTCTTCGGGCATCATGCATTTGTCAGAGTCGCAACCAGCGGGTCCCGCTTCTGCCATTTCGCCGAAGTCGTATTTGCTCAAAGCAGCATGAAAATCGTCATTTTTGCGTCGCGCTTCGACTTCATGGCTTAATTCCTCGTACTTATCTTTAGAAATTGGCTCGAAGGGTAAGCGGGGAAAGGTTTGTAGGTCGTCGAACCTAGCTAGAAGTGCAGCACTCATGTAACCTTCGTTGTTGCGGATAGCTTCGTAAATCCGCTGTCCGAGGATTTCAATTTCGTTTTCGCGCAGTTCGATGGTAGCCGAAGTGTTGTGCGTGACGTAGAATTTCTGCACTTGCATGTAAAAATCCATCTGCGCTAAGGCATTGAATTTACTGATATCGACTTCATCAGCACCAGGTAAATCAGCCCAGCTTACAGCTACGGGAATTTCCACGAGCCACTCGGTACAGCGAGAATCGAATGGGTCGTTTAACAAGTTCCCGCTTTCGTCTTTATCAGATTGCGAAGGTATGATTGAGTACCCATATTCAAGACAAGCGAGGGCAACGGGGTCATTTTTACGACAGGTGATGCGGCGGATAAAGCGCTGGGCTTTAGGTGGATGCCAACCGGGGGAAGCACCAGTGAGTAAAGATTTTGTACCGCTGGGTTGGACTGTGGTGCAGCGGTTGGGGCGTTTGAGGTTATTGCGATCGCAATATTCCCACACAGCACTATGGACGATATCCTTCCATCGGGTGAGATATCCCTGTTCTTTGCGCTTAAATATCAGTCCTTGGGGGGTTTCGGGTCGCCCTTGTTCCCACCAGCGCAACCAATCGACTCCAAAAGCATGAACGAAGAAGTCGAATAAACCCGTGAACGAAACACCAACAATAGGGTCGAGTTCGCGGCTGTATTGATAGCGCGGTTCGAGGAATTGATGCCGCAAGAGTGCTGCTACAGATAAAGCCCCGGCGGTGAAGGCTTCTTCTTGTTCTTTGTGATTGTCGGGGTCGATTTGATTTAAGTGTATCTCCGAAAGGTTACAGTGGAAGTTACTACCTATTATCTCCGTATTGTTACCCTAAAGGCTTTTTATCCTTTAGCTCTACAAGTTGATTTTCTCGTAGTTCGGCGTACATTTTCACTTACTTAAATACTTTTATGTATGTATCGTAAATGCCCCGCACTCATGCCAAGATTATATTCTTCGATTCAAGGTTCACTTGGTACGCTCTACGGTGTCAAAAGCTTTTTAGTTCTTTTGCTTACCTCGGTATTAGCGATCGCAGCTTTCACCGATTTTACGGGGTTTTTAACGTGAGGCAAGATTATTTACCACACGGATTTAATGCATATCGATTTAAACGATGCTCTATTTCTTTGTCATCAAGATTAGGATTTTGTTTTTGTAACCAGTCTTTACCTTCGCCTTGTTCATAAGCTGTCAAGAAATCAGCCTTTAATTCCGGAGTCGAAACTAAATCGACATTTGCCCTTGATACAGCTTCTCCTGCCCATTGAATTGCACCTTCCCCACTATAATATTGTTTGCGAACTGCATCAGTGCATTCTTGGAGTGTGGGCTTACAATGGTATACTATTGTATGGTTAGCCATCCGTAATGCATCGCGTTCGGGATCGATTCTCCAATTCCCCGCATCGTCTTGCTGCCAAAGGTTAGACTTAGAATCTGCGAATAAATTATCTTCGCTTGAACCCTGACGCATCCCGGCACTGTTGTGCGTTAAATAACCATCACAGTAGAAACAATGAGCTTCTTCAACTTCAATATCGTAGGTTTGAATGTAGTCGTAACTACCTAAGCCTTTAACAGTAACGGGAATATCTAAGTCGATTTCAGACTCGGCAATATAACGCTCGTAATTGGCATCAACAAGACGGGAACCTTGAAATCCCATAGCCCGTATCTCGCTGTAGGTGTAGGTTTCACGCATAACTGCACCAGGGACGGTAAAACCATACATCTTCAACCCTTGTCGCAATTTCCCTTTGGCTGAATGAGGGGCAATTAAGGCGTTATAACGCTCTTTGAAAGCCGGAATTTTCAAGTTGTATTTAAGTTGCCATTCCTGTTTTTGCGGTTGAATTGTGGAAATTCGACCAGCAATGCCTAAACTCGATAGCACAGCAGCAACTTGTCGAACAAAGGAACGGTAAATAGTGGTGACAAGGTGCGGTGGACGGTTATTAACTGCACCATCACTATCCATTAAACCAGCTAGGTAAGCAGTCCGGATATCGACTGTGCCCTGCAAGATAAAAGTAGGAATTTCAAGTGTTGTATTCGGTTTTTTAATGTAATGGTGGAAATACTCTGCCAAACGCATTGAACAACAAATCGATTTGGCTGTATTTTCATTTTTAGCAATGCCGTGACTTGCCCTAAGCCCAAATAAAGCTAAAGCTGCATCGATTTTCGCTTGAATTAGTGGTGTAACTTCCGTATCCAAGCTATTCATTGCCCACTCAACTCGACCGTATGGCTTGCCGTAGTTATTACGACCAAGGGCTACGTAACCATCACCGTGAGTATAACCAATTAACCAAGCAACTTCTGGTGTTAGCGCTGGGACTTGGAAAGACTTTGCACTACGGCTTTGTAGCGGTCGTTGCTCGGTAAAATCGAGCGGTAGTTGAGTAATTGTACCTGGTAATACTTGGGTGTTGTGAAGCAGGCGTTCTCCATTCTCCAAACTTGCCACAAATTTCCAAGCAATTTCGCCCTTAGCATCCGCAAGTACAGCTTGTTTGTGGTTTAAAGTTGCTCTTGGAAAGGTCGCGTTAGTTTCGATTTCGTAAACATCTTGGAAACCTTGGTCAAATTTATTAACCACGCGCCGGAATCCGATAGGTGTTTGCACTAAGTCATCGACTTGTACATCGCGTATAGGAACCAAGCCTTTAGAAGTATGAACCAAGGCATCTTCTGGCAAACAGCGTCGTATATTACCGGCAACTATACATACTGCTGCTTGGTCAATTAACAAACAACATTCGATTGAATTTAACTGTCTGCCGACAGCTTTATTAAGAATCGACGAACACTTAGTATAAAGTTCAGGCAATTTTACCGGATTGGCAACACCGCCAAAACCTTTAAGAGTTTCTCCAGCTTGACGGACATCGCTGAGGTTAACAATAATCTCGACAACTCCCGTAAAGCGTTCGTCGCTGGACAGTTCGAGTACAGTTTGATACGACTTAACCCAACCTTGACGGCTGTCACCAACGTAAATGGTAACTTGGTTGCCCTCAATTTTGACTTCGGTTTCTTCGCGCCGTTGTTCTACAGGAGTCGTACCAATCTCGCCTTGTAAAGTTATATGCAGGCGATTGCGGATAGATGGCAGTTTGCTAATATACTTCGGTTCTAACACCGCTCCGGTGCCGCACCCCATCATCGCCAAATCCATCATTAACCCGAAGGTTTTCCAGTCTTCGACGTTTGTGGAAGTGCAATTATACCCACCAGAAAAGTTTTTCGGCTTGGTCATCCAGTCGGTTCCACCGACCCACAGCCAGCGTCCGCTAGGTAATGCCTTTAAATTGCGTTCCATCCGTGCTAGGAGTTCGGCTTCTTCTGGAGTTAGCTTACCCAACTCGACTAAGCCTCGGATAGTGCGATCGCACACCTTATCCCAAGTTTCGCGCATAGCCGCATCTCGACGGCTGTATGTTCTAAAAAACACGGGATTGGCAGCAGGGGCAGTTGTGGGAAACTCAGCACTAGTTAAACGTTTACGTTCAAGCTCGCGAACCATAAATCAAGTCTTGTTGTCGAACAAAATTAGACAGAACTAGAATCTTACGTCAACTTGAGGTAGCGAAAAAGCATTGCAAAATTTGCTCATTTGTGCGCTGAATGTAATACCGCACTCTTCAGGGTAAAATAAATATTTTTTATGTCTCTCGCTCCTTGGCTGACTATTTTAAATGGTGCGTTACATCGCAACCGCAGCAAACCCTATTCGCGCTACTTTCAACTTGCTACTGTCAAAGCTGACGGACACCCAACAAACCGTACTGTTGTCTTTCGCGGTTTTTTGGGCGACACCAACCAGTTAAAAATCATAACCGATAGCCGCAGCCAGAAATATATAGAAATACAACAGCAGTCTTGGGCTGAAGCCTGTTGGTATTTTACGGAAACGAGGGAACAATTTCGACTTGCAGGCGAACTCACGTTGGTTGATGTGAATAATTCTCTCCCCGACTTACAAGCAGCACGCGACTCCACCTGGCAAGAATTATCAGATAATGCTCGCATCCAGTTTGCTTGGGCACATCCCGGCGAAAAACGAACTGACGACGAAGCTTTTTCTCCTCCACAACCCGATTCAATTAACCCGCTTCCGACTTTTTGTTTGTTATTACTCGACCCGCAACAAGTTGATCATTTAGAACTTCGAGGCAACCCCCAAAATCGCTGGTTGTATGTACGCGACAAGTCGTTAAATTGGTCTAAAACTGAAATCAATCCGTAGAAGCTCGTTTGTTAAACTTTCTTAAATATCTGTTAAATTACTTAACAGACAGTAATTACTGTTCAATCGCAATACATTGGAGTTTTACTCATGTCAGGTGACAAAAATCCTATATCTACTACTTCAGACGACCCGAATGCTTTGCGTACTGGATTCACTCCTCAAAGTGAAAATTGGAATGGTCGCTTTGCAATGATTGGTTTTTTGGCGATTATTTTTATTGAAGCTTTTACTGGTCAAGGTTTTCTCCACTTTTGGGGTATCATGTAAGTAAGTTTTAAGTAATGCTCGGTTTAATTTCTAGCCGAGCATTGGTTTTATTTCAGGTAATTATAGGAATAAACCTAATAGTTCGACCTGAAGTTGTTAATGTGACTTTTTGTCAAGTTTTTTGAGACCGACTGTGCGATCGCGTGGCTGTTGTGTTATCTTAGTAAGTGAGAATTGATTCGGCGATCGCGTTTGTTTTTATTATTGATGGGTTTTTTCATTTTGGTATTCACAGACTTTCACCCGAAATCTAAATCTCTACACACTTACGACGATTTCGGAGACATACTATGTCAGTATATGTAGGCAACCTTTCTTATGATGTTACAGAAGAAAGTTTAAATGCAGTTTTCGCAGAATACGGTACTGTAAAGCGCGTTCAGCTTCCTACTGACCGCGAAACAGGTCGTTTACGCGGCTTTGGATTTGTAGAAATGGGCACAGATGCTGAAGAAACAGCTGCCATCGAAGCACTTGATGGTGCTGAATGGATGGGACGCGACCTTAAAGTAAATAAGGCTAAACCAAAAGAAGATAGAGGTTCTTTTGGTGGTGGTGGAAACCGTGGTGGCGGTGGTGGAAACTTCCGCAACCGTTACTAAGTTTTCGTACTTAGTTCTGTAGTTCTGTAGGTTGGGGAGCCTAACTAGGAAGCTGGGGTTCCCCCAGTTGTAGCATGTGGCGTTGGAGCGTAGCGCAACCCAACATTACCCTTAAGTATTTGCGAGTATTTAGTTATGCTCTTCGTAGACTAAGTTTTATAAGTTTAACTTTTTAAGCTAATTTAACTTAGTCCAGCAAAGTAATTAAGATTTATTAAAGGCTCAGGCAATAATGCTTGAGCCTTTTTAATGGCAGATTGCTTTGCTTGCGATAATTCATTTGCGAATAACCAATGGTCTGTTTGATTAATTTTGACATGCCGCAGGAGTCAGATCCCCGACTTCTTGAAGGATACCGCTGGTGCAATAGAAGGTCAGACCCCTCATTCGCCGTCAAGACCGCCCCAGGCTTCAAGCCAGGGGCTAATCGGAACAAAGCCTGCTTGAAGCAGGCTGAGTCCCAAGTGGACACGCTACGCGAACGTTGCCCGACGCTCTACCATTCTATGGTAGGGCGGTCTAACATAACCCAACAATTCATTTAGATAATGTTGGGTTACGCTATCGCTCCACCCAACCTACACATACTACACATACTATAGATATTTCCACAAATCTAAAAACAAATAGAGACGTTACATGTAACGTCTCTATAAAAGTATCAAGGAAAACTTAAATTCCCGAACCGTCTAGAAACTCTTCAATCACCTTATCTCGAAGACGACAACTTTCAATCTTCTGCGCGATCGCATCAGCATCATCAGATTGATGGTTGTTTGTAGCAGCAAGTACAAATGCTGGTACATAAGGCTTTTCTCGTGATTCTTGTAAGTTAGTCATTTGCTGTTCTAGTTGCTCGATTCGGTCAACCAATGCTCGAATGACTTGGGCTTCAGCGTCGGGCAAGCTGGCGTGTTCCAATGGATTTACGCGCACGCCAGAGCGATAAACGATACGTCCGGGTATACCGACAACCGTACAATCCGAGGGTACATCGCGCAGCACTACAGAACCAGCGCCGATGCGGACATTGTTACCGATTTCAATATTACCCAGGACTTTCGCACCAGTGCCAACGACGACATTCTCCCCTACCGTTGGGTGGCGTTTACCTGTTTGTTTTCCCGTACCACCAAGAGTAACTCCTTGGTAAATCAGCGTATAATCACCGATAATCGCAGTTTCGCCAATCACCACGCCCATACCGTGGTCGATGAATACACCTCGTCCAATTGTCGCCCCAGGATGGATTTCAACTCCTGTCAAAAACCTCGCTATATGCGACATGAAACGGGGAATAAAAGGGATGCCAGTACCGTACAGCAGGTGAGCGAAGCGATGAAAGATTAAGGCTTGCAAACCGGGATAACAAAACAATACTTCCAACCAGTTACGTGCAGCCGGGTCACGTTCAAAAATAATGCGGAAGTCAGTAAGAAGTGTCGATAACACGCTTAAAGCACCCTCGATTTTAGCAAGACAGCTCTATTATATTTTAACCCAAGAGTGAAGAGAGTTAGAAGTGAGGAGTTAGGAGTTGAGAGTTACGATTATTCCAATAATAAATGATTCCGTAGGATAGCCGTCCCGGCTGTCCGCATCGGCAAGCTACCATGACGTGACATGGAAAATAGATCGTTTTGAAATTGAAATACTCTCCACTCCTAACACTAGAACTGCTAATTCTTAACTCCTAACACAAGAACTAGAGTTAAGGTTGAACTGATAAGCTGTAGTTGAGCTTCACATTAGAGTTAAAGGTTCCGACCCAAACTTTATAATTTCCAGCTTTCCAATTGCGATTTTCAATGCTGGCATCTTTGATTCTACCAGTGTCGTCACCGCAATAAATCGTGTTGTCTGGTCCCTGAATCAGTATTGTAGTGTCTCCACCACTGTTGACAGCTACTTTCAGGTTAGAAAAATCTTTCTCTAAAACTAGAATGTGGTCGGGGTTTGGGTCTGCAAACCCAATACAAGCTTTATTATCTCGGTCGCGGTTTGATATAGCTGATAGCGAGTATGACCCCCCTGTATAGCCTGAGATTGATGTAGCTGTAGCGTCAAAACCTGGTGCTAAACTAATTGTGCCGAAGTTGACTGTATCAGCTTTTACCGGACTTACAGTAATTACCGTAAATAAACTTAAAAGCCAGCTGCTTGTTAACCGAGAAATTATCTTTACTTTCGTATTAGATACAATCGGTAGCAGTCGGGGGCGACGTTGATTCATAGCAGCCCTCCAACAGTGTGTATGGTAAATTTATATACTTACTATAACTAGAAATAGCCTTAAAGAACTTAGGGGCTGTGCCACAAGGACACCTGACACATAAAGGGAAGGGGAAGGGGAAAGGGTAAAGG
>CAXTCQ010000185.1:8138-16775 GCA_964242965.1 uncultured Calothrix sp. | reverse complement strand
ATTGAGATGCTTCGTTCCTCAGCATGACAATTGAGATGCTTCGTTCCTCAGCATGACAATTGAGATGCTTCGTTCCTCAGCATGACAAAAGTCTAGATTTTACCCGTTTGCAGTATACTCTCCCAAATTGCTATCATCATCGAAAAACTGTGCAGCAATATAAGGGTCGTAGCAATTTGCCATTACAAATTTTTCTGCGACCTCACGTACATCTGAATCTGTAACTTCCCAATTATCCCAAGGCAGCTTCATTTGTCCGGGTGATGACTTTTTCTTACCTTTGCCCTTTGCCATCTTCGGCAACATTTGACTACCCCAATGGTAGCGTCTCTCTGGTTTCGACTGGGGTTTATACTTTTTACAAAACCCGCGATATTTTGCAGCACATTCTTCAAGGGTTTTTCCCAAAGCCAAAAAAGCGGGATGCCATCTGGTTAAACCATCATCGCTTAACCTGTCGTGGATACCGTAATTACTGAAATCGTAGAAAAACCCCTGTTGCATTCCTGCGGCTTTGGGATTAGCGTGGATATACCGCAGCGTATTTAATGCCCGTCGAAAATCGTTCTTGGGAAAACCTGAACTGTGATATCTCTGTTCCCAAAAATGCCCGGTACGGTTTAACATGCGATTGAAGCACATGGCAGTGTACCAGTTGATCCAGTGCATAATTTTCGGTAAGTCTTCGGGTGATGATGGTTCGAGTAGGTAGTGGACGTGGTTTGACATTAGGCATAGGGCATAAAGCTTAAAATTGAATTTATCTATGGCTTTTTTAATCGCGTAAATAAACACCTCCCGACATTCGTGATGGGTTAATTTGAATTCACGGTTGTTACAGCGGGTGGTGATGTGGTAGCAGTATCCGGGTTGGAGATTGCGTGGTTTGCGGGACATATAGATTTGTAGGTTGGATTATGCTACGCAGCAACGATGCTGTTTTTCGTAACAGCAGTCCAAGCCTACCTGAATTAAGTGTCAAAGGGTTCTTATTTACAGCAGTTTTCGGGTAAACACACATGTAGGGGCACGATATATCGTGCCCCTACGACTATCTGTGGTTCAATTTATATATGTTGATATGCAGCCGTTTGAAGATTTCCGAGTTTCTAAAAGTTGTCGGGATTTAAGTCTTCCAGATAGGATTGTTATAAATACTTATATGGTAGATACTTATGGAACGTTCCAAGATAGTGGCAATCCTTACTGGTGCTATTTCGATTTTGTTAGCAGTTGTATACCTGATAATTGTCCAGCTTCTTGATTTTCGAGGTGAGATGAAACCCGCACCCATTAGCCAGATTCATCAATCAGTAGTAGTTGCATATTATAGCAAGACAAATTGTTTTATCGAATAGACCTAGTGGTCTATGTCATTAATTTTGACCCTTTAGAGAAGACCAGATCCCCGACTTCTTAAAGA
Source organism: uncultured Calothrix sp. (assembly GCA_964242965.1). Taxonomy (GTDB): domain Bacteria; phylum Cyanobacteriota; class Cyanobacteriia; order Cyanobacteriales; family Nostocaceae; genus JANNFJ01. The sequence goes on along the minus strand of CAXTCQ010000185.1, from coordinate 15,352 downwards.
AGTCGGGGATCTAGTAACCCATCATAACTTTTGACTTTTTCGTGAGGGTTAGAATCCGGGTTTCTTTAAGAAACCCGGATTCTTGAAACCAATCAGAACATTTGACATGGACTACTAGTGGTTCATGTCATTAATTTTGACCCTTTCGAGAAGACCAGATCCCCGACAACTTCTGCGAAGTCGGGGATCTAGCAACCCCTCAAAATTAATGACACAGACCATGCTTTGTCATTTACACATTTATATGTAAGCTATTGAGATTAATTTATTAAGAAATAAAACAATTTTTTCCAAATGTAAATTTATAAGATTTCAACATTGACATTTGGCAACAACTTTGATTCAAAAATAGATAATTTTCATGCATAGATATAAAGCAATGATTGCCATTAGATATGACTATCGGTATTTATATAAGTATTTTTTAGAGTAAGTATCGCTGATTTATTTAATAGAGTAATTCCATTTTTAACCATATAAAGTTACTATATAACTAAGAATATTAATTAAATACTAAGTTTGCATAACTTGCAATCTATGGGTGTACCTATTAGTTGGGTAACAACCCCTGGTTAATGCTGCAATTATAGAGGTAAGCTGATGGCTCAGTACTTGCTTGACACCGTTTGGTTGGTGCCATGCTACTCCTTATTAGGTGCGCTTTTGGCACTTTTTTGGTCTCCAGGAGTTATTCGGCGCACGGGACCAAGACCGGCTGGTTACGTCAATATAGTTATGACGTTTTTCTCGATTCTGCACTGCGCTCTAGCCTTAAATGCAACCTGGAATAAGCCACCAATCGAAATATCCATACCCTGGCTTTCCACTGCTGGGTTAAATATAGCGATTGAGCTAGAAATATCTTCAATCAGCGTCGCGGCAATGCTTGTAATCTGTACGCTAAATTTCATGGCGCAAATTTATGCTATCGGTTACATGGAGATGGACTGGGGGTGGGGACGCTTTTTCTCGCTGCTAGGTCTGTTTGAAGGTGGGTTATGCGCTTTAGTTCTCTGTAATAACTTATTTTCCAGCTACGTAATTTTGGAAGTCCTGACACTGGGAACTTACCTGTTAGTTGGGTTGTGGTTCAGTCAGTCGTTGGTGGTAACGGGTGCTAGAGATGCATTCCTAACCAAACGGGTGGGTGACTTATTCTTGTTGATGGGAGTATTGGGATTATATCCGCTATCAGGAACTTGGAACTATACCGATTTGGCACAGTGGGCAGCAACTGCGAATGTAGACCCGACAGTAATTACTTTAGTTTGCTTGGGGTTGATTGCAGGCCCAATGGGTAAATGTGCCCAATTTCCACTACATTTGTGGTTGGATGAAGCGATGGAAGGACCCGTTCCCAGTACAATTTTGCGGAACTCGGTAGTTGTCGCTAGCGGTGCTTGGGTATTAATCAAGTTACAGCCAGTATTCGCTTTGTCCCCGTTCGTTTCTGCGACGATGATAGCGATTGGTACGGTGACTGCGGTGGGTGCATCGCTGATTGCGATCGCGCAGATTGATATGAAGCGCTGTTTGTCTTATTCTGTTAGTGCTTACATGGGTTTGGTGTTTATTGCTGTGGGCACTCAACAAGACGAAGCAGCACTATTATTAGTACTCAGTCATGCTTTGTCCGAAGCTTTGTTGGTAATGTCAACGGGGACTATTATTTGGAACAGCATTACCCAAAATGTCAGCCAACTTGGTGGGTTGTGGTCGCGTCGTCCTATTTCTGGATTAGCTTATTTAGTGGGAATTTTTGGATTGATTGGGTTGCCACCTTTGGGTAGCTTCTGGGCAATGTTGGCACTTGCCGATGCACTTTGGATAACTCACCCGGTATTAGTGGGAGTTATCATCACAGTCAATGCTTTGACAGCTTTTAGCTTAGTGCGTGAATTTGGCTTAATTTGGGGTGGTAAAGGCAAACAAATGAGCGAACGTTCTCCAGAAGTTTCTTGGCAAATGTCTTTGCCAATGATTGTATTGCTCGGTTTTGTGCTACATTTACCGTTAATTTTACAAAGCTTATCGCTGTTACCTAGCTGGGCAACTATTAATACAGATATCGCACTAATTTTAATTTGGTCGAGTATTCTTGGTTGTAGCATCGGCAGTGTAATTTATCTTACCGAACTTTTTCCAAAACCGATTCGGCTTCCTTTCAAGCCATTACAAGACTTACTCGCTTACGACTTTTATACTCCTAAACTTTATCGGGGTAGCGTAATTTTGGGTGTGGATTTATTTTCGAAACTTACCGATACTCTCGACCGCTTTGTTGTTGATGGCATAGTCAACTTAGTTGGTTTAGTCTCGCTTGGAGGTGGTGAAGGACTGAAGTTTAGTAACTCCGGACAAACTCAGTTTTATGCATTGACTGTTTTGATTGGAGTTAGTATTTTGGGTGGTTTTGTAACTTGGCAGTTTTGGGGTGACGAATTAGTACATTGGATTTCTGCCACTTCAATTTCTGCATTGCCTAATTATTAATTACTAAGAAGGGTAAAGGGTAGTCCGCGACAGGAGTGATACATCAAAAAAATTCTTCCTTCGTGCCCTTTGTGTCCTTCGTGGTAAAAAAAACTTCATTTTTTGAACCACAAAGGACACGAAGAACACAAAGGAGGAAAAAACTAGACATTTCAGATCGATTTTACCTACCTTGACAGGAGTAGGGTAAAGGCTGAAGGGTAAGGCAAAAAGCATGAGAGGATGTTTTAAAAGTATATTTTTTGTCATGCTGAATGGAGCGTTCGCGCTGAGTCCTAAGAGGACTCGCTCCGCGAACGCGTTCCCGAAGGGTAGCGCAATGTTCGCGCTGAGTCCCAAGGGGACACGCTACGCGAACGCGTTCCCGCAGGGTAGCATCTCAAGTACATACGGCGTTTTCGTGATTCTAAGCGCAAGCGCACGCTACGCGAACGCTTCACGGAGTTTACCCTCGAAGGAAGTGAAGGGTTCCGCACTCCTAGCCCCTTCGGGGCGGCTACGCCAACGGAGAAGCAAGCTACAGAATGACAAATTATACCTACGCTGGACTTTTAAAGCATCCTCTGAGACGTGTTTCTGTAATGAATAGATGACGGTGCAACATCTCTTGAAAGTTTATTCCTTTACCCTTTTCCCCTTCCCCCTTCCCCTTGAAGTTTCAACTAACAACTAACAACTAATAAAATTTTATGTTAAGTGTTTTAATTTGGGGACCTATTTTCGGAGCATTGCTGGTGGCATTGTTACCCAAGAGATTACCCGCAATCAATATTCGTCTTGCGGGTTTATTTATTTCGGGATTAGTTTTACTTTGGAATCTTTTTGTATTACTGAAATTTGATATCACTAATCCAGGGATGCAACTGCGAGAATATTTACCTTGGAATGAAACTTTGGGTTTGAACTATCAACTTGGAGTCGATGGATTATCGCTGATGATGTTAGTTTTGAACAGCTTGCTGACTTGGATTGCTATTTACAGCAGCAGCAAAACAACCGAACGTCCGCGACTGTTCTACTCGATGGTTTTGCTGGTTAGCGGTGGAGTCGCTGGGGCATTTTTGGCAGAAAATTTACTGCTATTTTTCCTCTTCTACGAATTAGAATTGATTCCCTTCTATCTGTTAATTTCGATTTGGGGTGGTGAAAAACGCGATTATGCCGCAATCAAGTTTTTAATTTATACTGCGGTTTCTGGGGCTTTAATTCTGGCATCATTCTTAGGAATAGTTTGGCTAACAGGTTCAAGCAGCTTCTCAATCGACGATATTTCAACCCAAGGCTTGTCGGCAGCATTACAAATAATTCTCCTAGTTGGGATTATCGTGGGATTTGGTATCAAAATACCGCTTGTGCCTTTTCATACCTGGCTGCCCGATGCCTACGTCGAAGCATCTGCACCAATTGCGATTCTTCTAGGTGGAGTATTGGCGAAACTTGGGACTTACGGGTTATTGCGGTTTGGTTTAGCAATGTTTCCCGATGCTTGGAGCGTAGTTGCACCGACATTAGCGATTTGGGGTGCGAGTAGCGCAGTTTATGGAACAGTGACTGCGATCGCGCAAAAGGATATCAAGCGGATGGTAGCATACAGTTCCATCGGACACATGGGTTACGTCTTACTTGCAGCAGCCGCAAGTACACCTTTGGCACTAGTTGGTGCGGTGGCTCAAATGTTTAGTCACGGGTTGATTCTGGCTATGCTTTTCCATCTTGTGGGAGTTGTCGAAGCCAAAGTTGGCACCCGCGAACTCGATAAACTCAACGGTTTAATGAGTCCAATTCGCGGCTTACCCCTCGTTAGTGCTTTGCTAGTTTTAGGCGGAATGGCAAGTGCTGGAATTCCCGGTATGACAGGCTTTATTGCCGAATTTATCGTTTTCCAAGGCAGTTTCGCAGTCTTTCCGATTGCGACCTTGATGTGCGTAGTGGCTACAGGCTTGACCGCAGTATATTTTGTAATTCTGCTTAACCGCACCTGCTTTGGAAAGCTCGATAATAATTTAGCGTACTATCCCCGCACCTTTTGGTCGGAAAAAATGCCCGCTTTAATTTTGGCTGGTTTAATTATATTCTTGGGTATTCGACCGAATGCGCTAGTACGTTGGAGCGAACCAACGACTACCGCAATGGTTGCAGCAATTCCCGCAATCGAAATCACGACTCCACAAGTCGCAGCTAAGAGTTAGGAGTTAGAAGTTAGGAGTTAGGAAATGTAGAGACGCGTTCACGAAGTGTTCCCGAAGGGTAATTTCGCGTCTCTTATTGAGTTAGGAGTTAATTCCTTTTAGCCTGGTAATTTTCAAGTTTCTTATTGGTTCATTCCTTTTTTGGGATGCTCTTAATGGTACAACTAGTATCTGGTTGATTGTAGGTGTTAAAAACCTTGGAGAGACGCGAAAGAAAGCGTCTCTACATCCTACAAAATTAATGACATGGACAAAAGCGTGGTTAATTTCATAAGTTCTAAGGGGTTACTAGATCCCCGACTTCGTAAAAGTTGTCGGGGATCTAAACCTCACGACTGGGCAAAATTAATGGAACTACTAATCGCTCGTTTAATAATCAAAAATTGTAGATAGGGAGAATCTCAATGGTACTAACTCCAGAAAAACAAACAACAATATTACCACCATCAACTCATGAATTTGCCGAAATAATCCATCGACTCGAAGCGGGTGGTTCGATGCTACCAGATACACCTGAAAACTTAATGCAAATTATCGGTATTTATAAAGCTTACGCCGTACCGATGGATTTCTATTGGCGCGACTTACTTTATATTGCCGAAAGAGAATTTATCAACCCATTTCCATTTTTTAAATACTTTATTCCCGACGAATATCTACAGCGTGAAAATCACTACGCTGGTGATAATGCTGACTTACGAATTTGGCGCGGTGTTGGTACGGCACATCCCGAACTTTTAGAGTTTATGTCCAAGGGTGAAACCATCAAAATGCCAAAGATATTCCATCATTTACTCCACGACCGCATAAATATGGAATTTGCGGAAGCTTGTATGCGGGCAATGCTATGGCATCGTCATATGTACGCACCCGTAAATAAATTTGATGCTTATCTGGATTCTGACGAATATCGCGCCAATGCTGACCGAGCAATTAAGGCATACTTTAAAAAGAATCCGGCAATGTCGGCACTTTATAAACTGTTTCCTGACATGTTCATCGAACAGTGCCGTCAAGCTTCATACTATTCTAACCTGGGGCTATTTTGGGAAGTCATGGCACCTGTGTTCTTTGAAATGTCCGATATTTATGATGAAGGTGGTTTCAAAGGTGTACCCGATGCAATGAACTTTTTGGTTAACGGAATATTTGCGATCGCAGGTCGTCCTATCTATCACCACGTCTACGTAGATGGAGAATGTTACGAAGTTATCCCTAAATCGAAGGGCTTTACTTGGTTGTACGAAGCAGCACTTCCCTACGTTGAAGCTGTATTTTACCGTACCGCGCCTTTTAGAGGTACAAAATCATACAATGCTCAAGCGGGTCAAGTTCCTGATAAGCAAGAAGATTTTCACTTTGGGATTTTGTATGCAGATGTTTTCCCTGTGGGTACTGCTGGTATTCCACCAACATTGTTAATGCAGGATATGTTGCACTTCTTACCCCAATATTTAGTTGATTTTTACGAACAACGTTGTCGCGGTCAAGAAGATATATTGATTCAGTTAGGAATTACTTTCCAACGGTCGATGTATAACGTGACATCAGCTGTTATTCAAGCGTTGCGTGCAGCACTTTTATATCCCTTAGATGACACGAATCCCAGACATTTGCAAGCGAATCGTGAATTTTTTGAAATGCAGTTAAATCGCTTCTGTCGTCCTGAATATAACATGCGCGATGCGGCTCGCTTGCGCCAAATTCAGGGTTCAGATTACCGTTAGAAGTATCCTAATTTTAGATCCCCCCTAACCCCCTTAAGAAGGGGGGCTTTTTATATCTCGTAGTTTTACTGTCGAGTATCCTAATTTTAGATCCCCCCAACCCCCCTTAAGAAGGGGGGCTTTTTATATCTCGTAGTTTTACTGTCGAGTATCCTAATTTTAGATCCCCCCAACCCCCCTTAAGAAGGGGGGCTTTTTATATCTCGTAGTTTTACTGTCGATGATTGCAAAATTTTTAGGCTAAATTCAAAATCTACTCTTATTCCCCCCTTTTTAAGGGGGGTTAGGGGGGATCTAAATGGGTATTTAACAATGTCAAAACAAAAACATCTACTAAAAACAATTTTTCATTTACCTTACAACCCACAGCTAGTAGAAATAGCAAAACAATTACGAAAGGATATGACACCCGCAGAGAAAAAACTGTGGCATAACTATCTTAAAACATTTAAATTTCGAGTTTTAAGGCAAAGACCGATTGACAATTTTATTGTTGATTTTTACTGTGCAGAGTTGCGGTTAGTTATTGAAGTTGATGGTGATAGCCATTTTACAATGGAGGGTAAAGCTCATGATTTAGAGAGGACGCAAATATTAGAAGCATATGGACTGAAGGTTGTAAGGTTCAGTAATGATGAAGTATTAAATAATTTTGAAGGTGTGTATATGAGAATTGAAGAGTTAATACATGATGTTAAGTAGTTAATATCTAATATCTTTCGACTTCCCACAGTTCTGATTTGATCCCCCCAACCCCCCTTAAAAAGGGGGGCAAAAGATATTTCAGCCATGCTTACGAAGTCCC
>CAXTCQ010000185.1:0-8038 GCA_964242965.1 uncultured Calothrix sp. | reverse complement strand
CCTTTTTAAGGGGGATTTAGGGGGATTTAACAAAGTCCCCCTTTTTAAGGGGGATTTAGGGGGATTTAACAAAGTCCCCCTTTTTAAGGGGGATGTAGGGGGATCTAAATAAATATTATTTAAAATAATTACATTCGCAACGACAATTAAATCATTTGCATAACTTGATTTTGCTGTTGTTGCTGCAACTGGTGCATGTGATGAAATAAATTCCAGCAATATTCTTCAGGTAAACCGCAAGTTACAGCACCGCGCATCACGATATTAAAGTACCAATCATTGGGGGCAACTTCCGCAGTTAGCTTGTTTACAACCACATAAGTACGAACATTTTTATATACCTGACCCGGACAATGAATATCGACAATTTCCTGACGATAACCACCTTTGGGAACATCTTCGCGTCTGTCTAAGCGATCGCTTAACCGTAATGGTAGTTGGTAAAGCACTCCAGTCACGCTAGCTGTTGAATCTTTAACTACATCTAAAACCCCGCATTTGCGTGTCGGGGAATACCGATAAAACCCCAGTCGATAACCTTTAAGAGTTCCAGCACCAACTACGTAAAGGTGGGTATGTTCTCCAAGCGATCGCTTTAGGTCAACCGGACACATGCAGGAGCCATACGCAAAATAATAAAACATCTCATCGTTTTGTGGCGTTTGTTGCAGTTTCAAATCGATTTCTGCGCGATGAGTTTCTATGCTGTGACTATCTGATTTTTCACCCGAATAATTCATCTATCTTTGGATATATAGATTCTAAACTATACTTTAGCATAACAATCAAACACCAAATTTGTTTTACAATTCGTCAACTACATATAGCAATTCTAAATCTCGTAGTACCAAATTTCATCTTCTCGTAATACAATTCGTTGTAGGGAAAGACGATTAATCAAACCTTGCTGTTCTAAATCCCCAAGCGCACGAGTAACTGTAACGCGCGTCGAACCGATTAAATTAGCTAGGTCTTCATGAGTTAGATGCATATCTATCATCCGTCCCTGCTCAACTTCAGAACCAAACTTTTTCGATAACAATAATAAAAGCTTGACCAGCATCATTTCGACCTTTTTATAAGCGCGAATTACTGCCATTTCTTCAGCTTGTTCGATGTGAGCGAACAGCACATCTGTCAATTTATAGTAACCATTTAGAGGCACGATTGTCGCTTTTACTGAAGTCAAACACTCAATCATATATGGTTCTAATTTTGACAAAGCCCTACCAACTATATCTCCCTTTCCCCAGACACCTAAAGCAATAGTCGTACCATCTTCTAAATACGTATAAGTCCGTACAAAACCCTTTTCAATCTTCCAGAGGCTATCTTTTTCCTCGGTTAGTAATGTCCGACGCGCAAAAATTTTCACAGTATTAATACTGCTTCCAGAGGTTGAACTATTGTATAATGACATTGTTTAAATAAATACTGTTTTCCGATAAACTAACAGTAGTATTAAATAATATCAGCTAATTGCAGGATTTACTATGGGTATAGCGGTAGAAAACGTATCGAAGCATTATGGCTCTTTTCAAGCGGTTGACAATGTGAGCTTGGAGTTTAAAACTGGTTCGTTGGTGGCACTGTTGGGACCTTCAGGTTCGGGTAAATCGACTTTACTACGGATGATTGCAGGGTTAGAAACTCCCACATCCGGTGAAATCTATATAAATGCTCAAAATGCCACTCGTAAATCAGTCCAGGACCGTAATATTGGCTTTTTGTTTCAGCATTATGCTTTGTTCAAACACCTGACAGTAAGCCAAAATGTTGCTTTTGCTTTGGAACTACGCAAAGCACCCAAACGAGGAATTCAGCAACGAGTTGAGGAACTTTTAGAATTGGTGAAGTTAAGTGGATTGGGCGATCGCTATCCATCACAACTATCTGGGGGACAAAGACAACGGGTAGCTTTAGCGCGATCGCTTGCAGTTCAGCCACAAACTTTACTATTAGATGAACCCTTTGGAGCATTAGATGCCAAAGTTCGTAAGGAATTGCGGATTTGGTTGCGACATCTCCATGAAGATGTCAACGTGACGACTATATTTGTTACCCACGACCAAGAAGAAGCAATGGAAGTAGCTGACCAAATTGTGGTAATGAATAAAGGTCGAGTCGAGCAAGTTGGCAGTACTGCGGAAATTTACGACCATCCAGCAACACCATTTGTTATGAGCTTTATCGGTCCTGTAAATATTCTGCCTAGTAACGTTGGTATTCAACCTAATAAAGGTATAGTTAATGCGAACGATAAGGTCTTTTTACGTCCTCATGATATTTTGATTCACAAGGATGCAGTCAAAGATACTGTACCTGCCACAGTTAACCGCATCATCCACTTAGGTTGGGAGATTCGCGTGGAGTTACTTTTAGAGTCAGGGGAAGTTGTGAACGCTCATTTCACCCGCGAAGTATTTGACCAACTCCAAATTAAAGAGTTGCAGCGCGTCTACGTTAAACCGAAGCAAGCAGTGGTTTTTCAGGGAGTAGGGAGTTAAGAGTTAGGAGTTAGGAGTTAAGAAATGTAGAGACGCGAAATTTCGCGTCTCCTATTGAGTTAGGAATTATTAATTACCAACTCTTGATTAATAACCACTGACCACTGACTACTGACCACTGACCACTGACTACCTAACTTCAACCAAAGCAGGAATTTCTGGTAGCTGTTCCACGTCTTGATATAGTGGTGTACTCAGGTAGCGTTCGCCAAAGCTTGGTTGCACCATGACTATCAAACGACCTGCATTTTCGGGTCTTCTACCAACGCGAATCGCTGCTGCTAAAGCTGCTCCGGAGGAAATACCCGATAGCAAACCTTCTTCCCTTGCCATGCGACGACCGTAATAAATAGCCTCTTCGTCGGAAATGCTGACAATCTCGTCAATCAACTCGACTTGGAGAACTTCGGGAATAAATCCCGCTCCAATACCTTGAATTTTGTGCGCTCCCGGTTTACCACCCGAAAGTATGGGGCTAGTGGCAGGTTCGACTGCGATCGCCTGAAAACTTGGCTTGCGCTGTTTCAATACATCTGCAACTCCTGTTAAAGTGCCACCAGTTCCAACCCCAGCCACAACTATATCGACTTCCCCATCTGTATCCGACCAAATTTCTTCGGCTGTGGTTTCTCGGTGTATTTGCGGATTAGCGGGGTTACGGAATTGTTGCAACATGAAAGCATCGGCTGTCGTTGCGACAATTTGCTCCGCTCGTGCGATCGCTCCCGTCATTCCCAGCGCTCCTGAAGTAAGTTCGAGCTTTGCTCCATAAGCTTTGAGCATTGTTTGCCGCTCCAAACTCATTGAATCAGGCATGGTCAAAATCAATTTGTAGCCTTTTGCTGCTGCGACCATTGCCAAGGCAATTCCCGTATTCCCAGAAGTCGGTTCAACCAATAAAGTTTTTCCGGGATGGATTAACCCAGCAATTTCAGCTTTGGTAATCATACTTATAGCGATGCGGTCTTTTACCGAAGCTGAGGGGTTCATTCCTTCCAACTTCACGACTATCCGCGCTACACAGCCGGAATCTTGAGGAACGCGCTTGAGTCTAACTAAAGGTGTATGACCTATTAATTCTGTAATATCATCAGCAATTCGCATTTTAGACCACCTTCACTAATGCTAAACACAAAAAATGCTATAAAACAAGGTAAATAACTTGTTTTATCTCAAAAGATAGCTATTGCCAACTTAAAGTAGACTCAAGCATAAAAGTATTTTTTTCTAAGCGCGGTGATGCGTAAGAAACAGTCTACGACCATAGCATCAAAGCGTTCCGTAGAAATATTCTTTTAAAGACAGGTCGTAATTCCCAAGCGTTAAATTCAATTCAAACTCTATCATACTACTGCTTTTCGATAGATTTGAAGTACTTTTAAGTATTTTTTACTTATAACTTATATATATCAAGGCTCATGCATAGTTACTCGATTTCAGTCTGTATTAATCTAGACTTTTTACAAAGTTTTTTAATGCTGACAGAATTTAGAGATTTTCACTGAATCCGTCAAGCAGTTATGAATAATCCTGTGAGATAATCTACGGTAAGCATATCGATATACAGTGAATTTTAAGTAATATAGGGGATGCTATCACATCTAATACCATTTACAATGCTTATTTCGTATAAAATACAAAATCCCAATCAACCAACCGTAGTATGTTAGGTAATAACTCAGGCGATAACCCCGATGGCTGCAACTACCCACTTTTAGAACTGTCTTCTAAAGTTAAATACGCGCTGCTGGCACTGATGGAGTTGGCAACCCACCAAGAGCGAAAAGTCCCTTTGACTATGGGCGAAATTACCGCCAAGCAACCTATTCCAGAGCGCTACTTAGAACAAATTCTGACAACTCTACGGCGTAGTGGTGTGGTTCAGAGCCAACGTGGTTCTAAAGGAGGCTACGTATTAGTACGCGAACCTTGGAAAATTACGGTATTAGAAATTGTGACGATTGTGGATGGGGAGCGCAAAGAAAGGGAAGCTTCTGACCCTCCGACTGCGGAAAGTAATTTAATCCTTGAAATTTGGCAGCAAGCCGATCTTTGTGCCAAAGAAGCTTTGAGCCGCCATACAATTCAAGACTTGTGTCAAGAACGCGATGCTCGTAAACAGAAAAATCCCATGTATTATATTTAACTTTTATTAATAATTTCTATGCAGATTGCAAAAGATATTTTGCTGATATGGCTTTAAATTACGTCTAGGAGGAACCTAGATGCCCTTGCCACAATAGTGTTATTTTTACCATGTAATTTAAAGGTTTTTAGCTTACCCAAAAATTGTCGTTGGGGCACAGCACTGCTGTGCCGCTTTTTCTAAGCGATACTCAATAGCCTCGCTGTTCAAAAAAGGTTTAACTTGCCATTTTAATACTAGCTATGAGATACTGAAAATATAAATACGGTATTCCGACCGACTTACTGTAGATTATTTTTTGCAAATTTGGTGGTTGAGTAGGCTGGAACTATTACCTAATGCTAGGAATAAAAAATGCTGCAAGATGCTCAAGGACTGGAAGTAACAACAGACTCTCAAGAAGTCATCACTGCTATAAATAGCTTCACCAATCAAGCTCTTAGTTATGGAAAAGATATTGAATTCGTAATTGGGCAAGGGATTGCATCTGACCCAAACTGTGCATTAGTTCATGCCTACGCAGCGGCTTATTACCTGTCTGGGGAAAATGCCGCTGCTTGGAAACAAGCTAAATTCCATTTAAAAACAGCCCAAAAGCATGTAGCGAAAGCAAGCGAACGCGAGCAGTTATATGTACAAGCAATAGCAGCTTGGTCTGTGAAAAAAATAGATTTAGCGATCGCATTACATGAAGAAATTGCCCAAAAATATCCTCGTGACTTGATTTCAGTTCAGCAAGGGCAATATCACTATTTTTACTTGGGTGAAAAAGAAAGATTATTGAAGATTGCCGAACGGGTGATAAGCTCGAATCGAGAAAATCATTATATATACGGTATGGTCGCGTTCGGTTTAGAACAATGTCACCAGCTTGTTGAAGCAGAAACAATGGCACGAAAAGCAACTGCAATGAATCGTCACGACCCTTGGGCACATCATGCTGTAGCTCATGTCATGGAAACCCAAGGACGGGTGAATGAGGGTATTACTTGGATGGAAAGTCTTGCTGATACTTGGGAAAATTGCAACTCGATGCTATATACACACAACTGGTGGCACGTAGCACTTTATTATCTGGAACGAGGAGAAAAAGATAAAGTTTTGGAATTATACGATAACCGGGTCTGGGGAATAGCTCAGAAAGAATCACCGAAAGACCAGGTGGGGGCAATTTCACTATTACTGCGCTTAGAATTACGCGGGGTTGATGTTGGCGATCGCTGGCAGCAATTGAGTAATTACCTTTTACCGCGCATTCACGAACACGCACTGCCATTTCAAGACTTGCACTACATTTTTGCACTGACAAGAGCGAGATATATTGATTGGGCAAACGAGATGCGCTTGAGTATGTACAAACATGCTCTTACTGTGCATCCGTACTTGCGTAAAAAATGGTTGGAAGTTGCAATCCCGATTGCGAGAGGGTTAGTCGCATATGCCAATGGTGAATGGTTTTTATCAGCATATCAACTCAAACCTGTGATAATGCGATCGCACGAAATCGGTGGCAGTCACGCGCAAAGAGCTTTGTTTAAACAGATTTATTTGGATGCGGTGTCCAAAGTCGAAAAACCACGACAGAATTTAGAAAAAGCTTTAGCATTGATTCATTAATGGTCTGTCAACCCAAAAGCTAGGTAGAATAATGTCCACAGAGACGCAGAGGGCACAGAGGAAGAAGAAGAGAGAGTTTATTTAAAGAAAGTTTGACTCTGCTTTGGTTGCCTTGCCAGACTACTAGCGGTCTGTTTCACTAATTTTGGCAAGTCATGGAGGTCAGATTCCGGGTAACTTTTACGAAACCCGGAATCTTGTAACCCCTCGAACTGATGAAACCGACCACTAGATATATTGCCTCTTTCTAAAATTCAAAATCTACAATTGTATTAATCAGCAACTCATAATCTTCTAACTTCACTGCTGCAAAACGCTTTACTCCCACATTTTCCATTGCCGCTTTCAATTCTGCATCCGGGTCAAGCATTGCCGATTGTAGCTGCTCAATTACAGACTTACCCAAATGTTGAGATACTACCAAAGGTGGCATCGGGTAGGGTCCGAGCGACTCAATTACTCGTAAATAACTAGATAATTCCGGAAAGTCGCGTAGTTCTTGTTCTAATACAACACTATCAATTGCCGCACAATCTGCCAGTTCATATACAACCCATTGAATCGAACGTTGATGCGAACCAGATTGAATAGCTTTCAGAAAAAAATTTTGGGAATATCCACCTTGAATTAGTCGATAACGCGGCAAATTATAGCCACTGTTAGAACCTGGGTCATTGAAACAAAATATTTTACCTTTGAAATCTTCAAAAAGTTTAATTTGACTATTTAAATTTACAATCAAATCCGAAAAGTAAATTGGTCGATTTTGATAACGCGATGCTTGCATTACTGGCGCAACTAAAGGCTGCAAATTATTTGGAAAAGCTTGATAATGCTGAATGAAAGGTAATCCGCAAATGAATGCGAGGTCAAGTTGATTCTGTAATAATAAAGGGTCTTGGAGAGGGTCGCATTTACCTTGTTGAAGTTCAGTTTCTACTTCTAATATACGACCCAAATAAGACATTATCGATTGATAAAAGTCAAACCAATTGGGAGCTAAATAGGAAATAGCTCGCAGCTTTTTGTGCTGCTTCAAATGAATACTCATTGATTTATTAGTCTAAACTGATTTTTTCAACTCCTCTGGAAATTGGTATTTAAAAAACTTAGCACTAAGCGATCGCAGATAAAGATAAACCATACTTACTAATACCAACCCCATCATCCCAAAAACCGTTCCGTAACCTTTTGTATGCCACCAAATTCTATGTAATAATACAGATAATATCAGTATAATTTTACTCCCTTTACTCAAGCCATTTTTTTGCTTTGACTGACGTATTTTGAATGTATTAGCTTTGTTGAGTTGTGCTGTCATCACTTTATTTACTCTTAATGTTTAATGTACGGTTACTCTATCGATTTACCGTATTTTAAAATTATCGCACAATTTGATGGCACTAGCAATAAGTCGATTGATACGAGTTTGTAGTTGCGCTTTAGCGCTATTAAGGCGCTAAAGCGCAACTACGAGCCTTTACATAAATTCACATAGTTCGGTTTTTTCTACCGACCATGACTTAAAGAGAAATATCCCCGACAACTTTTATGAAGCCGGGGATATTACTATAGGATTACTATTTGATTTTTGAAAAGATACGTAGGGTGTGTGTTAGCTTCTCGTAACGCACCGAACCATTGATAACGGTGCGTTACGACTTGCGTCTAACGCACCCTACAATACTTTTATGAAGTCGGGGATATTACTGGTATCAATTTAGAATTACCTATTCTTAACCAAAACGTCCGCTAATGTATTCTTCTG
>CAXTCQ010000184.1:0-16800 GCA_964242965.1 uncultured Calothrix sp. | reverse complement strand
CCGTAGAGGTGGGTTGACGACAAAACCCCAAATAAACGAAAAATCCCCATAAACCCACCCCAACCAAAAAAATTAATGCAACATATATAAATTCCCCAAAATTTATACCAAATAAAATTCGCAATACCCCCCATAAAAATATTACCAGCAACATAAAAATCGGTCAGACATCGAGCCTAACCTACGTGTTAAACTACCAAAAATTTATATTATTTATTACTAACCTCTAACTTTATTTCCATGCAACCCCAAATCATCACCCCACCCCCACTAAAACCCGGTGATTTACTTCGCGTCATTGCCCCAAGCGGCACCTTACGCGAACTGGAACCCTTTCAACGCGGAATTGAAATATGGCGATCGCGCGGCTATCAAATAGAAGTCATTCCAGAGATAGATGACAGATGGGGCTACTTAGCAGGAAAAGACGAAAATCGCCGTCATCATCTCAAAGCAGCATGGTCAGACCCCGAATGTAAAGGAATATTATGTGCGCGTGGTGGTTTTGGTAGCACCCGCATACTAGAAAACTGGAATTGGGCAAAGACTTCTCCTACTCCCTTCATTCCCAAATGGTTAATCGGGTTTTCCGACATCACAGCTTTACTATGGAGTCTCTACAACGTAGGTATTTCTGGAGTTCACGGTGCAGTATTAACCACCCTTGCAGCAGAACCCGAATGGAGTCAGCAACGATTATTTGATTTAGTCGAAGGACGTGAGATTGCAGCAATTGAGGGGACAGGTTGGGGTGGTGGAGTTGCTAGTTCTATTTTATTACCAGCAAACCTGACAGTTGCAACCCACCTACTCGGTACACCTTACCAACCTAATTTAGAAAGAGTAATTTTAGCAATCGAAGACGTGGGAGAAGCACCATATCGCATCGACCGAATGCTGACGCAATGGAGGATGAGCGGTATTTTAGAAAAAGTATGCGGGATTGCAGTGGGAAGATTTAGCCAATGTCAACCTCCCGCTAATATACCTAGTTTTACAGTCGAAGAGGTATTGCGCGATCGCTTGAGCGATTTAGGGATTCCCGTTGTTTGGGAACTTCCCTTCGGACACGATGGTTGTAATGCAGCATTACCCGTTGGGGTAATGGCAACTTTAAATGGAGATAAGGGAAGTTTAAGTATTAACGCAACTTCTGCCAGGGTGTGACATCAAGATTACCATCACGCTTGAAAACAACGCGAAAATGTGCTTGCGGTTCTTTATTGCTAGGTGAGGCAACATTAGAACCGTGAGTTTCATTAAAAATAAACGGTAAAGGGGTTTCCCGGAAATAGTCAAAAGCTGCTTGATTTATGGGTTCGTAATCGAAAACAACACCATTTTTATTCACAGCAACGCGATATTTTAAATCCTGCTTTGCTGTAATTTTCCCTTCCCAATTTTGACGTAATGTCGTTAACAATTGTCGCTGCAACCTCCGAACTAGCTTTGGTTCGGTAATTCTATTGCCTACAACATCAGGAGAATTGCGAAAACCGTCCCAAGGACTAATTTCTAACACTCCAGATTTGCGAAACACAACGCGAAAGTTGGCAAATGATTGGTTTGCAGAAGACGATCTATTCGCATTAGAAAGTAAATTTGGTAGAGGAGTTTTTGTAACTTGACTGCGTGCAGTTTGAGTTAATGGTCGGTAAGTAATAATTTCTCCATTTGTTCCCACTGCTACTTTATAAACTAAGTCTTGTCGAAGTGTTTTTCGCGATTGCCAGACAGCATTAATTTGATTAAAAAGCTGTCGCTTTAATGAATGTAGTTGCGAGTCATCGGTAACTTGCCGACGTTGCGATATCCGATTTGCTGGTGTTGGAATTTGTGCTTCAGATTGCGTTGTGTTAACGGTTAATAATTGATACTGTGTATGAGCTTGAGGTAAGTATAAATAGGTATGATATATAAACATAAATATAAAAATAATTGAGTATCGGTGTTTCGGAATTAGCTAATGTGGATTCTAGAAATAGTTATAGCTAACATATACCACAGTCTTGTTAAAAGTTAGGAGTTAAGAGTTAAGAGTTAAGAGTTAAAAGTTAAAAGTTGAGAGTTAGGAGTTAAAAGTTAAGAGTTGAGAGTTAGGAGTTAAGAATTGAGAGTTGAGAGTTAGGAGTTCGTAGGTAGGATTGCGCTATCGCTCCACCTAACCTTATATCTTAGAAGAAGTAGGGAGTTGAAAATTTAATACAAGAACTCTTAACTCCCAATTCCCAACTTCTAACTCCTAACTCCCAATTCCTAACTCCTAACTCCTAACTCCCTACACCCAACCATTTGAAAACAAACGCATACTCAAAAGCTAATTCCTTCAAACTTTCATACCTTCCCGAAGCACCACCATGTCCAGCACCCATGTTGGTCTTCAACAACAAAATATGATTATCGATTTTCATCTTGCGTAACTTTGCCGTCCACTTTGCAGGTTCCCAATATTTAACGCGAGGGTCATTCAAACCTGCTGTTATAAGCAAATGCGGGTAATTTTTTGCTTCGACATTATCATAGGGCGAGTAAGATTTGATGTAATTGTAATAAACTTTATCGTTAGGATTTCCCCATTCTTCCCATTCAATCGCTGATAAAGGTAAAGAAGTATCGATAATAGTTGAGACTACATCCACAAATGGAACGTCAGCAACAACAACTTTAAAAAGTTCAGGACGCATATTAATTACAGCACCCATCAATAATCCTCCTGCACTTCCACCGGAAATAGCCAATTTTTCAGCAGATGTCCACTTTTGATTAATTAAATGTTCTGCACAACTAATAAAGTCAGTGAAAGTATTTTTCTTATACAAAAACTTGCCACTTTCATACCATTTGCGTCCCATTTCTCCACCACCGCGAATATGCGCGATCGCATACACGAATCCACGTTCTAATAAAGGTAATCGACTCGACGAAAATGTTGCTGGATAAGGATATCCGTAGGAACCATACCCAGTTAAATATAACGGGTTATTTCCATTTTTTGGCGTACCCTTTTTATAAACAATCGAAATCGGTACTTTAACACCGTCTTTCGTGCTAGCCATTAACATCTCACTTTCAAATTGGCTTTTATCGTATCCACCTAATACTTCAGTCTCTTTTTTTAATTCCCTTACATTAGTTTCCATATTGTAATCAAAAACCGATAGAGGGGTAATTAAAGAAGTATAAGAAAACCGTAGAATGTTTGTGTTAAATTCCGGATTACTACCTTCAAAAAAACCATATGTTGGTTCGGGGAAAGTAATATCATCTTCTTTACCCGTATCAAAATTACGAATTGTAGCACAAGGTAAACCGTTTTTACGTTCGTAGATAATCAGGTACTTTGCAAAAAGACTTATTCCCGACAGCATCACATCTTCACGATGCGGAATTACAACTTGCCAATTTTCTTTTGATGGTGAAGTTACGGGAGTCTTCATCAATTTAAAGTTGATTGCCCCATCATTAGTAACTACATAAAAGTAATCACCGTGATGGTCAACCTCGTATTCAATACCTTGGTGACGCGATTCAATTAGTTGAAAGTCTCCTGTCGGATTATTAGCATCTAAATAATAAGCTTCTGATGTAACTTGACTACCCGAACTCATAATGATATAGGCATCGCTTCGCGTTCTACCTATATCTAAAAAGAAAGAATCATCAGGTTCGTGGAAAATTAGTACGTCTTGGTCTTGCGATGTTCCTAATTGATGTCGGAATATCTTAAAAGGACGATTCGCTTCATCAATTTCTGTATAAAAAACGGTTTGATTATCGTTTGCCCAAGTAAAAGAATAATAAGTATCTTCGAGACTTTCTGGATATAAATTAGACGTTTTTAAATCTAAAAAGTGAAGTGTATAGATTTCGGAACCATTGGTATCAATCGAATAAGCTAGAATTTCATGATTGGGACTAATTTCAAATATTCCCAATCTAAAATAATCATGTCCTCGCGCAAGTTCGTTTTCATCCATTAAAATTTCTTCAGGTGCATCCAGACTGTCTTGTTTGCGACAGTGAATTGCGTAAGCTTTGCCTTCTTCGGTACGCGAGTAATAAAAATAGTTATCCTTAGCAACTGGTACGGAGAGGTCAGTTTCTTTAATGCGCGAAAGCATTTCCTCGTAAAGCTGTTTTTGCAGTGCTTCCGTTGGTTGCATCACTACCTCAGTGTAGGCATTTTCAGCTTCAAGGTAAGCAGTAACTTCGGGATTTTCGATATCGCGCATCCAAAAGTAGTTATCGATGCGACTGTCACCATGTAACTCTAAAACCTCTGGTTGTTCTTTTGCTACAGGTGGAGTAGGTAAATTTTGTGAATCCATCTTTATTAGGGAGTAGGGAGGAAGGGGGGAACGGGGAAACGGAGAAACGGGAGGAAGAGAAAGGGGAGGGAAAAGTTAAAGATATTTATTTCAACTCCTAACTCCTAACTCCCTATTCCCTAATTTAGCCTTAAGACGACACCAGCCAATTGCGGGAATTATTCCCAAAATCACTGCTGTCAAACCTTGTTGGCTCAAATATAAGACTTGAGCGCGGTATACCTCTGGAATATAATTTTGCACTAGAGATAGCAACCATACCAAAAAACTGATTAATAAAAACGAAAAAGAAATGATAAAGTTCCACCACCAAGCACCTGTAGTATACCGACGCAGTACTATCCACTGAAAAAAACCCACCCAAATACCCGAAAAAATAAACGCACTCGTCGCTAACACCGTATATATGATTGTTTCAGTCGGTGATAACTCTCGATTCAGCGATGTTGCAAACGATTGAATATAGGCAATCCAAGCGTCGGAAACCTTATTCGCAGTCAACCAACCAAAACTCGTTGCCAGAAACCACAACCAACCAGAAACATATTGACGTACTGCTAGAGCTTGGTCGGCGGCAAAAATTAGTGCAAAAATAGCTATGCTCACATAACTACCACTAAGCCTCCAAAGTTCCTCTAAAAAAGGAGTTGCCTTGGGGATCAACACTTGGGTAATTACTTTTTCAACCGCGATACTGGCAATTCCACCGACAACCCAACCGACAATTGTCATCAAAGTAAACATCAAAAAGAAGTTGCGACGAGAAAATCGCATTATCATCATTTGTTTCTGATTTCCTGTATCAGCCTGACTTACAGCCATATCATCAGGTTGATTTGATTCGGTTTGCATAAAATGAATAAATACTTATTTAGTGTATAATCTTACAAATTTAAGCATAAAAAGGGAGAAGGGGAGAAGGGGAGAAGGGGAGAAGGGGAGAGGAAAGCGTTTAAGATAAGCAAGACAATTGGTACAAAGAAGACTAGAAAAAATTTACTATACCCCACCTCCCCATCTCCTCAAATTCTTATGATTTTTCTTGAACTGGAATAACTACAATTACAAATGATGCTAGATAATGAAAAAGCTTTTAACTCAACTTCGATTCCAAGAGCTATCATAAATTAATAATTAAGAACTATGCGAACTCACTATTGCGGCGAACTCCGTGCAACACAAATTGGAGAAACTGTCACCTTGTATGGATGGGTAGACCGTCGCCGCGACCACGGGGGTGTGATATTTTTAGACTTGCGCGATCGCAGTGGTATCGTCCAAATAGTTAGCGACCCGCAACGTACCCCCGATTCTTACGAAACAGCAAACGCTCTCCGTAACGAGTATGTAGTTGAAATCATCGGTAGAGTCACTCAACGTCCTGACGAATCTTTGAATCCACGCCTGCCAACAGGTGAGGTAGAAATATACGCAGATAAAATTACACTGCTCAATGCCGTCCGCAAACAGTTGCCATTCCAGGTATCGAGTGCAGACACAGACCCAGTACGCGAAGACCTGCGGTTAAAGTATAGATACTTGGACTTGAGACGCGATCGCATGGCGAAAAACATCCAACTGCGTCACCAAGTCGTCAAAGCGATGCGTCGCTACCTCGAAGACCTAGAAGGCTTCATCGAAGTCGAAACCCCAATTTTAACCCGTTCGACTCCCGAAGGGGCACGCGACTACATCCTCCCCAGTCGCGTCAATGAGGGTGAATGGTTCGCCTTACCCCAATCACCCCAGTTATTTAAACAAATCTTAATGGTTTCCGGTTGCGATCGGTATTATCAAATTGCCCGTTGCTTCCGTGACGAAGACTTACGTGCCGACCGACAGCCCGAATTTACCCAGTTGGACATGGAAATGAGCTTCATGTCCCAAGAAGAAATCATCGAACTCAACGAAAAGCTCGTATTCCACATTTTCAAAACCGTCAAAGGCATCGAATTACAGTATCCCTTCCCCCGCATCACCTACAAAGAAGCGATGGAACGTTACGGTTGCGACAAACCCGATACCCGCTACGGCTTAGAACTCGTCGATGTTTCCGACATCCTCAAAGATAGCGGTTTCAAAGTCTTTAACGAAGCCATCAAAAACGGCGGTATCGTCAAAATCCTCCCCATCCCCAACGGTAACGATGCCATTTCCAACGTCCGCATCAAACCAGGTGGTGACATTTTCAAAGAAGCTAGCGAAGCAGGTGCCAGAGGTTTGGCATTTATTCGCGTCCGCGACAACGGAGAAATTGATACCATCGGTGCAATCAAAGACAACCTCAGCGATGCACAAAAACAGGAAATACTCAACCGTACCGGAGCAAAACCCGGTCACTTATTACTCTTCGGTGCAGGCGATGCACCCACCGTCAACAAAACCCTCGACAGGCTACGTCAATTCGCAGCCAAAGAATTTGGATTAATCGACCCCGATAAAATCAACTTACTTTGGGTTGTAGACTTCCCCATGTTTGAGTGGAACGCTGACGAAAAGCGCCTCGAAGCCCTCCATCACCCCTTTACCGCACCCCACCCCGACGACATCAACGATTTGAAAACAGCCCGCGCCCAGGCATACGACTTGGTGTTAAATGGGTTTGAAGTTGGTGGTGGTAGTCTCCGGATTTATCAACGCGAAATTCAAGAACAAGTATTTGAAGCCATCGGACTTTCCCCAGAAGAGGCACAAGGTAAATTTGGTTTCTTGTTAGAAGCATTTGAATACGGTACTCCTCCACATGGTGGTATCGCGTTTGGTTTGGATCGAATGGTGATGTTACTTGCTGGCGAAGAATCCATCCGCGACGTGATAGCTTTCCCGAAAACGCAACAAGCACGATGTTTGTTAACCGATGCACCTTCGTCCGTGGATGCAAAGCAGCTTAAAGAGTTGCATGTGGCATCGACATATAAACCCAAAGCTTAATAGCATCTTATTTATCTCATTTCCGTGCTTTTGTATGGGGACGTTCTGATTGGTTCCAAGAATCCGGGTAACTTTAGGAAACCCGGATTCTAACCCTCTCGAAAAAGTCAAAATTAGTGACATGTACTAGTAGTGGTCAGTTTCATAAGTTCTGTTGCAAGATCCCGCAGGGTGGGGTTGTTAGATCCCCGACTTCTTGGAGAAGTCGGGGATCTAATCCTCACGACTTGTTAAAATTAATGAAATGCACCACTAGACGTGGAACAGGTTATGACAAAGCCAAATTATCAGGCAATGACTCGTAAAGAGCTACTTGCTTACATGCGAGAAAATCGTAATGATGATGAAGCATTTTACGCTTATATGGACAAAGCTTATAATGAATCTTCTAGCGAATACAATCCAGCCCCACAGTCAATTGATGATTTAAAGCATTTTCCACAATTACTAGAAGAACTTCGTCAACAGCAAGAATAATTATTTTCTTTCTTCAGGTTCTATCGAACAAAAAGGTGAAGTATTCCCGACTTGTATTCTATTAAGCAAACAAGGAGGAAATTATCTAATGGAAAAAATAGAATATTATCGCCAATGTATACGTAATCTGCTAACAGAACAAGCGGGATTTGAAGCAAGTAATTCTGATGTTGAGTGTCAGTTAATTTTTGATACGGAACACGACCATTATCAATTACTGGATGTTGGCTGGGAAGGACTAAATCGCGTGTATAGCTGTTTTATTCATATAGATATTAAAGACAATAAAATTTGGATTCAACGCAATATGACAGAGTTAGATATTGCCGAGGAATTAGTAGGTATAGGAATGGCAAAAGAGGATATTGTATTGGGTTTACATCCACCATATAAGCGTCCATATACAGGTTATGGTGTAGCATAAATGTAGCGGCTTTCTACAACTTTAATAGACATTGTTTTCATTTGAGGAATTAATCATGACAGAAGCAAAGCAAGAACGCAAAGCACGTCGGGGAAGACTGTTTCCTGAAATTCAATGGACAGAAGAACAGCAAGCTAAATGGAGAGAAGAACGCGAGGCGTTTCACTTACGTTCTAAACCTATTTTTGATAAAGTGCAACCAGAATTGATTAAAACACATTATAACTGGTATATAGCAATTGAGCCGGATAGTGGTGAATATTTTATAGATAAAGATAGTGTAGTAGTAGCTAATATTGCACATCAAAAGTATCCGGGTGCAAGGCTACAAGTTTACCGAATAAATGAAACAGGTGTGTGCGGGACTATATGATTTCTGGTTTTTTCGGTAGTGAGGATGGTTTCTTTTTTGAAATTGAGTTAATAGCTTCTGATGGCTTAGAACTTCCGGTAGATGCACTTCTTGATACTGGTTTCTCCGATTGGATGGCAATTGATAATCAGGATTTAGATGCATTAAACTGGATTTATATAAAACAACAACCCATGCGAACAGCAAGAGGGGATTTTAATTTTGATATCTATGCGGGAATAGTCCGAATTGATGGGCAAGAGTTTAATATTCCTGTTCATGTTGGGACAGGGCTATCAGAAGTTTTATTAGGACGTGAGTGGTTAAAGACACGACGATTAGTAGTAGATTTTCAAGCTGGACTGTTAACTTTAGATTAACATCAATGTACATAAGGATAATTGAGAATGTTGGTATCACAAGTTACAAAATAAATATTGTATCGTCTTGCGATCGCAATTAAAATCCTGTCTGCTAGGTATGCAATGAAAATTACCCGGTAATTGTGTGCTGGCGATCGCATCCACAGGGACTCATTGGTAGTTACTCGAAACTCCTATTACATTGATTACATTTCTTAGTAATTGCGGTCAAGCCGTGTAGCTCTAGTCCATTGAGTTACACCTGGCTGATTTTTTTTGATCATGCCTCAAGATGTCAGTCTTTTTTTTAACTCAGTCTCTAACTATTCACAATAACTAACCACAACCCTATTTGGTTTTGCTCTAACAATCGTAAGGTAGTGTTGAAAAGCTTCCTCGTCTTCGGGATGACGCTTTATATAATCCCGCAATTGGGACTCACTTAATTACCGATAGTTTAAATGACTCATTGTATTATTTGCTCTCCATTACTTAGAATCTCTACCTGAATTGTTTCACCTATGAGTACTACTATTCGAGAGCGATCGCGTATCGTACAAGCGTTAGCTCAATTGTTTGTAGTAGGTTGCTTACTCTTTTATAAAGTCCGATTTATTTTCACATATCCGGTTCACGGTACAGAAATGCACCTGTTTCACAAAGCCCTTTAAAACCATGTTTTTGATACCATTTGTAAAGGTTAAAAGCATTTGGTATAGAGGTACCTCTTACTAGCTGAAGTTTTATTGGAACTTTTTTAATACTCCATAAATGTCTACAGGTCTTTTCTAAAAGTTCACTACCATAGCGCTTACCTTGAAATTCTTCATGGATGTATATTTTACGTAATAACCAAGATTTTCTCGATAATTCTTCAGTAGTGCAAATACTTGTACCTAAGTGTGTTCCATCTTCTTTAAATAGACCGTAGGCTTCTTCTTCAGTCTCGACAAAGTCCTGTTCCTTTTCGTGTTTCGATAGCTGTCTAAATATTAATGGTATCACTTGTCCCTCTTTATATACAAAAAGCAATTTATTTAGTCACTAAAGATAATATATTATAGTAACAGAGTTGATGAGATACAATCGCAACAAGCGTAAGTATTATCAACAATGTATGAGGGCTATGAAGTTTATAGAGTGTATATATTAGCTGATTTCATCACCCCTTTAGGTCCTGCTATTAAACTATTTACCTAATAAATCTTGATGGCGGCGTTCTCTTTCTTGTTCCTCAACTCTTTGACGTACTTCTCTATATTTTTTTCCAGCGGCTTCTGCTAATTGGTACATTTCTTTACTTACTGGAGAACCTTCTCTATCATCACTTAATATATCTATAATTTGCCTTCTTTTAGATTTATCTAAATTGATGAACCAATTAATAAAAGCTTGAATAATTTCCTTTTTAGACACAACGTCATTATGTGCAACTACACAAGAAGGACACACATAAAACAAGTAATAATTATCAGACTGAAGATTTTGTATTTTGATCCCTGGTGCTATTCTATTAAATTGATAATCAATTGCCCTACACTCATTGCTAGAGGTATTTCGGCTAACAAGGCAGTCTAACAACTGGCTGCTATTTACATGTCTGTAATTTGAGTTTGCCAGAGCGCCAATAGCAACAGAACTAGGATAGCCAGAGAAAATGTGTCCTGAAGATTTTAGCCAATTAAACTTAGACATCAATAATGAGTGATGATATCTAGCGTGAACACAGGTTTCTAGTACGTCATTATTCGATACAGAGCTTGTTACTTCAATACTTAATTTCATCCTTTTATAATAATTTGGAGATAAAGCATCTTTTTGACAGCCTTTAACAACCTGTGAAAGAAATTTCATATTAACTTGTTGTGCGTTACTGCTAGATGCTGTTAGCAACAAAGCAGAACTAGTTATAACCAGTGCAATCAAACTTTTAATGGCAAATTTAATCATTTTTTTCTCCTCGTATTACATCTTCTAATTCATCAGAAGCACTTTTAATGGGGGCTTTTGATTCCCAAGGATTTGCAGCATCCAGCATAGAATTAGGATTACTGGCAGGCAATTGCTCTAGTGGAGGTGATTTCCACACTTTTTTCGGTTGCTCATTAGTCGGTAGTCTGGTTTTTGCGGCACGAACTACTACTGATTGTTGCTTGTTGCTATCTGTGATTTTGGTTTGTGTTTGAGATTTAGCAGGAATTACAATTTTTGGTTTAAGTTTTTGTCTTCGTTCCTGAGAACGCTTAGATTGTTCTTGAGTCGTTTTAGCCGCAGTTGATCGTTGATTCGGTTGCGCGTTTACTACTAGAGTAGAAGTGTTTTTTGGTTTTGTTTGTTGTATATTTATATCTTCTGGAGTTGGACGCGATGTTTGTGCTGCTGCGGGGAGGGATGGTTTTTTAGGATAGACTACTGATGCAACAGAAGCATTAGATGTACGTGTTGGCTTATCTAAAACAGGCGCGGAAGAGGAATTAATTTCATTTGTTGCTACTGTTCTCTCAAGTATGCTAGTTGATGGTTTTACCACATCTAGACCAGACGTATCATTATTAAAGGAAGGTGTAGGGGTTCTGCTTGGAGTGGATAATCTACCAACCCTTGTTATGCTGTTAGTTTCTTGTGAAGGTGTGGCAATTGGGGCAGCTTGAGAAGGTACATCCTGGGGAATTGTGACATAAATTGGTACAGGAGTTACAGTTGATTTATTGTTAATAAACAAGCTAAACCCGGCAACAGAAATGGCAACACCTCCAATTCCTAATCCAAATAGAATATTCCAAGGTTGCTTTTTTTGAAGATTCTTAACGGAAGTGTTGGGCTTTCCTACAACAGTGGGTATTCTAGAAGATTTAGAACTAGTTCCTAATACAGTATTTTGCTTTGTTGAAGTCTGATGAGGTTGTGCAAGTGGATGGCATAACGCTTGCTCAAACTCGAATAGTTGCTGCTTGATTATTTGGGTATTTTGCGGACGCTGACCAGCAGTAGGCGCTATTAGGCAATCAATAATATCTGCTAGAAGTGGGGAAATGTGAGTTGCATACTGCCGCCAGTGCAATTTGTTAGTTAAAGGGTCGTAAATAGACGGGTCATGGGGTTCTTTACCCGTCAGCAAAAACACAAAAGTGCGTCCTAAAGCAAAAAAGTCAGATTGCGGCATCGAGTAACCATTTTGCTGTTCTGGTGGTGAATAACCCTCGGAAAAAATTTTGGTATGACAATCCCCAGCCAAAATTGTTGTCGTTACTTGCCGCACCGCACCAAAATCAATAAGTACAAGCTTGCCAGTTGGACGCAACATAATATTATGTGGTTTAATATCCCGGTGAAAATACCGCTTTGCGTGTACCAACTCCAAAATACCGACAAGCTGTTTCAACCAAGAGATTGCCTTTTGTTGAGAAATTGGTTGATATTGCTTCAAAAGCATCCACTGTTGCAAATCTACACCCTCGATTTTTTCCATTACTAAACAGTGCAGCGGTACAACACTGTTTGTTGGGGTGATAGTAAAGTAAGCATCTCGCTCTACTTTAGGAATACCAGAACTTTGCAACTGGCTTAAAACTTGTGCTTCTTGCTGAAATAATTCAATAGCCTTGGGATGGTCTTCTATCAGTACTTTGAGAACCTTGGGTGTACCGTTGTCGCTTACTTCATAAGCATCACCAAAACCACCACTACCTAGCTTTCGCACCACTCGGTAACGTTCTTGTAAAAGTAGTTGCGTACCGCAGTTGCGGCAAATGCGGTTGTTAGCATTCGCTGCATCATCTGGTTTTTGACAATGAGGGTTGATGCAGTAACTCATGGCAGCATAAAAGGGGTTTTGCTTATGCAGCGTTGGTAAGGTGAAGAACGAGCAGTTGAGAAAATGCTTCGCACGTCTTCTCTACTTACCTTGCTTTATTAATAGAGTTCCCTTAATTTCTGCATAAGTAACATCTAGCGATAAAAATATTTTTGACTTACACATTCGGTAGTAATTTTTTATAGATGCCGTATAAATGAAACAGGGGTGTGCGGCACTATTACTAAATTCAATAACTAACGCTCTTTTATTACTCTCGCTAGATAAAAACGATAACCCTGGTTTTTAAGCCTTTTATAAAATGGGACGTAGGACGTAGGTTGGGTGGAGCGGAGCGGATACTGTTGGGAAAATATATCTTAACACTTCAAGCCCCGATTTTTACGTAGGTTGGGGAGTCACTTTTCTGCATTTCTTGAATGAAATCATCAATAGGACGAGATTTACCCGCGTTTAATTCCTCAAAACCTTGCTGAATTCCTGCAATTGTTTCTAGATGTTCGATTAGTTGGCGTAATAAAGACGGATTAATTTTACCAGGCTCAAGAAATGTAACAAGAACTTGAGTCTGTTCACTTATACCCTGTGGTAAATCTGTTAATTCAATTTGCCCATTTTGATAAATACCTTCGATAGTTTTTAACATAATAATTTAAATTCAGGTGATAGTTGCTTCTATTCTACTAGCTGGCAACATTAAAGACGAAATCAAAAGCGTGCTATCTATCTGTTTCTTTAATTTCAAGGTACTTTATCTTTAATGCCCACGTAGCTTGTATACTTTCATTGTAAGCGATTCGCTATTTAAAATAAACCGGGTTTCGATTCTTTAAGAATAAATCCGATTTTTCAAGCTAATTTATAGCGAGCATCCCAAATATTAAAATTTACTGCAAATCAATCACCAAATTGTTTGCAGCGGGTAGTGTAGAATCTTAGCATCGCAAGTTACAAAAGAAATATTGTATCGTCTTGCGATCGCAATTAAAATCCTGTCTGCTGGATCTTTATGAAAATTACCCGGTAGTTGTGTGCTGGCAATGGCATCGATAGGGGCTAAAGGTTCAATTACAATGCCTGAATGTGTTTGTGCTAACTCGTACCATTCATTAATCGGTAGGGGTAAACTTAATTTTCCGATGCTGGACTTAACAGCAATTTCCCATACCGAAATAGCTGATACCAACAAACCGTTTTGTGGTTCTTCTAAATCAATAACAGCTTTTGCTTTACTAGATAATTGATTAGGTTCGTGAAGCAACCAAAGCCAAATATGAGTATCTAACAAAATCATTCGTCCAAAGCTTCCCAAAGTTCTGGCATCGGTTCGTCAAAATCGGATGCGATCGCAACTGGCATTCCTCGCAGTGGATAATTATGCTTGGTATCCTTTACCTCACAAGGAAGAATCCGTGCAACAGGAATACCATTCCGAGTAATTACTATTTCCTGTTGGTTAGCTGTAACTTCATCAAGTAACATTGCTAGCGTGCTATCTGCTTCTTTAATCTCAAGGTGCTTCATCCTTTGTGCCCACGTCGCTTGTATACTTTCATTTTAAGCGATTCCCTATTTGAAATAAACCGGGTTTCGATTCTTTAAGAACAAACCCGATTCCATCTAATTTAGACTGTAGCTTTCACGCCATTTTTCGCAAACGACCTATCCCGATTGTGCGGTGCATCAAAATCGATTTCGGGTCCCTTTGGTACAATCCTAGTCGGATTAACTTTCGGATGGCTCTTATAATAATGCCGCTTAATGTGGTCGAGATTGCAAGTCTCCTTCACACCCGGATATTGATATAAATCCTTCAGATAATTCCATAAATTCGGGTAATCAAAAATTCTGCGAATATTACATTTAAAATGCACGTAATAAACCGCATCAAATCGAAATAAAGTCGTAAACAAGCACCAATCTGCTTCGGTAATTTCATTCCCGCAAATGTAGCGCTGTTCGCCTAATACTTTCTCCCAATGGTCTAAAGCCGTAAATAAATCGGTTACAGCTTCATCATATGCCGCTTGACTTGTTGCAAACCCCGCCCGATAAACGCCATTATTAATAGGTTGATAAATTGCATCTATCATTTCATCAATCTTCTCTTGCAGTGCTTCGGGATAAAAATTAATATTTTGCTTGGCAAAATCACCAAACTCGGTATCTAACATCCGAATAATTTCGCGGGATTCGTTATTGACAATTGTCCTCGTTTGCTTATCCCACAATACCGGAACCGTCACCCTGCCGCTGTAATTAGAGTCAGCTTTCAAATAAATTTGCCATA
This sequence comes from uncultured Calothrix sp., assembly GCA_964242965.1. Classification (GTDB taxonomy): domain Bacteria; phylum Cyanobacteriota; class Cyanobacteriia; order Cyanobacteriales; family Nostocaceae; genus JANNFJ01. The sequence goes on along the minus strand of CAXTCQ010000184.1, from coordinate 1,822 downwards.
AATAATCAGCCCCATTCACCGTATCGGGAATGCACCCAGGTTCATCTTTAAATTCCCAACTGTTGTCGTGAATCTCTGCTGCAACAACCGACATACCAATAACATCTTCTAGCCCTTTTAATTGTCGCAAAATCGCAGTCCGACAAGCCCAAGGACAAGCCCAGGAAATATATAAATGATAGCGCCCAGGTTCTGCTTTAAATCCACTCGAACCATCTGCCGTAATTTTTTCGCGGAAAGTTGTAGATGGGCGAACAAATTTACCATCCGAGTCTTCCTGTTCGCGTTCCGATATCCATTTACCATCTTTGAGGATTCCCAAACCCATAATTTTTGCCTATTTAAACAACAATGGTAAGTATTACCCACCTATCTATTGCTGCAAATTATGCTTGGGAATACATCAGTCTATGGTTAGTTATTGCTTTATTGGCTAATAGTTAATAGGGTGTAAAAAAATAATTGGTGCGTTACGAATCACGCTAACGCACCCTACGTTGTTTTACGTTATTCAAATTTTGCTATTTATTCTGGATTCAGAATTTTAGGAACTTTGAAAAAATCACCTTCTTGTTGTGGTGCCCCACTCAGGATTGCTTCGCGTTCGGGATAGGGTTGTAGATTATCGGCTCTAGTAACATTGCTTACGTCAATTGCGCGTGTTGTCGGTACAACGTCGGTAACATCAAGTTCGTTCAACTGTTCGACGTATTCAAGGATACTTCCCAATTGTGTAGTAAATTTTTCTTCTTCTTCGGGAGTTAATTCCAAACGTGCCAATAAGGCGACTTTATGGACTTGTTCGCGGTCAATCATCTTTTTAAAGTTAGGAGTTAGGAATTAGGAGTTATGAGTTATAAGTTAGGAGTTATAAGTTAGGAGTTATAAGTTAGGAATTATGAGTTAGGAGTTATAAGTTAGGAATTGTAAGTTAGGAATTATAGGTTAGGAGTTATGGGTGTTGTTTTTTACTTTTAAACTCTACCCTTGGTAAGTCAAAGAAAGCATTTATAACTTTTAACTTTTAACTTTTAACTCTTAACTCTTAACTCTTAACTCTTAACTCCTAACTCTTAACTCCTAACTCTTAACTCCTAACTCTAACTCCTAACTCCTAACTCCTAACTCTTAAAAGAATACGTCAATTTGCGATCGCCCGGTAGTCTTCAACCAGTTTTGTGCCTCAATATAGTTGTTGGGAGCCAAGCGAATCGCCCGAACCCAGTAATCGGTCGCTTGGTCAAATAAACCTTCGCCACCTTCATAATCGCCGGCTTCTTTGGCTTTTTCGCCTTGGAAGTGGTAAATTACGGCGATATTGTTCAAAGCTTGAGGCATTCGAGGGTTTAACTCAATGGCTTTGTGGTAATGTTCTAAAGCTTTGTCATGGTCGCCATTACTCGCGTAAATAAGACCCATATTATAGTAGACGTAACTGCGATCGCTTGAGTCTTGTTCAAGCTCTAATGCCTCATTATAATAGTCTAAAGCTTCGGCATATTCACCTTCTGCCTGCGCCGACATGCCATCGCGGTAGTAAACAAAGGCTTCTTTTGCTTTTTTGTTAGTTGGCAGCATCTTTAAAATGATATCCGCCATGACTGTAAAGGATTTGTCAATAAAGTTATCGTTCTTTTGAGTTCTTGGCATATTGGTCTGTGTATGTAATGTTCGGTTAGTGGACTAAAAGTGCGAATTAATTTAGAGTTTCAATCATAAGTTTAATTGGTTATTGCTCGTTCGTGGTCGTTCGGACGGGGTTAGTTGGGGTTTTTGCGTTGGGTCGGGCGGGTCAGAGATTTTGCGTTGGGTCGGGCGGGTC
>CAXTCQ010000183.1:0-16991 GCA_964242965.1 uncultured Calothrix sp. | reverse complement strand
GAGTGGGGGAACGGGGGAGGACAAGCGAAGCGACAACTTTTACGACAACTAACAACTGACACCTACTAAGGAATACTCCGGTTGATGCAGTTCACTCTGTAAATTTATCAGTAATATAGATATTAAGCAGTTTAGTTACTTAACTTAATAATTTTCTCAATTTTTACCACCGATGATGTTACCCGAACTCGATTCTGAAAGTATTGACCGTATCGTGGAAATGGCATGGGAAGATCGGACACCCTTTGAGGCGATTCAAGAGCAATTTGGCTTGCAGGAAAAGCAAGTGATTGAGTTGATGCGTCGTGAAATGAAGGAGTCGAGCTTTCTGATGTGGCGCGATCGCGTGACGGGACGCAAGAGCAAACATTTACACAAGCGCGATTTTATCGCAGGTCGCTTCAAGTCTGATAATCAAAAAACATGAAGCGCCCAATTAGCACGTAAGTACTAATTGGGTTAAGAGTAATAATCGTTCTCTAAGTTTGAAAGCGTCTTTGCACAATCAAAAGAATGAGGATGCGAAATAAATCTTTTTATCAAGTAATTAGCTTGCTACGAACCTGGTTTTTCTTGTAGTCTCATTAATTGCTCGCTAACCTTCTTTTGTAAGCCTTCGTTACTTTGTACTTCTACAGTTATTTTGTTAAAACGATCGACACTCAGACCATTTTCTTCAACAATTTTTTGAGAACGCTTACAATAATTTACAGCAATATCCTTTGCCTTGCCGGGAAGAGCGTTAAAGCTATTTGAATCGTTACACACAATTTTGGGAACTTCACTGCTGCCAATGATTTTTTTGATGTCATCAAATGCTTCCTGTCGGTCTGGCTCCATTGCCAATATGGTTCTAGCAAATTTGAGAAGTTCCACCTCATTAATAGCTGGATTTTGGGCGTTTGCTTTGACACCAGACGTGACTATTCCACCTAACAAAGTAGCTACGGTGAAACTAGCGATAATCCATAACTGATAGAGCTTAAGAGTTCGCTTTGATAGGAAAAATGAATCGGGTAATTTCAGCATTGGCGTGTACAAAAGAACTACAGTACGTATGTGGTAATTACAATGAATTATTTTAGAAGAAAGAAGTTCCAGTGAATCCTTATATGAATCTAATATTTATTTTAATGTTACTTCCCTCTACAGACTTGACAAAGTTCTATAACTTTTGTTTGAAGCGTCGGTAATTCGGGTGTGCCTTGTTTTAAACTTACTTCTAATTCTAGTAGTAGAGGTAAAGTTGAGATTAATTGCCGCACACTCATATTTTTGACTTCTTGTTGCAAAAAGTAAATTCGCTTTGGATTTCCTATCTCAGATGCTTTGGCAATCTCTTGTGGATTTCGTTCCCCACTTTCCATCATAATTTTTACCCATAACCAGGTGCGAAATTGACCGATGAGTGTAGCAACTATTCGCAAACTCGGTTCAGCAGCGTTAATTAAATCCGTAACCAAATTCAAAGCTTTCGCTGTGTCTCCGGTTCGGATTGCGGCTGCTAATTGCAGGCTGTTTTGAGTTGTATTTCTAACTAGCAAAGCAACTGTATCAGCATCCTGTGGTTTATTGCTACCTTGTGCGTAAAGCCGTATTTTTTCTAATTCATTATATAAGAGCCGTGTATCGTTACCTACAGTTTCTGCCAACATCTCTGCACTTATAGGGGTCAATTTGACACCAACAGACTCAGCAGCAAGTTTTACAGCTTGTACTAATAATTCGGTTTTCCAGGGTGGAATGAGCGGAAATTCTTGGAATTTAGCGAATTGTTTGAGTAGTTTGGTAGACTTTAAGCGTTCGTCGGGTTTGTTACGGTTAGTTAACAATAAATGCGATGTTTCGGGAATTACGTCTAAGGTACGCTGTAACTCTGCTAACACATTATCGGGACATTGCTGGCAGAGGGTAGTATTAACAAGCCATACTAAACGTCCACCCGCACCAAAGGGTGGTGTCATAACTTGATTTAAACCTTGGATGGTAGCATCAGATTGGTCGGGGGCAAACGTTGTATAGTTAAAGCTGGTCCAGAGTGGATCGAGGATGCTAAAGCGCAAGCTGGTAACTGCTTTTTCTAAAGCAAAGTCATCTTCACCCCAATACAGGTAAATTGGCATTGGTAAATATTTAGGAGTCGCAATTAACTGTCACTAAATGATTATAAATGAGGCGAGCTTTCCATTCTAGCAGTTTAAGTAGGCATTTAAGATAGTTATATTTTCGACTTATAACGCACGAATCTCAATTGCTATTTATACTTTAAATACTAAAAAAATTCCCGTTTTGGCAACAAAATTTAATTAAATTAAATCATTAATTTAAAAACCATAATTATAGTATAAGCACCCGATCGCTCCTGCTTTACATAGGTATAATACTATCACAAAGTATTTTATTGGCGACACATCGATTACTTATCATATTTATCAATAATATAAAAAGCTGAATCAAGCCATCCACAACTTACTTTTTTTTGCTTTGGTTTTACTTGTCTCTTTTGCTGGATTGGTAAAACGATTCCAATTATCATGCTGGCGAACAATGTTGAAGCAATAATAAATAACATGGTTTTGTAAGTGACTAAAAAGAACACTTACATTTTAAACATAATTACCTAAAGCATGTATAAACAAATACTCTGTATTTATAAAGTTAAGTAAAAAATATAAAGTTAAAATCCCTGCTGCGTGTTTGCACTATTTTGAGTATCATTAGAGAGTAGTGTCTAGAACCCCCACAATTTTACGCACGTCGAGGGTCTAACTTCTCACAACGTCTAAATTTTTTCTCTCTTCTTCTGTGTGCTGTGCAAATGTGGTTTGTTTCCAAAAATTATAATTCACCCTCATGCAACCACCATCATTTCAACCTATAACCAAACGCGCAAACTTCAAACTACCCAACAACGAACGAGTCGCAGTATGGGTAGTAATGAACGTCGAACACTTCACCTTTGGCAAACTTGGAACCGCTATTCAACCACATTTAAATAGTTATCCCGAAATAGCCAACTATGGTTGGCGAGACTATGGTAATCGCGTTGGAATTTGGCGTTTATTTGAATTATTTGCGGAGTTAGAAATACCCGTCACTGCCGCAGTTAACGGTGATATTTGTACTTTATATCCGGAAATAATCGAAGCTATGCTGCAACATGACTGGGAAATTATGGCACATGGAATCAATAATTCCACAGGTCATAGTAGCATGGATAAAGCTACAGAAATTGAAACAATAAATAAAACATTAAATTTACTCGAACAAGCTACAGGCAAAAAATCCAAAGGTTGGTTAACACCAGGATTTTCCATTACCGAATCAACATTTGAATTATTGCATTCTGCGGGGATAGTTTACACTGCCGATTGGGTAAATGATGACCAACCCTATTGGTATCCGCTTGCTAATGGTGAAATGTTAGCAATTCCGTATACGATTGAAGCTAACGATATTACATTATGTTTAAGTAATCGTTTTTCCGGTGCAGAATTTGCCCAAGCGATAGAAGACCAATTCGACCAATTATGGTTAGATGGAAAAACTCAACCGCGTACTATGGCAATTGGGTTGCATCCTTTTATTGTCGGTCAACCCCTGCGTTTAAAATATTTGAAACAGTGTTTATTACATATCAAGAATCAACCTAATACGCTATTAACAACAGGTGAAGAAATTTATAAAATAGTTAGGAAGGGAGTAGGGAGTTAGAAGTTAGGAGTTAAGAGTTAGGAGTTAGGAGTTAAGAGTTATTAATTAATTTTCTCTCCCCTTCTTCCCTTCTTCCCTTCTCCCCTTCTTCCCTTCTTCCCTTCTCCCCTTCCTCCTTCCCCCTCTTAAACATATGGTTATTAAAATTCCCGTCATCGACGCTACACCGGAAAATGTCAAACCCTACGGACATTTACTTGGAAACGATGTTAGTAAACCCGGATTAGGAATTCCCTTTTATCAAGAACGAGTTATCGAAGGTGAAAATATCGACTTTAGTTATCGCGGAACTGCAACATTTAGAACTGCAAAAATTATGCCGGGATATCCTAATATTATGTGGCTGGAACGTCACATGCATATGACCCAAATGTTTATTGCATTGGGACAGTCACCATTTATTATGGTCTTGGCAACACCAAATCATGGTAACGATGAGGATTTACCCGATTTGAATCAAGTTCAAGCATTACGTTTTCCTGCCGGACACGGTTTACTATTGCATCTTGGCACCTGGCACGATTTTCCGATTGCTTGCGAACAACCTGTTGTGATTCTCACTGCTAACTCGGATGAAGTTGTTGCTGCATTAAGTCAAATGAAAGAACCAGGTGAAATGAATCAAGGTGATGTTTATAAGATTAATTTGCTGAAGCGATTGGGGTGTGAAATTCAACTTGATGTTGATTAATTTTGGCATGTCGCGGGTGTACAGATAACCTATCAAAAAACTAATGTGGTGGAGTACTAAGTAAAGTAATGGATTTGTCGAACATTGATAGTTATATTAGTCCCGATCATATTCAAGCAATTACTAGTTGGGACAACGGATACGCTTGGTTAGCAGGTGGAACGTGGTTATTTTCCCAAGCGCAACCCGATATCAAGACGTTAGTCGATATGCAGCAGTTCGGTTGGTCGGAAATTGAAATTGAAGATGAATACTTAGTAATTGGGGCGACATGTCCGTTAGTAAAATTGCTTGAGTATCCTTGGAAAAATGAATGGATAGCTGCCAAGGTATTTAAAAGTGCGATCGCATCTCTTGCTGCTTCGTCAAAAGTGATAAATGTTGCTACAGTCGGAGGAAATATTTGCCTTGCGCTATCTGTGGGAACTTTAGCACCTGTAATGTTAGCTTTGAATGCTAAATATGAACTTTGGAATTGTCGAGGTGAGTTGCGTCTAGTTGCTGCTAAGGAGTTTCAAATTGGTCATCGTCAGACTATTTTGAAATCGGGGGAAGTGTTGCGACGGGTTTTAATTCCGCTGTCTGCTTTGATGTGGAAAGTTGTTTTTCAGCGGTTTGGAATTGCTGCTAGCGACCCTGCGTTGGGGATTGTGGTGGGTGTTTGTGATGCTGTGTCGAGGGTGAGGTTTGTTGTTGGTGCGAGTGTTTCTGCACCTTTGGTGGTGGATTTTCAGGGTGATATAGCTGTATTAGATAAGCTTGATAATGTGAATTTTATTGATGATGTGAGGGGTCGTGTTGGGTATCGACGCGAGATTACGCAAGTTTTGATGAAGCGGTGTTTGTTGGGTTTGTTTGATGGGGGGGAGGGCATTATTGGCAACGGATGACTTTTTTGTGTTGTCAATTTTTTTGGGAGTTGGAAGCGGATGGGATGTTTGATTGGTAATTTATTTTTTTTGTTTTGTCTATGCAGGATTATTTGAATTTTCGAGTTAATAATCAAGGTTATACGCACATTTGCCAACCGGGAATGAGTTTGTTAAGTGTATTGCGAGGTCTGGGGTGTTATGGGGTACATCGTGTTTGCGAGTCTGGAGATTGTGGTGCTTGTACGGTTTGGGTTGATAATCAACCCGTTCATAGCTGTATTTATCCGGGTATGCGAATTATTAATAAATCTATTACTACTATTGAGGGTTTATCTGAAGGGGAACTTGCACCGATGCAGCAAGCGTTTTTGGATGGACAAGGTTTTCAATGCGGTTATTGCACTCCGGGAATGATTATGAGTGCGGCAAAATTGTCGGTTTTAAATGAAGAAGAACTTCGCTGTGCTTTGAAAGGTAATCTCTGTCGCTGTACTGGTTATCAAGCAATTGTTGAAAGTATTTTAATTAGTCAAATACAACAAACTCGCAATTTGCAGCTTGATTCTCAAGGTTCGTTGATTGGGAAAAGTATTCCGAAGCAGGATGGAGTAGCAATTGTTAGGGGGAAAGCGACCTATACTAACGATATTGCCCTACCTGGATTATTGCATTTGAAGGTTGTGCGATCGCCCTACCCCCATGCTCGCATCCGCAGTATCAATACGAAGATAGCGTCAGCACTTCCGGGTGTTGTCGCAATTTTTACTCATGAAGATGTGACGCGCATTCCTTACACGACTGCTGGACATGCTGAACCTGTTCCCGACCCTCTCGACCATTATTTATTAGATAATAAGGTCAGATTTATTGGCGATCGCGTTGCTGCTGTGGTTGCGGAATCTCCGCTTATTGCTGCACAAGCTTGCGAGTTAGTAGAAGTCGATTATGAAATTTTACCTCATGTTATTGACCCTGTGATGGCGATGGGTGATGGTTGTGTAATTATTCATGATGAACTTGATTCTAGACAAATTCCCGACCGGAATCGTAATATTGCTGGACAAGTTTTTTTGGAATCGGGTGATATTGAATCCGGATTTCAAGAAGCTGATTTGATTGTTGAAAATATCTACGATTTGCCTGCTGTTCAACACGTTCACCTCGAACCGCATGTAACCATAAGTTGGTTGGATGAAGAGGGTATATTGGTAGTCCGTTCGAGTACGCAAGTCCCTTTTCACTGTCAGCAGCGACTATCAGAAATTCTCGATTTTCCAAAAGATAAAATTCGCGTTTATAAACCTCAAATGGGTGGAGGGTTTGGTAATAAGCAGGAAATTTTATCAGAAGATTTATGCGCTTTTGCAACTTTGAAGCTTGGTCAACCCGTGCAGTGGGAATTTACTCGCTATGAAGAATTTACTGCTACGAATAGTCGTCATGCAATGAAGATTAAAATTAAAAGCGGTGTTACCAATGACGGGAGGTTAGTTGCCCAAGATATGGAGGTGATTGGTAATACTGGTGCATATGGTAATCACGGTCAAACTGTAGTATTTTTATCGGGTTATATTGCGCTTGGTTTGTATCGTTGTCCGCATAAAAGATTTACGGGTTTTGCTGTTTATACTAATACAATGCCTGCGGGTGGTTTTCGCGGTTATGGGGCAACTCAGGGTACTTTTGCGATGGAATGTCAAATTGATGAGATTGCCAGGAAGTTGGATATTGACCCGATTGAAATGCGGCGGCGAAATTTAATTCGTCCGGGTGATATGATTACTTTGGGTCGCAGTAATGACCATTTTAATCTGATTGGAAGTTATGGTGTTGATGAATGTTGGGAGAAGGTAATAGAGGCTTTGAATTATACTCCGGGAATGATGCCTTTAATTGCTGAAAATCGCCGTCGGGGTATTGGTTTTGCCGTTTCGATGCAGGGTAGTGGGTTATCCAAAATTCACGTTGCAAAGGTGAAATTATCGCTTTTAAGTAACGGAAATTATGAGTTGAGAACGGGTGCTGTCGATGTTGGCACTGGTTCGGATACGACTTTGAGGCAAGTCGCTGCTGAAATTTTGGGGGTGGATATTAATAATATTAATATTGTGACTAGCGATACTTTATTAACGCCGTTTGATGCTGGTTCTTATGCTTCCGCTACTATGTATATTTCTGGGCAAGCTGTGAAGTTGGCTGCGGAAAAAATGAAGGATAAATTAGCTTACGAACCACAGAGACGCGGAGGACACAGAGAAGATAAGGAAGGGAGAGAGGAGGTAATATCTGTTGAGACGAGTTATTGTGCTGATGAATCGACTTTGACTTTTGCCGTTCAAGGTGTGGAAGTTGAGGTTGATATGGAAACGGGAAAAATTCAGGTTTTAAGGTGCGTGCAAGCAATTGATATCGGTCGGGCAATTAATCCCAAAATTTGTGAAGGGCAAGTTGCTGGGGGTGTGGCTATGGGAATTGGTTATGCTTTGACTGAGGAATTACTATTTGATGAATCTGGGAAAATTACTAATCCGAGTTTACGCGAATACCGGATTCCTACTGCTGCTGATACACCGCATATAGATGTATTTTTGATTGAGAAAGCTGACCCTCATGGACCCTTTGGTGCTAAGGGTATAGGAGAGATTACAATTAATTGTATTGCTCCTGCGATCGCAAATGCTGTTACCCATGCCACTGGTATCAGAATGCGACAGCTTCCTATGACTCCCGAACGTGTTTGGGAACAGATAAATATTCAGCATCGAGATGCCATCTAGCTAGAAGAAAGTAAAAAATAAGGATTCTTAATAATCAAATTTCTTCCTCATCAACTTCCTCCCCCGTTAATCGAGCTTGCGAACTATGACGTACATGAAGTACAAAAACAGTATCTTCTCCTCGCAGTCGCTACTCAAACCCGGTGTAGGAGTGTACGATTGCTATTAAAGCTTGCGCTCGCACTCAATTATTTATGACTTTAATTTTGACTAATGACGATGGTATCGACGCACCAGGAATTGAGGCGTTAGTTCAAGCTGTCGATGGACACGATATGATTATCGTTGCTCCTAGCGACCATCAATCGGGTTGCGGTCATCAAGTTACTACTACTCGTCCGATTACTTTGTACCGTCTTTCAGAACGTGAATACGCGATAGGGGGTACTCCCGCTGATTGTACCCGCATTACACTAAACCATATTTGCCCAAAACCCAAGTTCGTTTTGTCGGGGATCAATGCAGGGGGAAATTTGGGTGTTGATGCTTATATTTCCGGTACTGTTGCCGCAGTGCGTGAAGCTGCGATGCATGGTATTCCTGGAATTGCTATTTCCCATTATCGTAAAGGTAAGCTGGATTTTGATTGGGATATGGCAGCAAAGCTCACAAAAAAAGTGTTAGATGATTTATTAAATCGAAGTTTGTCAGCTGGAACTTTTTGGAATGTGAATTTGCCCCATTTACAACCATCCTCACCCGAACCGTCCATCGTATTTTGTCAAGCTTGCACTAAACCATTACCGATCGATTATCGCATCGAAGGTGACGACTTTTTTTATGCGGGAAATTATAGCCAGCGCGATCGCACGGACGGTAGCGATGTCGATATCTGTTTTTCTGGCAATATCGCAGTTACCCAATTGAAAGTTTAAATTAGGAATAACTGGTAGGTTGGGTGGAACGCTTTCTTCGCGTCACGATAGCGATTATGTTGGGTTTCACTACGTTACACCCAACCTACTGTAATCTACAGTAATCTATGTATAAAAAATATTTAATTACTACTTATCCTCACCTTGAATCATTGTCATCAAGCGGTCTAAAGTTTGTGTAAGTTGGGAAAGTTTTTGTAGCGAATCATCCTGAGTTTCAGCTAAACTTTGGACTGCATCGCACAATGCCATAATTTGGTAGCTTTGTTGCTGAATCTGTTTGCCTTGTTCTTCGACTTGTTCGCCAATATTATTTACTCTATCCCCCAGACGGTCAATTGTTTCGGTGGTAGCAAGTACTGCTTCCCCGATTTGCTCTACAATCGACTCCAAACGACTGACTTTAACTTCAAATCCGACTGCAACCATTTTTTTCGCACCTTATCTTTAAATCAACATTCAGTTAATTGTTCATCCTGTTTTTTATACTACCCAATACTGAAGCTATACTTTACCGACGCTGCATAATAAATCCGTCGGCAAGTCAAAATCAGTATAACTAAGTAAATTGTTAATTATGATTTTTGGCTAATACCGCTACCTTGAAATTAAAGAGCAAAAAACCTCTTATTTTAAGGCTTTGAGCTATTTTATTAATTCTCGATCGGAGTATTTTGACTATTGAAAATGATATATTAGCACAAGTGCCTCAGCTAAAAGCTGCGAGTATTTACTTATTTTTACTTTGGCTTTGCCTGTAATTCACATACTAGTTAGATACTTCGGCATCAGCATTTATTGAGAGTAAATTATGACATAACTCATTTAAATATACACATTTAAATTTATTTTACATCCTTCATAAGATATACTTAATTGACTTTATATTAAGTTCATCAAAAATCATGATTGGTCGAATGTAGATGAAGATTCAGTGAATATACGGTTGATAGTAATTGTGTTTGTGGAAACAAGTCTTATAGTCGAATTGAGATTACGTAAATATACTTTTTGGCGCTTATTATTCGACTTAACGATGTACCAAATACCATTTACAATTATTACTCAAGGTGCAGCTTCTTCTAATACTTCGAAAATTGAACTTCAATCTCATCCCTCAGTCAAGTCTAAGTTTAAACGTATCCTAGACATACTAGGCAGTTTAGTTGGATTATTGATTTTGGCGATTGTGTTTATTCCAGTTGCGATCGCAATTAAAATAGATAGTCCGGGTTCAATTTTTTTCACTCAAGAACGTTACGGGTTGCACGGTCGTCCCTTTAAGCTTCGTAAATTCCGCTCGATGGTAACGGATGCAGAACGTCTTAAGTCACTAGTTGCGAACGAAGCTGATGAATTATTTTTTAAAAGTAGTAATGATTTTCGGGTAACGCGAGTTGGACGCTTTTTACGAAGTACTAGCTTAGATGAAATCCCGCAGTTTTGGAATGTTTTAGTTGGAGATATGAGTTTAGTAGGGACTCGTCCACCAACTGCGGATGAACTAATTCGCTACAACCCAAGACACTGGCAACGGTTGAATGTTAAACCAGGTTTGACTGGTGAGTGGCAAGTCAACGGTCGTTCGCAGGTTAAGGACTTTGAGAGGGTTGTTGATTTGGACTTAGAGTATCAGAAAAAGTGGTATCCAATGTATGACGTAATCGTGATTGTCAAAACTCTCTACGTTATTTTAAATCGGTCTGGAGCTTTTTAATTATGGATACCGTGAGATAGGCATCTTGCCTGTCCTTCGTCGTTTGTCGTAGGATAGGCATCTTGCCTGCCCTTTGTCCTTTGTTCGTTAGAAGGCAATTTAATAAGGACGATTTTCTCGACCATGATATACACGTATAATTATGACTGCATCGTCTTCTATATAATAAAGAATCACATAACCATACTTGCCAAAGGGAACCACTAACTTTCGGCGTCCTGAACTATCGTTTAAAACGTTTCCCTTGTAGGGAGCATCAACAAGGCTAAAGCCTGCCTCTCGAATTGCTTGTGCAGCAAGAAAAGCGACATTTTCATTCTTTAACTTCAGAAAATCAAAAAGCCGTACAAGATCGGAAAGCGCTTCTGGTAGCCAAATTATTCTGGACATGGAAGCTCTCTATTTGTACCAACACTCTCTAGCCAAGCGGCAACCTGTTCGTGGGGGATACCGTAACCTGTTTCTCGGTATCGCTGCAATCGGTGAATATCTTCTTCCCTAGTAGCATCATCACTTTTGAACGTCAAATCCTGCTCCTGAAGTTGTTGCCAGTCGTCACCACTAAGGTTATAACCTTCATCCTGGTATGTTGAGAGGGCTGTTATTAAAGCATCCAAACTACCATCTGATGTGTTAACCCATTCCCGAACAGCGGTTTTTAGGGCATCTAAAGAACTATAAGTTTCAAGCTGTGTGGCTATTTGCTGCCGAATATCCGTCATGGGGCACTTATAATAAACATCGCATAAGATAATTATATTTCAACTACCCCACCTACTTAAAGGATACGCGGGGTAGCTTCTGAGCAAACAATTCACGCTATCAAACGAGGATAAACTTAAAAATGCGAACTTGGTTGCTTGAGAAATAGCTTTTCTTCATTCGTCGAAATACGCCCTAAGACTGTATTGCGCTGGGGAAAGCGTCCAAAGCGCTCAATTATTTCGAGATGATGAATTGCATACTCGATACTAATAGCGCTATCAGGGTCTTCGCTGAGTTGTTTAAATAACTCGACCGATTGCCGCTGGTGTTCGAGGTTTTCGCTGTGTTCAAAGGGTAGGTAAATAAACCACCTCTGTACGGGTAGTAACTTACGGTCATAGCCTTTTTTGACGGCATGTTGAGCCGCTGAAAGCGCTTCCCAGTCGGTAGCAAATGCTTCATAATTACCGCGAAAAATATTGCGGGGAAATTGGTCGAGAAGCAAAATTAACGCCAAACAACTTTCGGGTGCTTCTTTCCATTCATCTAAGTACCCTCCTGCTGCTTTTTGATAATCTTTAATAAATTTACTACGGAGTTCGTTATCGAACTGCGATTCTTTAGTAAACCAAACTTTTCTTGGTTTACCGTAATCAGGCTCAGTAGTAGCACCAAACCAAAAGTCTAAAATTTTATTCGCCTGCGACATGCCCTTTATTGACCTTTACAAAGCACTTGTCGCATTTTACGCATATTCGCGGGCAACTCCAAATTCATTGCTTGTTGAATAAAAATAGATGGGATTGGGATAGTGGGGGTAGCTTGGACTGTATATTCGAGCAAAGTACCATTGCCACAGTCTGTAAGTACGAGATTGGCATTAAAGTCGTGGAAGTTACCTTTCTCTAAGCGAAATTGAATCTTTTGTCCAAGTTCTTCGACTACATTGAGATAAATATCAACTTGTGCTGTAAAAAATAAAAAGGCTTTTTGTGCTGCTTGGTAAAGACGTTTGACTTCACCGCGTTGCAAAACTTCACTTTTTGTCACATCGGGGAAATATTGTACCCAGCGGGGGTAATCGGTTAGTTGCTGCCATGCATGAGTTCGGGTAATAGGCAAATACATCAAAGCGGTAACTGCACCACCCCAAGCGGTATGCGATCGCGTTTCGACAAAAACTTCACCCTGTAACAGTAATATTTCTCGGTCTTGGCTCAAAACCATGTCTGAACCCTGAATTATCGAGTTTGAAGTATAAGACGCAGACATATTTGTATTCACTCCTCAACACATTGACTACGACTGTTAAAATTGAAACCTAGCGTGAGTTGAGTTTAACTCACCACTTGTAGTTCCAGTCCAATATTTAAATTGTCCGGAAATACTTTTATTTTGGGACATTATTCCCGAAATTTCACTAAAAATATGTCTTTTTTTTTACTGAAGGTTTATTTAAGTAAAAATACTGTTATTATTGCTAAAATTAAAAACATCCGACTTGAAAACTCCTATTCGAACAGTTAAGCTCCGCAATACTGCCACCCCTCGACTAAAGTCACCAATTCGCTGTTAGAAAAGCTTAAATTGCGGTTCCACCCCGAATAAAAGTCAATAAGATTGAAATTCACACAAACAGTTTACTGCATTCAGGAGGATAAAATATAAGTATAAACAACATTTTACAATCTGATTTTTATACTTTATCAAAACTTCATGTTTTATCTAACCTCTCGATTTATCTGGAAAATATCTAGAGGTAGACAAGGAATCAAGTAATATTCCCCGTATTTATAAAAAGTTTCACTTGTTCTTGATTTAGGATATCTATAATTTGAACTTGAAGTATCTGTAACAGCTATGGAGTTAGGAGAAAAATACAGTGTCGCAATCTTCTAAATTGAATCGCCGATTTACGCAGGCTTTTGGGATGTTTTTTGGTGTTGCGATCGCAGTGTGGGTGCTGCGAGGGTTTGGAATTGGAATTTTGACAGCTATACCGGGTGGAGTAATTTGGCTATTGTTTGCGCTGGCTATATTAATGGCTATTCTTGGCTACGTTCAGCGTACTTGGTGGCGTTTTTAGAAGCGTGTAGGGGTGGGAGTCCGAATATAGAATTCTATCTTACACGGACTACTCCCCGCTTCCCACTCCTCACTCCCCACTCCCCACTCCCCACTCCCTCACCAACGATGAATATCGAGAATCTAAAAATTTTACTGGTTGATGATAAACAAGAAGATTTAGATTTACTATCGGATATTCTTAGCGACCGAGGTTTGATAGTTGAAATAACTAGCGGTCAACAAGCTATCGATATTGCGGCAGTAAGTTTGCCCGATTTGATTTTACTCGATATTTGGATGCCTGACATTAATGGTTTTGAGGTTTGTCAACGCCTCAAATCTAATCAATCCACTCAACATATTCCAATAATTTTTGTGAGCGCGGTTAACGCGATTGATGATAAGCTCAGAGCTTTAAAGATAGGTGGATGCGACTATATTACTAAACCGTTTCATCCCGAAGAAGTCTTATTAAGAGTTCAAAATCAGCTGCAAATACAAACGCTCTCTAGGCAACTCAAAGTCCAAAACGAGCAATTAAGTTTGGAACTAGTAGAAAAAAATCGGATTGCGACCCAATTAAATCATCGCAATCAAGAAATCGAGTCAATTTTGGAGACGGTATATTTACTCAAAGGGATCACCGATAAAATCCGTTCGGAATTAGATACACAAAAAATTCTCAAAACCGCAGCAGTCCAAATTGCTGAAGCGTTGAATGTTAGTCGAGCATTGATTCATATATATATAGATGAAGAAACACCAAAAGTGCCGATATTGGCAGAGTTTTTAGCTCCCGGATACGCATCGCTAATTAATCTAGAAATTACCGTCGCAGGCAATCCTCATTTAGAAACAGTATTATCGCAAGATATAGCTCTAGCATCTACGAATATCGATGCTGAACCACTGTTGCAAAACGCGGTAAATATTTGCCACGAGCTGGAAATTAAATCGATGCTGTCAGTACGAACCTCGTATAAAGACAAACCTAACGGCATGATTTGCCTGCACCAGTGCGATCGCATCCGCGAATGGACGTTGACGGAAATCGAATTACTCGAAGCGATCGCTGCTCAATTGGGAATTGCCCTTTCTCATGCCAATCTCCTCGAACTTGAAAAACAAGCCAAAATTCAACTTCAACAAGAAATAGAGCGCACAAAGCTTGTCGAGGGAGCAAAACTAGCTTTGGAAACCAAGCTTGCATCGGCATTTCGTTCGTCTCCCGACCCAATTGCTTTAACGACATTTCCCGATATTCGTTATATCGAAGTCAACGACAATTTTTGTCGCTTGTTTGGTTATACACGCGAACAAGTAATCGGTCGCAGTGCAAAAGATGTAGATATTTGGGTTGATGTGGCAGATTATGCGACAATTTTCGACATTTTGCGCGACAATCAGGCGATTGTCGATCGTGAAATCGAATTTTCCACCGCAATTGGCGAAGTCCGCACTATGCTATTGAGTGCTGAACTTATACTTATTGACCAACAGGAGTATTTGCTCGCTACAGCTAGAGATATTACTTTACGCAAGCAGGCTGAAAATGAGAGTCGTTTATTATTGCTGACGACTCAAGCTATTAGTCAAGCGGTAGATGTTAATACGGCTTTATCTCTGGTGTTACGCTTAATTTGTAGTACGATTGGCTGGGATTTTGGCGAAGCTTGGACTCCAACGTTCGATGGTGAATTGGAGTATAACTTAGGTTGGTATGACGAAGGCGGCAACTTAGAAACATTTTGCCGCGAAAGTAAAAATATCAAATTCGCTTACGGTGAGGGACTACCCGGACGAGTTTTACAAAGCAAACAACCAGAATGGATTGAAGATGTATCGGAAGTTAGCAACCCCATTTTTAGACGAGCCGAAATCGCTGCTGAAGTCGGATTAAAGGCAGGGTTTGCGGTTCCCATTTTAGTTGAGTCCGTATTGGTGGTGTTAGTATTTTTCAAACGCACTAAATTACCTGTAGACCAACGCTTGCTGTGTTTAGTTAGTGCGGTTGCAGCCCAATTGGGGGTACTAATTCAGCGCAAACGAACCGAACTCGAATTGCAAGCAAGTCAGCGACGCTATCAAATATTAGCTGAAGCCTCTCCCGTCGGTATTTTTCAATGCGATATCAAAGGAAACTGCTTTTACTTTAATCAACGTTGGTCTGAAATTACAGGCATGTCGTTTGAGGACGGGTTGGGTATGGGTTGGGTATGTGCATTACATCCCGACGAATGCGCGAGCGTCCTCGCCGCTTGGAATCAAGCTATGTCGGAAAATTACTCGTATAATTTTGAGCATCGTTTTTTACGTGCTGACGGTATAATTTGGGTAATCGCGCAAGCAGTACCGGAAATTGGCGAAGATGGTGAAATCAAAGGCAGCATCGGTACGATAACGGATATTACCTCGCTCAAGCTAGCCGAACAGGCTTTACGTGAAAGTGCCGAACGCGAACGTGCAGTTACGCAAGCAATTCAAAGGATGCGGCAAACACTCGATTTAGAAACAATATTTACAGCTACAACCCAAGAATTACGACAGGTACTCTTGTGCGATCGCGTTGTCGTTTACCGTTTTAACCCCGACTGGAGCGGCGAATTTGTTGCCGAATCTGTAGGTGATGGCTGGGTTTCGCTGATCGAAGCACACAAACAAGACCCGAATTGGACCCAAAGAGCGCTCCAAGATGAGGGTTGCGTTGTTCAAGCGATGAACAGTAATGCTAACCATGTTGTCGATACCCACCTCCAAGACACCCAAGGTGGAGCCTACAGTCGCGGTGCGAGCTTTTTGTGCGTCCCCGATATTTACAGCATTGGGTTTGAAGAATGTTACCTTAAACTCCTCGAACGCTTTCAAGCTAAAGCTTATATCACCGTACCCATCTTTTGCGGCAGCCAAATTTGGGGATTGCTTGGCAGTTATCAAAATTCTAGTTCGCGTCAGTGGAAATCCGGAGAAATTAATATTGTTGTGCAAATTGGCAACCAACTTGGTGTTGCACTCCAACAAGCCGAATTACTGAAACAAACACAACTCCAATCTCAAGCACTTCAACAAGCCGTTATTGCTGCCGATGCTGCCAACCGCGCTAAAAGTGAATTTCTCGCCAACATGAGCCACGAGTTACGAACACCACTCAATGCCATCCTGGGATTTACGCAACTCATGAGCCATGAAAGCGAGTTTTCTGAAG
The DNA here is from genome assembly GCA_964242965.1 of uncultured Calothrix sp. Lineage (GTDB taxonomy): Bacteria > Cyanobacteriota > Cyanobacteriia > Cyanobacteriales > Nostocaceae > JANNFJ01. The sequence goes on along the minus strand of CAXTCQ010000183.1, from coordinate 371 downwards.
AAAATCAACAAAATCTAGCTATTATTAACCGTGCCGGCGAACACCTCCTTAATCTCATTAACGACATTCTCGAAATGTCCAAAATCGAAGCAGGTAGAAGTCACTTAAATATCAGTAGTTTCAATTTAATCGGCTTGCTCGATAATCTCAGAGAAATGTTACAATATCGAGCCACAGCTAAAGGTTTGACGCTGGAATTTGAATATAACGAAAATATACCAAGTTGTATCCAAACTGATGCGAGCAAACTCCGCCAAGTCTTACTTAATCTTTTAGGTAACGCTATTAAATTTACAACAACTGGTAGTGTTATGCTGCGCGTCTGGATGAAAGATGGGGGGGACAAACGGGACAAGGGAGACAAGGGGGAC
>CAXTCQ010000182.1:7656-17027 GCA_964242965.1 uncultured Calothrix sp. | reverse complement strand
GAAGTGCGAGGCATCGTCGTACCCCACTCGGTAGGCAGCACTGGTAGCGTCAAGGCTTTCCCCCAGCATCAGACGGCGAGCCTCCTGGAGCCGCAGTTGCTTCTGGAACTGCAAGGGACTCATTGCAGTAACAGACTTGAAGTGATGGTGAAAACCCGAAACACTCATTCCCATCTCTCGGGCGATGCTTTCAATCTTGATCGGCTCCTTAAAGTCTTTACGAAGGCGAGCGACGGCAAGAGCGATGTGGTGGGTGTAGCCACCCAGAACGGCAATCTGACGGAGCCGATTACCTTGGTCTCCTATTAGGAGTCGGTAAATGATTTCCCGCTTAATCAGTGGTGCGAGAACATGAGCTTCAGCAGGGGAATCTAGAAGCCTGACGAGTCGCACCACAGCGTCCAACAGATTTGCATCCAACAGACTTACGTCAATCGCTTTCACATCAGCACGGCTGCGCGATGAGGGATACCCTGCCTCGACCATCACTGAGCCAACAAGGGTGGAGTCGAGATCGAGGCGAACACTCAGGTACGGCTTCTCTTTGGACGCTTCCAGAATTTGGCTGACAACCGGAAGTTCGGCTGTAGCCAGGAGATAACGCATCGGGTCGTACTGATAGCGATCGCTACCCAGAAGAACTTCTTTGCTGCCCTGAGCGATCGCACAAAAGGCAGGGATAGAGACACTATGACAGGGTTCCGCAGGCAAGGAGGAGCGGTTGAAGTGCAATCCCTTCAATGGCTCGATCTTCCCATCTTGACGAATCGCTTGGGCAATCCGCTCCGTCAATTCCTCTCGGTTGGCTTGCGCTCTTTGAGCCACGCGGTTTGCCTGCTGCTGGTTGATTAAATCCATATTGGACTTTTCAATTATTTTGGCAGCGTTCATTTCTAAGTTTGCAGGATTGTACAACAATCTTAGACGATTATTCTATTATTTGCCCTTGAGAATTCTTAGGATAAAGCTAAAGCAATGAAAAATTATTTCGGCTTCTTGTAATAATTCTAGATTTTTATTTAAGAGACAACTCAGTTTTGATTGAGCAAGAGATTCGCCTACTTCTAGAGGCAGCCTCTAGAAGTAATAATCATGCAGAAGCGCAAACTTGACAACAGCAACCGCTACTCGCAAAGGAGATGAGTATGGAAACCAACCGCTTGGAGGCATTTAGCGACGGTGTCTTTGCGATCGCAATCACCCTGCTGGTACTCGAAACCAAAGTGCCGCTACCCGAAACGGTACTTGGGGCAGAACTCCTCCAGCTCTGGCCATCCTTCCTTGCCTACATTGTGAGCTTCTTGGCGATCGGTGCAATCTGGATCAACCACCACGCTATGTTCCACCACATCGTCCGCGTGGATGGAACGCTGTTGCTGCTGAACATCCTCCACCTGATGTTCATTGCATTTCTGCCCTTCCCAACTGCCGTACTCGCCGAAGCGTTTCACCGGGGAACGGACGAGCCAGTTGCTAGTGCATTCTATGGTGGGATCTTAACTGTAATTGGTATCTTCGTCAACGCCATGTGGCAGTATGCGGATCGTGATAATCGGTTGATCGGTATCCACCTCACGGCAACAAAGATACAAAAAATCAATCGGCAGTTCCTCGTCGGACCGACCGTTTATGCGATCGCCACCGTGATTGCGCTGGTCTTACCCTGGCTGGCGATGCTGCTCTACATCCTCCTCAACGTCTTCTATCTGTGGCCTTGCTGGGGTGACGAGAGCGCCCCTTCCCCCAGCGACGATTCACGATGAGCGGGGCAGCAAAGGCGACAAATACTTGGTATCCCTCAAAAACAGAAGTGCAAACAATGCAGAAGTGCAAACTTGGAAACAATCCAGCAGCTATAACCACCAGTGACTATTGGATCCACACAGCAGAGAACAACGGCAGCAGGTTCGTGTTCACGTTCGAGGCGATTGGAACCCAATGGAAGATTGAAACCTACGACCCGTTGGACTCTCGGTTGCAGCAGCGCATTCTCGATCGAATCCAGCAATTCGACGCGACGTACTCGCGGTTTCGCCCGGACTCTCTCGTGTCTTGTGTCGCTGCCGCTCCTAATGGTGGCTGCTTCAACTTTCCCGACGACTCGATCGCCCTCTTCGATCTCTACGATCGGCTGCACAAGGCGACCGGAGGTGCCGTAGACCCGCTCGTTGGACGTGACCTCGAACTCCTTGGTTACGACCCGGCGTACTCGCTCGTACCCGTGTTTGACATTGCTAAGATGCACGATCGGGGGAGAGCAACTTGGTCGAAAGACATCCTTCGAGATGGCACGTCACTCGTTACGCAGCATCCACAAGCGATCGATGTCGGAGCGGCCGCGAAAGGCTACCTTGTAGACATCATCTCCGAGATCCTTCGCGAGACTGGCTTCACGCAGTTTATTGTTGACGGCAGTGGCGACCTGCGCCATCTAGGTGAGTGGGGCATCCAGGTCGGACTCGAACACCCGTTTGACCCTCAGAGGGTGATTGGTGTAGTCAACTTGCAGAACCGCGCCCTCTGTGCATCTGCGGTCAACAGACGCGCCTGGGGTGACAATCTCCACCATGTACTCGATGCCCGGACGGGTGTCCCGGTTCAGGATGTGGTTGCGACGTGGGTTGTCGCCGACGATGCCGTAACCGCTGATGGACTGGCGACTGCGCTCTTCTTCACAAGTGCGGAGCGTCTAGCGGAGAGCTTCCAGTTCTCCTACGTGCGAATGTTTGCCGATGGTCGCGCTGAGATATCGCAGAACTTCGATGGCAAGCTGTTCTCGAAGGCGCACCCTTCAGCAAAATGCACACCTGTAAATAAAGCTGACAGGGTGCTAACCGATCAAGCTGCCCAGCTCGTAAGGAAAGGAGAAGGGATGGCAACCTCGATCAAGCGGATGAAAGTCACGCTCGCAGGGATATCTGTGGCTCTTCTGATCGGATGCTCGACCACGGGTATGGAAGTCATGCGCCCGATGTCCACCTTAAATGCCGATGTTAGCCGTTCGCGATCGGCATTGAGTCAAGATGCCTACGCAGACGGCATCTACACAGCAACTGGTCAATACGGGAGCCTCCCTTCGTCCATTACTGTGACTGCCACCTTGGTAAACAATGTTGTCACCGCCGTTGAAGTCACTCCTCGTGCGACAGACCCGACATCGCTCGACTACCAGCGCCGCTTCGCCGCTGCGGTTCCGGAGGTCGTCGTTGGCAAGCGGATCGACGAAGTGAACGTGGGTCGGCTTGCAGGCTCTAGCGGTACCCCCAACGGGTTCAATGCCGCAATCCAGCGGATCAAGGAGCAGTCCCAAGGAAAGGAATCACTGACATGAACAACACACGAAACGACCTCGTTCGAGAGAACGGCCCCGCTTTGCCCGGTCGCCGCCAAGCGCTTGGGTTCGGGATCGCGCTGGCCGCCGCTTCATTGCTACCTCGCCGCATCGCGCAAACGCAGGGACAAGGTGCTACAGGCATCAACACACCGTCGCAACCCACGCTCACCGCCCGGCGCAGGCTCGGCACTCTGGAAGTTTCCAGCGTCGGGCTTGGCGTCCAAAATATGAGTAGAACCTACCAAACGACGATTCCCAGGCGGTCCGAAATGATCAACATCATCCGGACAGCCTTCGACCAGGGCATCACCTTTTACGACGCGGCTGAGGCTTACGGTCCTCATGAGGTGGAACGCATCCTCGGCGAAGGCGTGGCGCCGTTCCGAGACAAGGTTGCGATCGCATCGAAGTTCGGCTGGAACATCGATCTTGAGACGGGCGTGCGGCGTCCGGGACTCAACAGCCGTCCGGATCATATCAAATTGGTCGTCGAAGGTATGCTCAAGCGCCTCCGCACCGATCGCATCGATCTGCTCTACCAGCACCGCGTCGACCCGCAGGTTCCGATCGAGGATGTCGCCGGCGCGGTCAAGGATCTGATGGCGCAAGGCAAGGTTCTGCACTGGGGCCTGTCCGAGATGGGGCCGAACACGTTGCGCCGCGCTCATGCCGCGCTGCCCGTTAGCGCCGTCCAGAACGAATATTCAATGCTGTGGCGTGGTCCGGAAGATGTGGTGATCCCTCTCTGCCAGGAACTGGGCATCGGCTTCGTCCCGTGGAGTCCTCTCGGCGTGGGTTTCCTGACCGGTGCCATTGACGCAAACACGCGGTTTGCTCCCGGTGACATTCGCGGCATTGAGTCCCGGTTCTCGCCGGAGAATCTGCCGCACAACCTAGCGCTCGTGGAGATGGTCAAGAGTTGGTCCGTGCGGAAGCAAGCCACTCCCGCCCAAATCGCGCTGGCATGGCTGATGGCACAGAAGCCGTGGATCGTGCCCATCCCCGGCACGACACAGATGCCGCATATGCTCGAGAACATCGGCGCGGTTGCCGTGCGATTCACGCCTGCCGAACTCGCCGAACTGAACCGATCTGTTTCGGCGATCCAGATCCGTGGGGCACGCCTCCCAGACGCAGTGCTGGTCTTCTCGGGCGTAGAAGCGCCTCCGAAGAAATGAACGTTCCAAGGCTACTCTTTTGAGTCATCTAGAACAGAATCTGGTCGTGGACGGCGCATTTCTCTTGCGCGAATGACAAATAACAACTGAGCCTATATCAACATAGAGGAATTATGCAAAAACGCAAACTTGGAAACAGTAATCTGGAAGTCTCGGCGATCGGGCTTGGCTGTATGGGAATGAGTTCTTCCTATGGTCCACCCAAAGACACGCGGGAGATGATTACATTGATTCGGGCGGCGGTCGATCGTGGCGTTACATTTTTTGATACTGCTGAAGTCTACGGTCCGTTCACGAATGAAGAACTTGTCGGCGAAGCCCTTGCTCCCTTTCGTGAGCAAGTGGCGATCGCAACCAAGTTTGGATTTGACATTAGTCCTAATTCCGATCCGCGTGGGATGAAAGGTTCACCCAGCTTAAATAGCCGACCAGAGCATATTAAGCAAGCTGTGGAAGGCTCACTCAAGCGGCTCAAGGTCGAAACCATCGACTTGCTCTATCAGCACCGAGTTGACCCGAACGTGCCGATCGAAGACGTAGCAGGAGCTGTGAAGGAACTGATTGAGGTAGGCAAAGTGAAGCACTTTGGACTCTCTGAAGCCGGCGTGCAAACGATCCGTCGTGCCCACGCGGTTCAGCCCGTGACGGCACTCCAGAGCGAATACTCGCTGTGGTGGAGAAAACCTGAAGCGGAAGTGATACCCACCCTCGAAGAACTTGGAATCGGTTTAGTCCCATACAGTCCATTGGGCAAAGGCTTTCTCACGGGCAAAATCGATGAAAGCACGACCTTCGACAATTCCGACTTTCGCCGCACTCTGCCTCGCTTTACGCCAGAAGCGCTCAAGACGAATCAGGCGCTGATTGATTTGCTCGGCAGCATTGCAGAACAGAAGCAGGTGACTCCGGCTCAGATCGCACTTGCTTGGCTGCTGGCTCAGAAGCCGTGGATTGTTCCGATCCCAGGCACTACGAAGTTGCATCGCTTAGACGAAAACATCGGGGCAGTCTCAGTCGAACTCACGCCTGACGATCTGCGTAACATCAATGATGCCGCCTCCAAGATCGCGGTGCAAGGGGCTAGATATCCTGAAAATCTGGAGCAAATGACCGGTCGTTGATCTGAGGCGAGTAGCCTCGGGTCATCGCGTAAATCCCATGTGACTAAAAGAGGCGTATCAGAAGGTCGCCGCAGGTGAGGTAAAATTGCGTTACGCGGTCAATATAAGCACGTTGCCGAAGGGCGATTGATCGAGGTAACGGACAATCTACTCCGACCAGGGCGTTCAGTCGCAAAAGGGTCTGTTTGCTGCTCACACCGAATTGACAGGACGAAAATGAAACTACTTACCGCAACGATCGTATCGCTTTCTCTGCTCGCTTCGACCTTTGCCCAAGCAAATCAGGCAGGAGCCGCGCCAATGCAAAATTCGCAGACAATCAACATCACGCGAAAAGGCTCGCAGCCCTCGCGGAAGGGACCAGTCGAAAACTTCACGGGTTCGGTGCGCGTCGATCCTCTGTTCCAGGCGAACGAGCCAGCACGCACGTCTGGTGCCAACGTCACGTTTGAGCCTGGTGCTCGCTCGGCATGGCACACCCATCCGCTTGGTCAGATCCTGATCGTGACAGCGGGCACGGGCCGCGTACAGCGCTGGGGCGGTCCGATCGAGGAGATCCGGCAGGGAGATGTCGTCCGGATTCCGCCGGGTGTAAAGCACTGGCACGGAGCCTCGCCAAATATGCCAATGACGCACATCGCCATTGTGGAACAGCTCGATGGCAAAAGCACCGAGTGGATGGAAAAGGTCAGCGACGCGCAGTACAGTGTGCCAGTCCGTGCGCCAGGGTCGTCCGATACGTCGGCACGCTCTGCCACGAGCAGTGTGCAACCGACGCCAGCCCAAAGAGCGATCGGCGACATCGCCCCCAAGTTGGTTGAACTTACTGACAACGTGTTATTTGGCGATGTCTGGGAACGTCCTGAGCTATCAAAGCGCGATCGCAGCCTGGTGACCGTCAGTGCGCTAATTGCCTTGAACCGTCCCGACCAGCTTCGATCTCACCTCGCCAGAGCGCGCGAAAATGGCGTGACCCAGGACGAGGCGATCGAGACCATTACCCACTTGGCGTTTTACGCAGGTTGGCCGAACGCAGTTACCGCGATTTCCGTGGCTAAGGAAGTCTTCGAGAAGAAATGATGCCCAAGCGAAGGTACAGAAGTGCCTTCGGTGGGTACAGATCGTTAGAAGAGTCGGCACAAAAAACAAACACTAGTCCAGAGGTTGTTCGAGAATTTTGCAAGGAGAATCATGGACGATAATCAACAACGGAAAGATTTCAGTTCAAGCCAGAGCGATTTGCAGATCAGCGCGGACGAAGAAACACTGCTCGACCAACTCGGTATTTCTGGCGCTGCGAGGCGCAAATTCTTGGGGCAAAGCATGGCTGCCCTACTTGGCACCTTCGCCTTCCACCTGCTGGCTAAAGAGGAGTCTTTTACCACGCTCGCCGCTTCGCCCGATGCCGTGTTTGCCCCGACCACTGGGGTGGAAAACGCCGTTAAGGTTCTTTTTAAAATTAACGGCTCGACTCAACGCCTGGAAGTGGATTCGCGCACGGCGCTGCTCGACACCCTGCGCGAAAAACTTGGATTGACAGGCACCAAAAAAGGGTGCGATCAAGGACAGTGCGGCGCTTGTACGGTGATCGTTGACGGACGCCGATGCCGAAGAATAGCTTCGCCAACAAGTCTTATTATCTAAAAGTTCGCGATCGCGCTTCATATGCTCAGTACCGGAACGATCAGTGCCGCGTGTCTCGAAGCTGACGTTATCGAACACGCGAAGGACGTCATCCGAACGGGCGCGGCGAAGCTCGTCGAGTACAATACCGTTATCGAATAGAACCACCGTTGCCAACGGTAGCGAAAGAGAATAAGTAATACCTTTGTTAGATAGGGTAAAATTAAAAACTTTAAAACGCGGTAGACCACGTAAACGGATCAAAGTATCGGCAGATGATAAAGGGTATAATTCCAAACAACAACTTGTAATCCTACGTAAACGAGGTATTAGACCTCAAATACCAAAACGAGTTCGGAAGATTAAGAAAAACACTCGTTTGACCGATCAAAATCTCGGTTCCTAGATGTAAGCTCGAGCGATGTTTCGCTCTTGTTCAACGTAAATACCGTCGTTTGGCTGTACGCCCGTGAGCGTCGGAAAGTATGTTTTGATGCATTTATTGACGACCTTGCTACTATTTATATCTGGACTCAAAGGATTTTATTAGTGGGATAAGTTTATTATTTTTACGGACGTGCAACTAACGTTCTATATTTAACCAATTATCATTACACTTGAAGAAAAGCTGGTGGATAAACAATCCTACCTTTATATTCTGGTTGATAATTTTTCAGAGGTTTAACCATAAAAAAATCTGCTGCAACTTCAAACGGACACTCAATCTCATAAATTACCGACGAGACAAAACCAAAACGATTATAAAACGAGGAATTGCCAAGAACAATAACCATTTTTTCTTGCATTTCATCTGCTTTTTCTAATCCAGCTTGAATAAGTGCTGTACCTATTCCTTGTTTTTGAAACTGGGGGAGAACAGCTACAGGTGCTAAACTCAGGACTGGTAATATTTTTGCTGCTGATTCTTCTGTTATCAAGTCAATGTAGCTGAATAGAATATGACCGACGATGTTATTCTCAACTTCTGCTACTAACGAAAGTTTGGGTATGTAACGGTTTGACCTACGGATTTCTTCAATTAGCTGTGCTTCATTTTCTTGTCCAAAAGCTAAATTATTTACTTTTGCAATTTGCTGGTAGTCTAGCAGTGTTTCACAACGAATATTCATGAAAACTAAGTTTATCAGTAAATTAAAGTAGTAAATTAAAGTAGGTTGGGTTTCACTTCGTTACACCCAACCTACAGAAAAAAATTTTCTTAGAAGTAATTAACTGTTGACTAGCGTTTAAATAGTATTCTTAAATGCATGTCTTGCTACACTGCTATCTCAAACTTACAAATCAGTAAAATTCGGCTTTTTCTTCTTACTTCCCTTAGATTTTTCCTTCTTAGTCGAAGCACCTCCGAAACCTTTATTTTGTTCTTTGGCAGTCGCAATAGAAGTCACATCATCAGAACTTAGTTTTTCTGGACTCTTAATATCATTATCGTTCTCAATCGGCGTATTAGTTGTGACTTTCGCAACATCTTCAACAATAATCGATTCTTTCACGCTGGCTTCAATGGGTGTAGCATCAACCGTTAAAGTAACATCATCTAAAATTAATTCTGCTTCTGCAACAATATCACTCGAAGTACTTTCTTTTATATTTTCTGAACCAGCTTCTACAGCTTCTTGCATCTGTGTAGTTGCATCCTCAATAACCTCAACTTCCAGAAGTTCATCATCTGTTACAACTTCCCTAGCAGGTTCAACCATAGAATTATCTTGATGCAATTCTACAGATGTTGTCATTGGTTCCTTAACAATCTCAGCTTCAACAACTTGTGTATCTATAACTTCCTCAACAGGTTCAACCGTAGAATTATCTTGATGCAATTCTACAGATGGTGTTGTTGCTTCCTCGACAACCTCAACTTCCTCAACAGGTTCAACCGCAACATTATCTTGATGTGATTCTAGAGATGGTACTGTTGCTTCCTCGACCTCAACTTCCTCAATAGGTTCAACCGTAGAATTATCTTGATGTAATTCTAGAGATGGTACTGTTGCTTCCTCGACCTCAGCTTTCTCAACAATCTCAGCTTCCTCAACAATTTCAACCGTAGAATTATCTTGATCCAATTCTAAAGATGGTGTTGTTGCTTCCTCG
>CAXTCQ010000182.1:0-7556 GCA_964242965.1 uncultured Calothrix sp. | reverse complement strand
AGGTTCAACCGCAACCTCAACAACTTCCTGCGATGCTTCCGGTTGAAATTTTTCTAAGTCATTGTCATCACTTATACCCAAATTCTCACGGACATCATTCCAACTTCCCGCAACATCATCAGCAACCAAGCTTGTATCAAAGGCATATTTAATAAGCGATGCAGACTCTTTCGCTTGTAAATTAACTAATGAACTCACGATAAATCCATTAAGTTCGGCAGAATTTTGATTTAACAGCTTCAACTGCTGTGTTAACGCTGTAACTATGTCATTACGTGTATCCGCGTGCTGATTGGCGATTTCTTCCAAACAGTTGATAGCAGTAGTCCGGGGAAAAAGACCGTGCGATCGCTCTCCAAGATACGCTTGTAGTTGAGGAATCGCCTTTTCGCCGATTGTACCGTAAACCTTGGGCATTTCCTCAGCGACGGCATCGTTATCTTCCAAGTCGAACAGTGGTAAAAGGAGTGCGATCGCATCATCGACCCGCAATTGTCCCAAAGCTCGCCAAGCATGAATAGCAGCCCAAAATTCTGTACTATTAGAATCAGTACCCAGCAACTCATTATCAACAGCCATCTTCATCAAGTCGGGGACATGCTGCGAACCCAAACCCAATTCTGTAATATAGTCGTACTGCTGCTTACCTAAAGTTAGCAGCTTATTTACAGGAGGTCGATAGGTCGTGCGATTGGTCATCTGCTGTGTTTGCGGTGGTAATGGATTGAAATAGCCAACTATTATGTATAACAGAAACTTACAGTTTTTAACCACCCCTTTGCAAAAAATAACAACATAAATTTATCAAAGAAAAGAAGTTGGGTATCTAAATATTTTGTACTTCTACGGGTAAATAATTAATATAACTAATGAATTTCAATAAAACAGGACTTACGCAAAGCCCCCTTTAAAAGGGGGGTAGGTTCCGATCTCCAAAGACTAGAACGCTTAGTTTTTCATATAGTGTGCGTAAGTCCTATAAAAGATATATAGTTATCTCAAATTATTATCAATTTATTTTAATAGATTTAAAACTTACGCAAAGTCCCCCAATATATCGGGGGGTTGAGGGGATCTGATCTGTTTGGAATACCTACTTTCTCGTTGGCTACGCGTAAGTCCTAAGATTTTTGTGGTTAGAGAGGGATTGTGAATCCCTATGCGGTATCGAGTCAAGTCGAGTAATTATACGCAAAATATGTATAATTATTTTAGTTTAGTGGAAGCTACAAGATAAAACCTAACTAACTCTTGCACTTTTCGCCAACCTACATAAGTAGGTCGCTAGAAATAAACAGAATTGTGTAACAGAATATAAAAACTTAAAGCTCTATTCTAACTGTCTACTCCCTACTCGTTTGTCATAACTACAATTTTTAACGCCAACATATATAATATTACTAATTAATTATTTACTAATTCAGTTTGCTTTCTTTTGAGCAAATATTCTCTACCCTGTTCGGTGATTCGCAAATAATCTTTCAAATTACCACTTTCAGGCATCTTAGAAATTGTTTTACCGGGTAAAGTCTCGATAAAACCAAAAGCGCGCAAATGCCTTAATTCTTGTTCAAAATCACGCTGCTTTTTAAAAGGGAATGCTTGCTCACTGGATAATTTTTCTAAATGTTTTAATTCATAATCACTTAATAAGCTATTGATAAGATTTTCTTTCTGACTTTGAGTTTGAACCATTTGCTGCTCTAAAAGTGTGATGCGTAGAACGATATTTGTAATTGCTTCGATATTTGCCGTATTTGTCTCAATACTAGCTTTTTGACTATCTTGCTCGGTGATAATTTGATTTAAATCGAGGGTAATACCTTCTTTAGAAATTCCTAATTTTACTAGCTTTTCTAGTAACTCCGAATTAAATAATAAAATCACAAATAAAACAACCACATCAGGAATATCAAACTTCGTCTTTGCCCATCCCAAGGGAATTGCGGCAAAATAAACTAAGCTAAGAAACGAAACAGCTTTTAATAAGATAAAGCTAAATTGATTTTGATTTTTAATTTTAGGATTTGTCCCATTCATATTGATTCACCGGAAATATACTGCTGTAAGTAATGGTTTATGATACAAACCCATTTGCCAATATTCCGGAAATAATACCTAAGGGTTCATGTCATTAATTTTCGGGGTAGCTGTAGTGCGAGCATCTTGCTCTCACTACCCTTTAAAACTTTTGATACAGACCGTTAATGCTTCGTTTCATAAGTTTTGAGGGGTAACTAGAATCCGGGTAACTTCTACGAAACCCGGATTCTGACCTTCACGAAAAAGTCAAAATTAATGAAATAGACCGCTAATAGTCTATGCCAAAAGTTTTGACGGGTTATTAGATCCCCGACTTCGTAAAAGTTGTCGGGGATCTGAACAAGAGCGAAAAGGTCAAAATTAATGACATAGACTACTAGATTCTGACTTAAGATTATAAAGAAATTTAAACAAACATAAAATAAATGTTGGGTTACGCTGTCGCTACACCCAACCTACGTTAATTATAAATGTTTAGCTAAACTAAAGTTTTTGCTGCTTTTTGCGTGACAAATACACAGAACCACCGAAAGCTAACAAACCAACCAACAATGATGGTTCAGGAACTGAAGTGTAGGTAAGGTTATCAATAACAAATCCTGGATCGATTGGACTTAAACCAAATCTACTTTCTTGAAAATCAAGAATAGCTTTTTTTACTCCAACCCCACTATAGCTAAACAATCCCTCAGATAAAATAGCCAAAGGGGTTGTATTTACTGATGTAATTCCTAAAGATTTTAATCCTGCATCAAAAAGTTCCACCGTCAAACCAGCTGCTACGGGAGCAAATGATTCTAATCCGACATGAAATTGAAGTGCCGAAATTGGTGTAGCAAAATCAAGACTTAAAATACCTTTAGCATTTCCTTCCAAAAACGGTTGTTGAATATTAGCAAACACATTAGGTGGCAATTGAGGAGGTAAAGATGAATTATATGTCGCATTAGGAGAATCAACCCCATCTATCTTAAAATCGAAAGTCACCCCTTTAACTGTCAAACCATCTACTGGTATAGGAGAACCTAACTCATCGAAAGTCAGTATTTCCGCTTTAGCTGCATCGGTGGCATAAAATGCGATACATGCAGCGCTGGCGAGAATAACCGATAATTTACGAATAGTACACATAAAAACCTAGTAAATTTACGTAAACAACTTCAACTTAAAGCTTATTTTCATAAAATCAACAAATTAAGTCTGAAGTTTACACAAAGTTCATATAATTCAACTCAATTACAAAACTTACTTGAAGTCAAAAATATCATATTCAAATATTTAATGGCACATTTTATTTATAAACAGATGAAAACTATCTAAAGTTAGAAATATTAAAAAATACTAATAAAGTCAACCCCATACATTCTTAAATACTGAATAAAAAAAGGTGAGCAAAGCCCACCCACTTATATTCTCTCCTCCCCTTTGCGCCTCTGCGCCTCTGCGCGAGATAATTAATTCGGAGGGTCAATCTTATTAACAAAAGCAGCCCAAAGAATCATCGGAGAACCAACACCCAAACAAAACAACCACTGCTGAAAACTCAAAGGAGCAGTCTCAAACACACTATTAATCAACGGCACATGAGCAAACACAATTTGTAATAATATCGCCCCAATAATTCCAAAACCAATTGCCGGAACATCGACATTTTCCTCAATCGTCCCATCCATCTTCGCAATCAAATTCGGAATCAACTGACTAATACTAAACATATAGAAAATCCGTCCCGCAATCAAAGCATTAATCGCCATAGTTCGCGCTAAAGCAATATTACCAGTAGTAGAACGAATATACTCAAACACACCGAATATCACAATCCAATTAAACAACGAAATCGCCAGAATCCGCTTTATCCGACTACCAGAAAGCAAAGGTTCATTTGGATTTCTTGGTGCTTGACTCATCACATTCTGTGCCTTCGGTTCAAAAGCCAAAGGAACAGTCATCGTAATCGAATTCAACATATTCAACCACAGCACCTGCAAAGACAGAATCGGCAAATCCCTCGATAACAAAGTGCTTAATAAAATCGTCATCGACTCCCCACCATTCACGGGGAGAATAAAACAAATAGCCTTCAAAAGATTCTTATATACTGCCCTTCCTTCCTCAACAGCAGCTTCAATCGAGGCAAAATTATCATCAGTCAGCAACATATCCGATGCTTCCTTCGCTACCTCAGTACCCGCACCACCCATCGCAATCCCGATGTCAGCTTGCTTCAATGCGGGTGCATCATTTACACCATCTCCCGTCATCGCTACGACTTCACCCTTCGACTGCAAAGCCTCCACCAAGCGCAGCTTCTGTTCCGGCGCAACGCGGGCAAATACCACCCCTTCCTCAGCAACATGTGCCAATTCATTCTTATCCATCTGTGCCAGTTCCGTACCCGTAAAAGCCAGTACCGAACCGTTCTTATTCATACCCATACGTCGAGCGATCGCCTGCGCTGTCACTGCGTGGTCGCCTGTAATCATTTTGACCTGAATACCCGCATTCTGACAGGCATGTACAGCCTTAATTGCACTCTCACGCGGCGGGTCAATCATCCCTTGCAAACCGAGGAAAATCAATCCTGTTTGAATATCCGGATGGTCTACAGTATTTTGGTTATTGGGAATATCTTTCTTAGCCAATGCCAGTACACGTAACCCCTGGCGTGCCATAATATTGACTTCGCGCTCAATACTCGTTTGCCGCAGTGTTTCAACACAATCTATTGGTCGTGCTTGTCCGACGTTATTGAGCATCCCAGTACAGCGCTTGATAATCGCCTCAACCGAACCTTTGACATAGATAGTGTTACCTTTAGGCGTGCTATGGAGCGTCGCCATATACTGATAGTCGGACTCAAAGGGAATTGCATCGAGTTTGGGCATTTCTCTTGCGAGATTGGACTGATTAAAACCAGCCTTATTCGCCGAAGCAATCAACGCACCCTCAGTTGGGTCACCCATTACCACCCATCTACCATCTTTTTGTTCGAGTTGGGAGTCGTTGCAAAGAATCCCTGCCAAAAGACATTCTTGCAAACCTTTTTCGCGGTTCACATCAATGGGATTTTCATCGCGGAGGATTTCGCCATCAGGGTTGTATCCCACACCCGTTACCGCGTATTGATGCCCACCTGCGTAAACGTTCTGTACGGTCATTTGGTTCTCGGTCAGCGTGCCCGTTTTATCCGAGCAAATTACCGTCGCGCTACCCAAAGTCTCCACCGCAGGCAATTTTCTAATAATTGCATTCCGCTTTGCCATTCGGGAAACACCGATAGCTAATGTCACCGTAACTACCGCAGGCAATCCTTCGGGAATCGCACTCACAGTTAACGTTACCGCTGCTTCCAGCGCGTCATTCAAACTTCTAGTATTAAGTCCAACTACAAATGTCAGCGTTGCCAATGCCAAAACAACCCGCAGCCAGTTATGGCTAAACTTATCAAATTTCCGGGTTAACGGCGTAGCCAGATTAGTATGTCGATCCATTAACTGGGAAATCTTCCCGGTTTCGGTTTGATTCCCTGTGGCAACCACAACACCCATTGCTTGCCCAAAGGTGACAAAACCACCCGCATAGGCCATGTTTTTGCGATCGCCGATTGATGTTTCGGGGTGCAGGATATCTGTATGTTTTTCGACGGCTACCGATTCACCAGTCAGTGCAGACTCATCAATTTGACAATTTTTAGCCTGCAATAACCGTAAATCTGCGGGGACTTTATCGCCAGATTGAAGTAAAACTATATCTCCCGGCACTAACTCGCGGGAGGGGACGCGAACTTTTTGACCGTCGCGGATAATTGTGGTCTCAGTGGTAATAGCTTGAGCGAGGGCTGCGATCGCACCTTCTGCTTTCGACTCCTGAATAAACCCAATGATTGCATTGGTAGTCGTAACACCCCAAATTACCCCCGCATTCACAAAACTACCCGACAGCGCTTTTACCAAACCCGCACATAACAAGATAATCAGCAACGGTTGGTTAAATTGCAACAAGAACTTCTGCCACCAAGGCTTACCTTTCTTCGCTGTCAATTCGTTCGCACCATACTTCGTGACTCGCTCCTTAACCTCGAAACTACTCAAGCCCTTGTCGGGAGAGGTTTTCAGAACTTTTAAAGCTTCCCCTATTTCCATCGAATGCCAAACTTTGGACTGTCCCTCTGGCAGCCCAACGGTTGATAAAACCTGCACCATAATTATCTTCCCCGAAGCAATCTTAAAAAGCTTGTGTTAAATTAATTTAAACACGATTTATTAGTGCTGGAAAGAAGCTAACACTTTTTAATTTAAATAAATATCATAATTTCCGTCTATGGTTATTGCCGATAAAGCATAGAAGTGGGTATGCTTTGCCTACGGGTTGGGTTAGAAACAAAAGGCAGAAGGCGCGTATATTTGATGTCTACTCCATTAGAATTAATTGGGCGTTCGGGAGAATTTCAGCGAATTGTTGAAGTTTTGGCGCGAGATGGAGACTTATTAATCGCGGGAGTACCTGGTAGCGGACGACGGACCCTGGTGCGGTCGGCAGCAAAGGAAGTTGGGGCAAAAGTTTTAGAAATTGATTGCATCCGCGCTACCGATGGCGATCGCTTTTTGCAATTGCTAGCAGAAGCGATTAGTCAAAATTTTGATGCGATGCAAATTGAGAGTTGGATAAAAACAACTGCCTGCAAGTTTTTTAGCTTCCGCAATGATGAAAACGGTGGCAAATTAAAATTGTTGCGTTCATCCCTGGCATCAAGTACTACTGGGGCAAACCAAAAGCAACTATGGCAAGCTTTTGAATTACTCCTCAAACTACCGCAACAATTAATCGAAAGTGACGATAAACGTGTAGTGCTAATTTTACAGTCCTTTCCTCACATTCGCTCTTGGGACCGAAGCGGGTTATGGGAGGCAACACTGCGCCGCGAAATCAAGGCTCAAACCCACGTTAGCTACGTGTTAATTGCAACTATTGCTGAAACCAGTACCCATGTAGATGAAAGCGATTATCCTTTAGAGATATTACAATTAGCACCCCTAGCCAAAGACGTAATCGGGGTTTGGGCGCGAGAAATTTTACACACCGACGGGCTAACCTTTGATGCCCGCTCCGGAGCTATACAACTATTTCTAGACGCAGTACAAGGACATATTGGGGATGCAATGGCATTGATTCGCCGCTTGCAGGCACTGTGCCAAACAAATGGGTCAATTACTGAGTCAGCCGTACAAGAGGTGATTCAAGGGCTACTCAAAGATTTATCAATCACCTTTGAATCATTGCTAATGTTATTACCACCAAATCAAGTACATTTATTAGAATCATTAGCCTGCGACCCCACTGAGAAACCACAAAGCCGCGAGTACATACAAAAACACGGACTTTCTCGCGGTGGGAGCTTGCAAGGGGCATTAGTGGGGCTTCAGCACAAAGGTTTAATTTATGGAGCCGAACAAGGTTATAAACTTGCATTACCACTGTTGGCATTATGGTTAAAGCAGCGATTGGAATGAAGA
>CAXTCQ010000181.1:0-17081 GCA_964242965.1 uncultured Calothrix sp. | reverse complement strand
CTCACTATCTCCCCACCTCCCACTTCTTCCCTACTCCCCACTTCCTATTCCCTTCTCCCTAATTCCTATGGTTAAAATCTTACTAATTGAAGACAACTTAGCCGAAGCGAGATTATTACAAGAATTGCTAAAACAAGCTAAATCGAATGATTCTACTTTAGTACATGTCAAACGCTTAGGAGATGCATTATTAAAGTTAGGAAAATACCAAATTACTGATATTTCCTATCCATTTGATGTGATTTTGCTCGATTTAACGCTTCCAGATAGCGAGGGTTTAGCTTCTCTTCCACCTTTGATAAAACTAGCCCCAAGCTTGCCGATAGTCGTGTTAACTAATCATAATGACGAAGAATTAGCGATACAAGCAGTACGTCAGGGAGCGCAAGATTACCTTATTAAGCGTCAGGTTAATGGCGAAATATTGTTGCGATCGCTTCGTTATTCGATTGAGCGCAAACAAGCTTTAGAAAATTTGCGTTCAGTCAATCAAAACTTAGAAATTCGTGTCGAAGAACGTACTTCCGAGCTTGTGAAAGCACGGGAAATAAATCAGTTTAAAACAGAATTTGTCTCGATGCTATCCCATGATATCCGTAACCCATTGAATACAATCCTCTTAGCGGCTGGATTGTTACAAAATAATGAGGATAAATTACCTGAAGATAAAAAAAAATCGCACTTTCAACACATTCGCTCCGCAGTTAAAAGCATGTCTCACCTATTAGATGAAGTTTCATTTATTGGTCAAGCTGATGCGGGTAAAATTCAATATTATCTTGAAGCAATTGATTTAGAAAAATTTTGCTTTCAACTTGTTAATGAAGCAAAGTTAGCTACAGATGATAAAAATATAAATTTAATATTTAGAAGTTGTGGAGAGTTTTGCACTGCTGCATTATGGGATGAAAATTTATTAAGGCATATTTTTGTTAATTTACTTAATAATGCAATTAAATATTCACCCGCAGGTAGTACTATTCATTTTGATTTAATCAATCAAGAAAGTTGTGTAGTTTTTCAAATTCAAGATTCGGGAATTGGTATTTCTCAGTCAGACTTACCACAGATTTTTGAACCTTTCCAGCGTGCCCAAAATGTTGGAAAAATTTCCGGTACGGGTTTGGGATTAGCGATTGTTAAAAAATGCGTCGAAGCGCATGATGGTCAAATATCGGTATGGAGTCAGGAAGGAGTTGGTACGACTTTTTGTGTGACTTTGCCGTTAATTTGTGAATAATTATTAACTATTCTTGACTCCAACTAAATAAGCATGACGAATTAATTTTGGTAGTGCATCAAGATTTTTTAATAGTTGATATGTATCATTTACATCTTTCGATTTATTGTTCATTTACTTCTGATTCTTTCATATCAAAATCTACACCTTCGTAAATATCAGCTAACGCTATTTCTATGTTTACAGAAGATAAATAAATCTTTGCATCCGCTGTTTCATATTCACGCAAAAGCCATGCTCCATCATTTGTTTTGCTATAATGTTCGACTAAAAATTCATATTGATTGATTAATATATATTCTTGAAATCCTGGAATTGAACGATAATAGCGAAACTTGTCGGTATAGTCGTAGTATTGGGTAGATTTTGATAATGTTTCTATAATTAAGCAGGGATTAGTAATAGTATCAGTGCGGTTTTGATATAAAGTCGGTATACCTTTAATTACGAAAACATCAGGGTAAATAAATCTTCGATAACGCGCAATCCAAACCCGTAAATCACAAGTAAAAGCTTCTTTTCCTTGACCGCGTAACTTATATTTTAAGAAAGCATATATATTACCAGTAATGCGGTTATGGTTTATTGAACCCCCAGTCATTGGTATAATTTCTCCGTCGTGATACTCGCTTTTAAATTCCGCAGCTTCTTCAAGTGCAAAATATTCTTCGTTAGTATAGTATTTTTGCTGGGTTTGCATTTTTCTACTTTTTAATTATTTACTTTTATTGTATGGGTTAGTTGGTGTTGTGGGATGGGATGGGTTGGTTTAGATTGTGCGATGGGGTGGGGCGGGTTTATTCAGTTTGTTGGTGGGTGGTTGGGATTGTTGGTGAACCCGCCCGTACAGCATTTTTATGGAATATATTGCGGTATACGGGTTCGTTTTTTTCTTGGGTGCCTATTTCGCGTTCGGTGGAGATTGGGAAGGGGTTTTGTGATAGCCATTCACCGTTATTTTGAATTTGAAATGCGGGATTTTCGAGGAAGCGTAAGCGCATTTCTACGGCGACGAATTCAATGTCGGATTGCAAAAAGATTATTCCTTCTGGTGCTAGATACTCGGCTAGTTCTGTGACGAGTTCGGGTTGGACTACGCGACGTTTTGCATGGCGATTTTTAAACCAAGGGTCGGGAAATTGGATTGATACTCGCTGTAATATGCCTGCTGGTAACGAAGATAATAATGGTTTGAGTGAATTGTTCGCGTTGCAGAATAAGTAGTGTAGGTTAGTTTGCCCTGATTCGTCGCGCAATCGGTTCGCGTCTATTACTAATGGTTCCCGAATTTCTAATCCTAAAAAGTTCCAGTTTGGTTCTAATTGCGACATTTGTAATGCAAATTTCCCCTTTGCACAGCCGATATCTAAGTGCAGGGGTTGATTTAGTTTTGCATAGATTTTTTCCCATTCTAAGGGTGTTGCGGGTGTTTGATACTTTTGCCCTAGTGGATTGACGTGTTGACGAACTCGGACGCGAACCATATTTTTTTAAGTTAGTAATGTAGAGACGCGAAATTTCGCGTCTATCAATTGAAATAATTAAAAAATAATAATTTAATTAAATAATATTAAAGTATTTTTTTCATCGATCCCCATTTTTAAGCTAGTAACGTTATACTTCTTGCAAAGACACTTTTTACACTCTAATTTTAAAATTATCCTTAATTACAATGACTTTAAATTTTCGCTTTGCCGTCGTCAGCGACTTACACATAGCACTTCCGCACACAATTTGGAATCATCCGAGTCGCTTCCATTTAGTGGAAGTGAGTATTCCAGCTTTGGATAGCGTACTCGAACATTTAACACAACTCGATTTAGATTTTCTTTTGCTACCAGGAGATTTAACTCAACATGGCGAACCAGAAAATCATACTTGGTTGCAGCAACGTTTGGCTTCTTTGCCATTCCCAACTTTTGTAATTCCCGGCAATCATGATGTTCCCGTACTTGAGGCTGATAGTCAATCAATCGCTTTTAAGGATTTTCCGCAATACTATCGCAAGTTTGGTTATGAAAACGGGGATCGGCTTTACTATACTTGTCAGTTATTACCAGGAGTGCGGCTGATTGCGCTCAATTCTAATAATTTTAACGCTCAAGGACAGCAAATTGGGCGATTGGATGAACCGCAATTGCAATGGTTGGAAACTGTACTTGCTCAAGTAGAAAATGAATTAGTCTTAGTGATGATACATCATAACGTGGTTGAGCATTTGCCCAATCAATCGCGTCACCCAATGGCTAATCGCTACATGTTGGAAAATGCACCCCAATTATTGCAAATTTTAGAGCGTTATGGTGTAAAACTGGTATTTACAGGACATTTGCACGTTCAGGATGTAGCTGAGAATAATGGTATATACGATATTACAACTGGTTCGTTAGTCAGTTATCCGCATCCTTATCGCGTCATGGAGTTTCATGAGGATAGGGACAAACAGCGGTTACAAATTTTATCATATCGCGTTGAATCTGTGCCCGAATTCCCGAATTTACTTGCCTATTCGCGGCAGTGGATGGGCGATCGCAGTACTCCTTTCTTAGTAAAACTACTGTCATTGCCGCCGTTAAGTATACCGACGGCACAGGCAGAGGAATTAATTCCCGTTTTGCGCGATTTTTGGGCAAATATTGCCGATGGAGATAGTTTATTTGATTATCCACACTTCCCCAAGCAAATCAGCAACTACTTTCATGAATATAGTGCGATCGCACCCTGTGGAAGTCCGGCGCTGATTGATAATAATATTTCACTTCTACTTTAGAGAGTCGGGAGTTAGAGTTAGGAGTTAGGAGTTAGGAGTTAGGAGTAGTCCATGTCATTAATTCTGCCGGATGTAGAGACGCTTTATGCGCGCGTCTCTCCAAAGTTTTCAACACCTAACCAACCCCACAAAATTAATGACACGAACCAGTAGAGAGCAAAAAATAAAGTAGAGAAGAAATTTTTTATCTCTATTCCTGATACTTCTCCTCCCAACTCCCTACTCCCGACTCCGGCAAATTCCAAATACCGAAGTAAAAGCATGTAAAAAGGTTCTACCACCGACGGGACCAATTTCGCCGTTGCAGAAAAATCCGCTGATGGGAATATCGTTAAGGTAGCGTTGGAATAATTGTGAGTCGAAGTTTGGTTTGCCGTAAAGTCCTTCACCGCGTCCCATGCAAGAAAACAGTAACGCACCTTGCGGAGTAGATGCGTCCGTGTTTTGACTGCAATATTGTTCGAGTAAATACTCTAAGTCTTCTGCGGAGGTTTCAGCATCGCGGATGTGAAATTGCAAGCGCTGTCCGGGACGAACTTGGTCGCCAATTGCGATCGCACCAGCTTGTGGATCGACTCCTAAAATGCTGCGAATCAAAAAATCTCCCGGTTGTAAGTCGAGTTTAAATTCATCCATTGCGACTCCAACAAACAACCAATTTTGTGCTAAACTTCTTTCTTCTTCGCTGAGGTCGTTAACTAAGTCGCGTAATAATGCTAGCGGCACTTGTTCGTTGAGTTCAATAATAATATTGCGCGAGCCTTTGGTAACTTGAAACGGTTTACCTATCGGTCGGCAACCTTGAGCGACTATTGTTTCTAATACAATATTGCCACTCAACGCCAACCCAACTACACCGTCACGAAAAGTCTCATCGTTACAAAATAACGCAATCCGACTACCAAATCCGCCACCGCTTGCTTGTCCCCCCAGCGTTACCGAACCCGGATAAGCAAAGTCAAGACCTTGTAATAAATCGTTAATACCACCTGATAGAGAACCCGACAGCAAAATAAAATGCTGTGCCGTAGCAGGTGATACCCCAATCAAATCGTGCCAAGCATCCGGAGGCCCATCCAAATCGGGTAATGTGTCTGCTACAGTATGAAACCCGTGCAATTCTACCCCAGGTAAATAAGCTAAGGTCAACGATAGAGCAGGTTCTGATTCTAACTCCTGGGTTTGCCCTGTTTCATTTGTGCCAATCGTACCCCCACCACTGCACCCAATCAACACTGGAACCTTTATCCGTTCTGTCAATAACGGTAACAACCGCGAAAACTCACTTGTAAATGCAGACGAAATAAATACCAGTCCCAAATCCGCAGGCTTTGTTAACTGAGAAGTTGCTCTTTCAACCACTTCAATAACTGCGGCTTCCAACGACGGACGGGTTGACATGGCATTTGCCCACTGCATTTGGTCTGACATGAGGTGTGTACTCGCTATTGTGGCGAGGATAATAGGTTTTACTTTTATATCTTGGACAATTTAATCGCATCCGACATTTATTCGCATCGAGACTAAAAATTTATGCGATGTCGTCCAACTCTCTAGGTAGTAAGGATCTAGTTATTGTTGCATCTGTTGATATTGTATAATTTTATTTTTTAAAGTACGTCTTCTAGCCAAATCTTAAAAAAATAAGTTAAATCGAAAATCTGTGCGAGATTAATTATATTTGTTATGGAACGCGAAAATAATAAGCAAATATAACTATCGCTTAGGTACAATGGTGAGTATATAAAGCCAACAAACGCCATTTTCCCGTTTTTCCTATACTGGTATTAGCAAAAAAACAAGGTTACACTCATGAGCGACATTCAAGATCGAATCCAACAAGAACTCGAACAAGCCCGCGCCGTTTGCGATACAACAGGTGCAACCTCGCCTGATTGCGCTGCGGCTTGGGATGCAGTTGAAGAACTTCAAGCCGAAGCTTCTCACCAGCGCGGAGCAAAACGTAAAAATTCTTTAGAGCAATATTGCGATGACAACCCCGAGGCAGCTGAGTGCCGAGTTTACGAAGACTAAAAACTGACGATTGGGCCTCATGCCCTTAATGTATGAGCAGGCAACTCGGACTTTTGTGTTAGCTATCTTGCACCTCCACGTTACATCTGTTATTCAAAAACTAGCGTCGTCTCGATTAGACATCTTTCTTTATTCTATCTTTCGAGGGAAAACAGTAATGTATCCTCAAGGAGAAGCGCGGACGAGTGGGAATTGACGAAATTTTCTGGCTGCAAGCCGCGTGAAAATTGCGCTCGCGCTCGTCGCTCCCAAATTGTACCGCTTGTTTTTGAAAGTTTTACAGATGTGTTTAGCCATAAAAATCAAGTAAGTTTTAGACTTACTTTGACAAAAGCTAAAGTAGCTGCAAGATAGCCATACTAGGTTCTATAGTTGCTTGCTTTTTTATTTGTTAATGTTATGATGTGAAATTTATTACCAGTAAGCTGTTAGGGGTTATGAACTAGTGGTTCGTTTCACTAATTCTGACATGTCGCGTATGTCAGATCCCCGGCTTATTAAAGAAGTTGGGATCTTACGGTTCCTGAAAATAAATGAAATACAGTACTAGTACCTTTACCCTTTCCCCTACTCCCTAATTAACATGGAAGAACTTTGGTTTCGTCCGTTAGTCTGGAACGATTACAGACTAGCAGTATTATTTATAGTCATTATCCCGCTAGTTCTATTAGTATGGGCGTTCGTGCAAAAAGCCGAATCAATGCAGCGCTTGTTAATGATTTATTGGCGAGTTGCTAGCTTACTGGCTATCACACTTTATTTAATGATTGCCCAGTATCCAATTGCCTTTATTACTGGGTTGATGGCACGTATCCTGATTCCGATATCGTTGTGGTTTTGGATAGACCTCAACGATGAGATTGAATATCAACAAAGTGGTTCTTTGAAGTTGGTTTTTACATCTTGGCGCTGGGCAACAACATTTTATTGTATTTTAGGCGCGATCGCATCAATCCCATTTCTCGGTTGCGCGTTTTCGCAAAACGCTGTCAAAACCAATTATTGTAACGTTTGGTTTGAAGCACCCCTCGTGTTCAAAGAATTTTTTCACAATAATACCAAAACCCCTTTTCTGGGAGTCCTGGCTATTGTGGGTCTAATAATTTACGTTATCTACTTAAGTTATTTTGTCTTAGTTAAGCTCGGCAAACAAGGACGTTCGGCAATCGAACAATAAAAATTAGGGAGGAGTGGAGTTAGGAGTTAGGAGTTAGGAGTTAGGAGTAGGAGTTAGGAGTTAGGAGTTAAGAGTTAAGAGTGTGAGAGGGAAGGGAGAAAGGGGAGAAAGGAATATTTCTTAGCTTCCTGCACTCCTCGACTCCCCCCGACTCCCTATTCCTAACTCCTAACTCATAATTCCTAACTCCTAACTCTTAACTCTTAACTCTTAACTCCCTATTCCTAACTCCTCACTCCTCACTCCTCACTCCCTTTCACATGATAAATTCGCCCGGAAAGCGGTTGGAACAATATACAATAAAACGTCCGCACGAAGTTCTACTTGTCACAATCACCATTGATGGTGAAGAAGACCAAATTGCCATTTTTAAGGGCTTTTCAAGTTCTTTGGTACGACCAACTGCATTTGATCCCGATGTTCCAGTTGTGCCTGATGATGCTAAGATACTTGAAATTGACCGAGTAGCAAGTCCTTATAACCCCGATACGCCCCGTTATATCCAACAAGGATTATCGTGGGAAACTATCCAACCTCTGTTGTCTGAGGTCAAAGTTTAATATTTAAGTTGATACAACCTTATTAGCACAGATATTACTGGTAAGAGAAGTGTTACGTACTGTTTCGAGCCGCAGGATGTCTGAACTAAAATATTTGAAGCAACTTTGGATGGCTCGTCTACGAATCGAAACGCGATTAAGTATGCTTGACGAATAATTTTAGCTTTATCCTTTATTTTTAATTATTTGCTAAGTTGGCGCTCCTGATTGGCTTATAGCCGATAAGCTCATCAAGGAACGCTTAAGATATTGTAAAAAGTAAGACTACTTGTTTGCTAACTAGGAATTTATGTTACTTTAATATGAATAATCTTAAATATTCCCAATAAAGAATTCTTTCAGTAACGACAAAGAGTGTAAGTTTTTCTTTTTAGTACCATCTCGAATTGTTGAATGAAGCGATGTTTCCCTTGGAAACCGCTTGTAAGAACGCACTTTCTAGCTGCGTTCATCCTGGTTATTTCTTTAATGACTCGGAACTATTAGTAAATGGTATTGTTTTAAACCATAGCGCAACCACTCAGCGGTACATCCACTCCCCCACATCATGAATACAGCGGTGACTCTACTAACAGAAGAAGCGCCTCAAGCTTCGCAGTCTTTGGGGCTAGTCAATCGTCTCAATCGTCAAATTATCGTGATTCTCGATTTCGGTTCGCAGTACTCGGAACTGATCGCTCGTCGAATCCGCGAAACTCAAGTTTATTCTGAAGTCCTTTCCTATCGCACCACAGCCGAGCAACTTCGTCAACTAAATCCGAAAGGAATTATTCTTTCGGGTGGTCCGAGTTCGGTATACGACCAAAATGCACCTCATTGCGACCCCGAAATTTGGCATTTAGGAATTCCAATTATGGGTGTTTGCTATGGAATGCAGTTGATGGTGCAAAATCTAGGTGGAGAAGTATCGCGTGCGACAAGAGGTGAGTATGGTAAAGCGTCGTTGTATATCGACGACCCTACTGACTTACTGACCAACGTTGAAGATGGCACAACGATGTGGATGAGTCATGGTGACTCGGTGACAGATATGCCGTCCGGCTTTGAATTACTAGCGCATACTGAAAATACACCTTGCGCTGCGATCGCAAACCACGAAAAGAAATTGTATGGTGTTCAGTTTCACCCAGAAGTTGTTCATTCGCTTGGTGGTATCGCTTTAATTCGTAATTTTGTTTATCACATCTGTGACAGCGAACCAACTTGGACGACAGATGCATTTGTCGAAGAATCAATCCGCGAAATTCGAGCCAGAGTAGGCAACAAGCGAGTTTTGCTGGCATTGTCTGGGGGAGTAGATTCTTCAACGCTAGCATTTTTGTTGTACAAAGCCATTGGCGAGCAACTGACTTGTATGTTTATCGACCAAGGTTTCATGCGAAAGCTAGAACCCGAAAGGTTGGTGAAATTGTTCCGAGAGCAGTTTCACATTCCGGTTGAGTATGTCAACGCACGCGATCGCTTTCTCAATGCCCTCGAAGGTGTCACCGACCCGGAAGAAAAACGCCGCATTATCGGACACCAGTTTATCAATGTATTTGAGTCAGAGTCAAGGAGGCTTGGACCATTTGATTATCTGGCACAGGGTACTTTGTATCCTGACGTAATTGAATCTGCCGATACCAACGTTGACCCGCAAACCGGCGAACGAGTCGCGGTGAAAATTAAGAGTCATCACAACGTCGGTGGATTGCCTAAAGACCTGCGATTCAAGCTTGTGGAACCACTGCGGAAATTATTTAAAGATGAAGTTCGCAAAGTTGGTCGTTCGATTGGCTTACCTGAAGAAATCGTCCAGCGTCACCCTTTCCCCGGTCCCGGTTTAGCGATTCGGATTTTAGGCGAAGTTACCGCAGAAAGGTTAAATATATTGCGCGATGCCGATTTAATTGTCCGGCAAGAAATCAACCAAAATGGGTTGTATCACGACTACTGGCAAGCATTTGCAGTGTTGTTGCCGATTCGGAGCGTTGGTGTAATGGGCGACCAGCGTACCTATGCGTACCCAATTGTATTGCGGATTGTCACTAGTGAAGATGGCATGACAGCAGATTGGGCGCGGGTGCCATATGATGTGTTGGAAGTAATTTCTAACCGGATTGTGAATGAGGTCAAAGGTGTCAACCGCGTCGTTTATGACATTACTTCAAAACCACCTGGAACTATCGAGTGGGAATAGAGGAATATATTCAGATCCCCGACAAATGAATGCGCTCGTCGGGGATCTAGCCTTTACGAATAAATTCAAACTGCGATATATCTTAAAATCCCAGAAGATATTACCAATTAAATGCAGCATTATTAAATGGTTGCTTCTGCAAACCTCGATCGTCAACCGCAGCTTTCGGGTTATGACTTGACGGTTGAGGAGTAGATTCGGAATCAGGATTTGACGAGATTTCTGGAATGGATTGAGTCCCAGAAACGATTGCACCATCACCACGAATTGCACCGCGATGAATAAGCGCTCCTACAGTTTGCAGGTGGAAACCCCAACCAGATGGTAAATTTTTATCATCATCATGTTGTCCTAAATCAACATAAATCCGGGGTGGTATAAAATACTTAGTGCTATTGCTACCCGTTAATTCATCAGCTTTTACCATCACAGCATCGATGGCATTACTAAAAGCTTCGTAACTCTCGTAAGGTTGCAAAAGTTTCTCCTGTACGGAAGCAATAAATTCGCGTACACCTTCGATTCTGGGGTCTAAGGGTGCTGGTTGTTGCATCCCATCTTGCGTTGGTTGTGGTAACTCTATCCCAAGTTGCCGCAAAATCAACGGTTCGAGCGAAGCTAACAGGTTAGCTTCGGCTTGGGCAATTTTAGCATTGTTGACATCGAGTTGACGCGGTAGGAATGTTCGGAAAGCGCGACGTAGGACTTGGGAAAGTTGAAATGGTGGAAAAGGGATGCTGTTGGAGTCGATAGTTTGCCCGTGTTGCGACATCAATACGTCGAGAGGTGGTAAGTCCTCTGGGACAACAGGCATTTGAATGTTAAAGAATTTAAATTGAGGGTTACTGCTGGTTTTACTCAACAAATTTATTCGTCCGCTATTTTGTCTTTCTTGAAGCTTAAGAATTTCTAGCGCTTTAGCTTCGTCACCACCCAGCAATTCAGTTAATCCAGCTTTATTGAAGGGGAAAACTGGAGTATTTAAACCAATATATACAAACTCAGCACAGTATGCTTTATTCTCAGGACTATTGAGAAAATCGATTGCATCGGTGGAACCGAGAGCAGCTAAAGCGCAATTTTTGAGAAACTCAGTCAAGGATGGGCGATCGCATACTGTTGTCGGGTCTCCTCCGTTAAAATCATTCTCGGAAAACTCGACGAAAGAGTTCATCAACGCTAACCAGCAAATAATCGTGTCGGTGTAACCTCGTGCTTGTTGTGGAGTTACAAACTCAGGAAATATCAAAGCTTGGGGAATAGCTACAAACCCTGGATGACCGAACATGCCATCATGGTAAGTATCTGGTTCATTCAAAGATGCAAAAGACTTTTCACCACGCACTGCTGGTACAATTACCCCTGCATGATGTCCCCCGTTTTTGATAAAGGTTTCCATCAACATATCTTGTTCGTTTTCACCTAATGTCCACCGCAAATCAATAACTCGACCGTAGTAATCTTTGTGGTAGACATAAGTACAAATCAACAAACCATATTTATCAAGAAATTGAACAATATCTTTAGTTGCGGAAACTATTTTATTATCGGGGTCAGTAACCTCGCTCTCGTCAGCAATTCCGATAAAACCAGGTACTTTGATTGTTTCTACACTCACAATTGTGTCATCATCTAAGATAATTTGTTTGTAGAACAATCGCTGCATATCTTTGATTGGTTTGCCATCTCGATTATCGGGTGACTGGATAGCATTAAAAATTTTCAAGTCAACATCTTCAGGAGAATGCAACGGCAAAGTATTGACTACTTGCTGTAAATCCTTATCTTCAATCATACTTGATTTCCCCAATCTTCTAATTCTACCTGGATTAAGAAATACTTGTGTTCGCTACCAGCTTTGATCGATTTCAGTTATGCCGCTATACCATAAATTAGGATAGCTTTAACACTTTCCCAAAGATATTTTCTAGTCTGTAACATAGCTATCGACCATTAACTGAATACTGGTAACTGAATTTGATACACTTATTTCTTTCACAAACTTTTATACAATGTTATTGAAAAAAATGCTACCAGTAACTATGTAAAAAAAATGAAATTTTTTTGAATATAGTAGTTTAAATTACAAATAGAGATATAAATAAAATAATGTTCCCGACAACTTCTGCGGATAATGCTGGCAAATAAAGGTTATGACCCCTGGTATATCCCGAAATTTGGTATAGAGACTATCGTTATTTCGCGTCTCTACATTGTCTGGAATTACGCAAAATCGTTCTGTGAGAGATGATACCCCGCAATGACCAGCAGTATCCTTCAAAAAGTCGGGGATCTAAAAAAGCAAAAAGTCCAATCTACTCGAATTACTAAGGCAAAGCTACTAACCATAACTGCAATGAAAAATAGCAGCCAACCTTAATAAAATCAAGTATTTGGACTTAGAAACAGTGTGTAAACCGTGAGAATAATTGAATTGTAAGAAAACAAAAAAGTATTACGCTTCGTAAAATTTACGGAATATAGTGGCGCGTCTTTTTTAACTTGCTAGTTTCTGCTGATAGATAATAGGAAAAATGTTATTTACGTTACCAAAATCTCGAATAAATTTAATTTGATAGCGGTAATTGAATTGTAAAAGTGCTTCCTTTCCCAATACCTGCACTCGTCGCGCTAATTTTACCACCGTGTAACTCAACGATTTGCCGTGCGATCGCCAGTCCCAATCCTAACCCTCCGTTAGTCTTAGTCCCTTCTGCCTGTCGATAGCGTTCAAATACTTGAGGCAAAAATTCACTCTTCATGCCGATTCCCGTGTCTTTAACTTCGATTTGGGCGAAATATGGCGCATCATCATGCCGATTTGTTTTAACCGACAAATACACCTCAATGCGTCCCCCTTCCGGGGTAAATTTAATAGCGTTCGACAACAAATTTGCCAACACCTGTTGCAAGCGATTTGGGTCGCCGGAAATAGGCGTTATCGAATCAGTGATAACAGTGACAAAGCGAATATTTTTGGCATTGGCAGCAGGATATGCAGTTTCGACTGCGGTTGCAACAATGGTGCGAAGGTTGATTTGGGATAATTCTAATTGAAATTGATTGCGGAGGATGCGCGACATATCGAGCAAATCTTCGAGGAGTTTTGCCTGCGACTTGGCGTTACGTTCGATAGTTTGTAGCGCGCGATTGGTTGCATCTGGATCGAGTTTTTGGGTTTGCAGCAATTTTGCCCAACCAAGGATAGCATTGAGAGGCGATCGCAAATCGTGGGATACCATTGCCACAAAATCATCTTTCGCAAGGTTCGCAGTTTCTGCTGCGATGCGGGCATTTTGTTCGAGTTGCAAAAGTTGAGCGCGTTCGGCTTCGAGTTGCTTGTGTTCGTTGATATTAGTACTCGTGCCAAACCATTTGACGGTTCTTCCTTGTGCATCAAGCATTGGTAAGGCGCGGTCTAGATGCCAGTGGTAAGTTCCATTGTAGCAACGGTAACGTAATTCGATTTCGTATGGCTTGTTCAAACGTACTGTCTCATCCCATGCTTGGGTAATGCGATCGCAATCTTCGGGATGAAGTATTTTTCGCCAGCCAAAGCCGAGTGCTTCTCCAATCGGTTGTCCGCTAAATTCGTACCAACGTTGGTTAACATATTCGCACTCGCCGTTACCATTACAAATCCAAATTATCTGGGGTACAGTCTCCGATAAATAACGATAGTATTCCTCGCTTTGCCGCAATGCCGCTTCAGTCTGTTTGAGCTTCGTTAAATTAACAACAAAACAAGCACTATAACCATCATCTTCCTTACCTTCAATGCGGGCAATTGCTAACAAAATCGGGACGCAAGTTCCAGATGAGTGAAAATACTCTTTTTCAAATGGCGTACAAATGCCATATTTTAGTATCTCTTGAACCTTTTGTCGGTCGAGTTCTAAATATTCTGCTGGCGTGATGGTATCCCAGCGCAAAACCCCCGCTGCAAGCTCGCTGCGACTGTATCCAAACATCTCCAAAAAAGCATCGTTTGCCTCGAAGATACGACCGGTAACATCGCCAAAATAAATCCCCACAATATTAGAATCGACAATGCGGCGAAATTTTGCTTCGCTTTCGCGTAATGCAACTTCGGCTTGTTTCGCATTATTAATATCTGTAATGCTGCCAACAATTTTGACTAAATGCCCTTCACGATTGCGAACTATTGTACCTCTGTCGAGGACATAGCGATATTTTCCATCTTTGTGGAGTACTCGATATTCAAGGCTGTAACTATCTTCACCAAGGATAATTTCGTCAAAGTATTGTGCGATGACTTCGACATCCGAAGGGTGTATTAATGCTCTCCACCACTCAAAAGTTGGCTCAACTTCATCCAAGCTATAACCGAGAATTCGCGTTATTTCCTCGCTACGTTCCACAGTCCCGCGTTCAAAATCCCAGTCGTAAATTAAAGAGTTAACCGCAGTTGCTGCTAACCGAAAACGCTCGTTACTATAATTTAGCTTTGACTCTGTTTGCTTGCGATCGCTTATATCTATCGCAGTACCAACAATCTCATGGGGTGAACCATCAGCATAACGAGTAAAAATAACTTCACGAGCGTACAACCATCGCCATTCGCCATTTTTATGTTGCATCCGATACTCGGATTCTAAAACTTCTCCATCCGTAGCTAGATAGAATCTTTGCAACAGTTGTGGTAATCGCTGTAAATCTTCAGGGTGTAAGAGTTTGGCAATTACCTTATCACCCATTTCTTGAATTTCTTCGGCAGTATAACCCAACACTTCGCCAATTTGACGGTTGACGTAAACATTGCGCTGTTGATTCAGGTCGTAAACATATAATAGTCCAGGGGTAGCTTCAGCGATACGCTCAATAAATTGTTTACTTTGGCGCAACTGTTCCTCAGCTTGCTTTTTCGCGGTTACATCTCGCCAAGATGCCACAAACCCGTCGGACATTTTAGAAATGCGAATATCATAGGCACGAGTTAGCTGTTTGTCACCAAAAACATCAGTGTAAACGAGCGATTCTTTAACTAACGGTTCCCCAGTTTCTACGACACGACAATACTCATCAATTAACCCTGTTTGACGCTGCGCGGGAAAAACTTCGCTAAGTAACGAGCCGAATTGCTCCTTGGTCATCTCATTTGAATCGCAAGCAGCAGGGTTGAGATAATCAATCCTAAAATCGACTATTTTACCTGACTCGTTGCGAACCGCCGAATAAATACCAAAACAATCGAGCAAATTATCAATCGAAGTCCGAAAACGCTCCTCGCTGCGGCGCAAATCTTGATCTAACCGAGTATTTTCAACTGCCGAATTTATCGTTGAATGAAGAATTTCAGGTGTTGTTTGTCCCTTAACCAAATAATCTTGAGCGCCACTTTTAATCGCTCGAACTGCAACAGCTTCGTTACCCTGTCTAGTTAACATTATTGCAGCAGGCATTTGCTCGCCTGATTGTTGTTTCAACTCAGCAATAAGTTGCAGTCCATCAATATCTGGCAGCAAAAAATCAAGTAAAACAATGTCCGGCTGAAATCTTAGCCATGACTCTAAGCCACCTTCGCCAGTTTCTGCTTCTAAAATTGTATAGTTAAATTTTGGGTCTTGCTGCAAATAGTGGCGGTAAACTTCCCGGTCTTGTGGAGAATCGTCAACAATGAGAACGGTTAGCTGTTGAATCATGACCAACGGATGTCAGTATAAAAAAACAATATTTGAATAAGGTGACTAAGCTTGGCATTAGTTCAAGCGATTGATATTGATGAATTCCAATATGTATGAAATTAGTCGCTCAATATCTATAACATAGTTCAATATGCCTTGAATTTAAAGAAGTGGTAAATACCGCCACTGGAATTTTTTAGGGAAGTAGGGAGTAGGGAGTAGGGGAAGAGATTAACTCCTAACTCCTAACTCCTAACTTCTAACTCCTAACTTCTAACTTCTAACTCCGCTCCTCCCTACTCCCTAATAACTAATGTGAGTCGATTTATAGCTGGGTGGTTCGACGTGAATGAGAATTCGGACGGGGGCAAATCGTGATTCGAGTAATCTTTCCACTGCTTCGGTGATACGGTGAGAAGTTTCGACATCGGGTGCATCGACAATTAGATGCATTTCGATAAAGACTTGCCGACCCAACACACCACGCGAAGCGATATCGTGACAGTTAATTACTCCAGGAACTTGGAGTGCTATAGCATGGATTGTTTCAGGTGCGATCGCAATTTCATCAACTAACCACGGCAAGTTATCTTTTAATACCTCCCACCCGCTCGAAAAAACCATCAGCGCAACGGGAAAAGCCAAAACCACATCCAACCATTGATACCCCAACCACACCCCAATCAAACCGCCAATTACCGATATCGTTACCCAAATATCGCTCATTGTGTGCGTTGCATCCGCTATCAAAATCGGACTATTTACCCGCTTCCCGACACGACGTTCGTAAAATGCGACAAAAATATTTACGCCCAACACAAGGAGTAATATCCATAATTCTGGAGCAGAAATTGTTACAGTTTTTCCCCCACCATTAATAATTCGCTCGACTGCACCTTGAAGGATTTCAAAGCAAGCAATCCCCAAAAAAGCCGCAATCCCCAACGCACCCACTGCTTCAAATTTTTAGTGTCCGTAGGGGTGTTCGCGGTCGGGTTGTGGTGAAGAAAAGCGACTAGTAATCAAACCAAGTACATTATTGGCGCTATCAGTAACACTATGCAAAGCATCCGCAAGCAAGCTCAACGAACCAGTCCAACTACCCACCACTGCTTTAAGTATCATTACGAATAAATTCAGTAGCAGCGTAATAACTAAAACCCTTCTGACCGTC
Organism: uncultured Calothrix sp.; assembly: GCA_964242965.1. GTDB lineage: Bacteria > Cyanobacteriota > Cyanobacteriia > Cyanobacteriales > Nostocaceae > JANNFJ01. The sequence goes on along the minus strand of CAXTCQ010000181.1, from coordinate 302 downwards.
GCACGATTATCAATGCTCATAAAGTATTTTTAATATCTAACCCTCTACTTATACTGTAGGGCTTTTAATACCCATAGGCAATTCAAACCCTTGTCAGATAAAGGATTAGATATTTCTTTAACAGTGTTTTTTTACTGCTTTTATTGCGACTATTTTTTAACAAACAACCCTTCAAATCTCAATAAAAATAACTTTCCCCGTTCTGAATATAAATGCCTTTTTTTTGCATTAAATGTAGCGAGATTTTTGTAACTTATGTATCGGTAGAAATAGGGGAGTAGGGAGTGGGAGGGAGTGAGGGG
>CAXTCQ010000180.1:0-17133 GCA_964242965.1 uncultured Calothrix sp. | reverse complement strand
TTAGATAATTCACAACTTTTAACTTGTGTAAAGGCGTTAAATTACTTTCGGGTTCCCCCGCTATAACTATACTGTCTCTAGACTCCCTACTCTTAACTCTTAACTTTTAACTCTTAACTCCTAACTCCCTTCCCTTCCCTTCCGGAAAATAATCATAAAATTTATATAAACCTCGGTGAAACCCTGACGTGATAAATATAATTGTTGCAAAATATTAAATAGTCACGTCTGGAGACGAGTTTGTGGTAATTTACGCTCCTCAACCGAAGTCAAGCAATCAGCAGGTGCTGGACGATAATCAGAAGTTAAATAATTTTCAGCAAAGACATATTGGAACGTCGGATAGTCAAGTTCGGCAAATGCTTGAAGTTATGGGGATTTCAAGTCTTGATGAACTAGTTGATAAAACCGTACCGCAGGCAATTCGGTTAACGCGATCGCTTAATATTCCGAAGGAGATAAGCGAGTATGATGCTTTGGGAAAATTGAAGGCGATCGCATCCCAAAACCAAGTCTACCGTTCCTATATTGGAATGGGATATTACAACTGCATCACTCCCCCAGTAATACTGCGAAATATCCTCGAAAATCCTGGTTGGTACACTGCTTATACTCCCTATCAACCCGAAATTGCCCAAGGACGACTCGAAGCTTTACTCAATTTCCAAACCCTAATTATTGACCTCACGGGGTTGGAAATCGCTAACGCTTCCTTACTCGATGAAGGTACTGCTGCTGCCGAAGCAATGAGTATGAGTTATGGTGTTTGCAAAAATAAAGCTTCTTCCTATTTTGTCTCTAAAGATTGCCATCCCCAAACAATCGACGTGTTACAGACTCGTGCCAGACCCTTGGGAATCGAAATCATTATTGGCGAGCATCAAAGCTTTGATTTTTCACAACCGATATTTGGTGCAATTCTCCAATACCCTGCTAGCGATGGCACAATTTATGACTACCGCGAATTTACGCAAAAGGCACATGAAAAAGGTGCAATAATTACAGTTGCCGCCGACCCACTGAGTTTGTGTTTGCTGACACCACCCGGCGAATTCGGTGCAGATATTGCTGTCGGTAGTACCCAGCGCTTCGGGATTCCTCTCGGCTACGGTGGACCTCATGCGGCATATTTTGCTACTAAGGAGGAATACAAGCGGCAAGTACCTGGTCGGATTGTGGGTGTATCAAAAGACGCTCTTGGCAAAGCAGCTTTGCGGTTAGCATTGCAAACCCGCGAACAACATATTCGTCGGGATAAAGCGACTAGTAATATTTGTACAGCACAGGTATTACTCGCGGTAATTGCGGGGATGTATGCTGTCTATCACGGTGCTGAAGGATTGAAGCAAATAGCAACAGAAATCCATCAGAAAACTGTTGCGCTAGCGCAAGGGTTAAAACGTTTGGATTACAGCATTGCGACTGAAAATTTCTTCGATACCTTGCGGGTTGACTTAACACAGAGTGGAAACCGTAGTTTAGAGAAGATTTTAGAAGCTTGCGAAGTTAAAAAAATCAACTTACGAATTTTTGACGATAATGCAGTCGGGATTTCTCTTGATGAAACTACTAGCGAAAGCGATTTAATCGACTTGTTAGAAATTTTTGGAGATTCTTCGCTACTGCCTAATCCTACAGAGACGCGAAATTTCGCGTCTCTACATGGACGCACCAGCAAATACCTTACCCATCCAATCTTCAACCGCTACCATTCGGAAACCGAATTATTGCGCTACATCCACAAGCTGGAAACCAAGGACTTATCGCTAACAACATCGATGATTCCCTTGGGTTCATGCACGATGAAGTTAAACGCGACATCGGAGATGATACCCGTAACTTGGGCAGAGTTTGGCAATATTCACCCCTTTGCACCCAAGTCGCAAACCAGTGGATATCAAATATTATTTGAACAACTCGAGGAATGGTTAGCTGAAATTACCGGATTCGCTGGAATTTCGCTGCAACCAAACGCAGGCTCTCAAGGTGAATATACGGGACTTTTAGTTATTCGTCAGTATCACGAATCTCGCGGCGATACGCACCGCAATATTTGCTTAATTCCCGAATCGGCACACGGGACCAACCCAGCCAGTGCTGTTATGTGTGGAATGAAAGTAGTTTCCGTAGCTTGCGACAAAGATGGCAACGTTGATATAGCCGACCTCAAAGCCAAGGCAGAAAAATACCGCGACCAACTTGCGGCATTGATGGTGACGTATCCTTCGACACATGGCGTATTTGAAGAAGGCATTAAAGAGATTTGCGCCTTAGTACATGCAAACGGTGGGCAAGTTTACATGGATGGGGCAAACATGAACGCCCAAGTTGGGCTTTGCCGTCCCGGTAATATCGGTGCGGATGTCTGCCATTTGAACCTCCACAAAACCTTTTGCATTCCTCACGGTGGCGGCGGCCCCGGTATGGGACCGATTGGTGTCGCTTCGCACTTGCGTCCCTTCCTTCCCGGACATGCAGTAATTGAAATGGGCGGTGAAAAAGGTATTGGGGCGGTATCGGCTGCCCCTTGGGGTAGTGCCAGCATCCTCGTAATTTCCTGGATGTACATTGTCATGATGGGCGCATCGGGTTTGACAGAAGCGACAAAAATAGCGATTCTCAACGCTAATTACATCGCTAAACGTTTAGAAAAACATTACCCGGTGTTGTACAAGGGTAAAAACGGATTGGTAGCGCATGAGTGTATTTTAGATTTGCGTGCTTTGAAAAAATCCGCCAATATCGACATCGACGACGTTGCCAAACGGTTGATGGATTATGGTTTCCATGCGCCAACTGTATCTTGGCCCGTCGCAGGTACGATAATGGTGGAACCTACAGAGAGCGAATCGAAGGAAGAATTAGATCGATTTTGCGATGCGTTGATTTCCATCCGTGAAGAAATCGCCGAAATCGAAGCCGGGAAAATGGATATTCAAGATAACCTGTTGAAGAATGCACCCCACACTGCCGAAAGTTTGATTTCGGGTGAATGGACGCATCCTTACAGTCGGGAACAAGCTGCGTATCCAGCACCTTGGACGCGGGATAATAAATTCTGGGTTAGCGTTAGTCGCATTGATGCGGCATTTGGAGATAGAAACTTTATTTGTTCCTGTTTGCCGATGGATGCTTATTCTGAGTAGAAGCTAAAATTTAGAGGCGCGGGTGATAGTCATGCTATTGAGTGGCTACCGCCCGAAGCGTCCCTCAAAAACTGCTTTACTATATAAAATATGGTACAACAATTAATTTTGAGAGCAGATATTTTATTATGTATATCCAACTTCAGCAAGAACACGAGCAATTTATTCAAGCTCAAATTAGCAGTGGTAGATATAGTAATCCTGAAGAAGTTGTAGTTAAAGCGTTAAAACTACTCGAAGAATGGGAAAAGGGTTACAAAATATGGGAAGATGATACTCGTAAAAAATTAGCTGTTGGACTTGGCTGCAATCAAGCCAATAACTAGCTCGTGAGGGTTATCGCTAGCTAAAAGCTTAAGTGTAGGGTTCAGATATACTGCAAACGGGTAAAATCTAAACTTTTGTCATGCTGAGGAACGAAGCATCTTAAAGATTTTGACGCTTGTCTAAAAGTACAGTTCTAACCCGTTTTTAGTATAACTGGGTTATATCTATTTTTTTCTAGGCCTTCAACCGATTAATCTTGCTGTTACTGCGATTAATCCCCCCTCCATCGTTGTAGCTTATTCTGTGAAGTTGTCTTATTGACTCGGATAATTCTCTGTAAAGCCGCGCAAGTCTAAAATATATTTTGATACAGTCGGAGAATATTTTTAAAAGCACCAAATTGTATGTGTAATGCATGGAATCATTCTCGTGGGTGTAATTGTGGTTGGGGAGGTGTAAATTACGGTACTCAAGGTTACAGAGATTTACATTCATCTAATCTTGAAGACATTACAAATAACAGTGCTACGCCAAAAAATGCAAAAGTTGAAGAAGCAAAAACATCACCGACTTCCCGTCCTTGGTGCGGAGCAAGTGTTTACTACCATACAAATGGATATAGTGATTCAGTTTACTTCGATAGTCTAGGCTATCCCTGGTCAATTCATGAATGTTTTAAAAATTATTTAGAAACAAAAAAAATACGGCATGAAAGGTATAACGAGGACTCTTCAAATCACCTGGTTAACTTCTTTAACTTAAACGAAGACAAACAAAAACGACTTGTTTTGATAGGTATCATTCGCCAAATAGCCAAAATTAGAAGTTTCGCTTTACTAAATTACAATATGCAAATTTACAATATAGCAGAGAAAGCCTTAGCAAAGGAAATAAAAATATCTATAAAAGAACTTAAAGAAAATTACGGAGATTTATATATAAAACATAATGACGGCGGAATAGAAATTATTTCAGATAGACAATTAGAAGAACTTATAAATATTAAAAGAATACTAAACTATTTAATAAATTAAAAACTTTTAACCAAGCTTGGGGGTTTAATACCCAAGCAACTAAGAACGGCAGCGAGTTTTGTGTCGGGGTTTAAATCCCTGTCACAAAACATAATTGCGAATTAATTTAAATAACAACTTAAACTTGAGGGTAATAAAGTTATTTTTGATGGTAAAGTAAAAGCTTCTAATTTGCACTAAGACGATTATTAACCAGATATAAAAACAATTCTTTCTGGGGTAAATGCTTCGATGTTCACGGATTAGTTGTAGCAATATAAAAGAATGGTTGACGCACATATTAAGCATCATGAATTCGGTATTTTCTACAATAATTAATATCGTAATTATAGACTTGACATTACTACGGAATCAATCATCTAAGCTATTGTGCGCGATTATTTAAGTTTATAATTATAAATAGCTTGTTAGGAAAGCAGATAGTGCGTAAAATTTATCAATGAACAAACAGATAACAAAGAATCAGCATTACGTGCCGCAGTGTCTTCTCAAGCATTTTGCTTGTGATGCAAAAAAAAGCAAAAGAATAAATATATTTGATATTAATAGATATGCTGTAAGATATAACCAATCCATTAAGGAAATTTTCTCGCAAAACTATTTTTACGATAAAGATAATCAAATTGAGAATTTTATAGCTCAAAATATCGAATCTCCAGCTTCAAGAATAATAGACGAAATTGTTAATGGAAAATTCGACGTAATCAATGAAGAATCATTAATTTTAAACAGATTTATATTATCTCTCTTTTGTAGAACGCCTGAAGCAAGTGAAAGAGCAAGTGCATTTGTAAATTCACAGCTTAAGTCAATAGTAAGGCAAGCTCTTAGTTTGAATGGATTAGATCCAAAATTAGCTAGTGCAGGACGCTTTAATTTTTACCCAGATCGTCTAGCCTCTAAGCTTACTCTTGATGGGGTTTTTGATGCTGTGATTTTAAATGATTTAAAATATCACATTATCAGGAATGATACAGAACTAGAATTCTATATATCCGATCATCCAGTGTTCATATACAACTGGTTATACAAAGACCTGGAACATCCTGGAGTCATAAGCCTTACTGCAATTGGGTTACAAATATTCATCCCCTTATCCCCAAATATAACTCTTGCTCTATATGACCCAAAAATATATAAATACGGACAGCGAAGTTCACTAACTAACATCACTAATAATAGTGATATTGAAATTTTAAACTCATACCAAATTATCAACTCAAATTCGATTATAGGATTTTATTCTAGAGAGAGTGAGGCTTGTTTAAAGCGATTATATAGAAAATACAAAGACGTTAAACTACATCAGTATGAGAGTGGAATATTACCGACTAAGAAGGAAGATTCTGATAAAATTAAATCTACGCACTTTGTTTTTACACGACAAGCTAAATTACAAAAAATGCCTTCATTTATCATAATAAAAAAGAAATCTAAAGGCTATTCCTCTTCTTATCAAGAAAGAAATCCTGATTTATCTGCAAGACATATCGAAATTAAAAGGCTTATAAATGAACAAGGACGACGTAGTATTATTCAATTAGATTAAAGTGAACGTTAATGATAGTTTATACTGGTTGCGTGGTAGAACAACTAGAGTAAACAAAAATTAATAGATAGAATTTGGACTTAAGGTTAGATACTAAATGCTTATCGTGAAAAGAACGTTACGCTGGTAGGACTCAAATAAAAATTAAAAAAAGCTTATGAGAGTCAATAAGAATGCAATAGGCTATCTCTTTAAAAACGAGTCAGGATTTTAGATTATTTTCGCTCGTTACTTTTTGTTGATAATGTTTATAATTCAAAAAATTAAACTTGTTACATACCTATTTCCAAAGTCTATGATGACTGAACAGGACGCACAACACGAATCAATTTGCCTTTCAAAGGTTCTTCGGCTGTAATAGCCAAATCGATTCGGTTAGCCAGTGCTTCCCAATCCCGATCGTTCGTACAAGCGATAATACCAGCATGATTTGGCTGTATACGATGAAGCCGAAAGAAATCTTTACGATTCTGAGTAATGACGGCACGCTTCTGGCTTGTTGCAAAATCTAGGACATCCGGATCGGAAATTTTCTGGTTTGCTCTACCTGCTTGTTGAACAGTTAAGACATCGTGCCCTAAAGCCCGCAAAAATTCTACAACTGGTAATGGGTATTGCTCATCGGCATAAAGGCGTGCCATATGCTATTTTAATGCTCATACATCACTTCATCATTTTCCCGAATCTCTTTTTCGATTTCGTCAGCAAAGGCTTCAGCGTATGCCCAGGCATTAGCAAGATCGGTTGCAGATAGAGATGGATAACTCGTAAGTAAGTCAGCTTCACTATACCCAATTCGACGAGCCTCTACAAGCCCCCAAACGGTAATCCTAGTTCCAGTAATGCAGGCACTGCCACCACAAACACCAGGTGTTTTCTCAATACCACGTCCCAGTGTGATTTTGCCCTGAGATAGGAGTTGAACTACTTGCGCTTTTTCGTCATCAGAGAGTGCCAGAAGTTGAGGCTCTAATTCTTTCAGCGTCATGGCAAATAAAAAAAAGGATTACTAAGCTTATTCTACCGAACCCATCTACCCTATACTGGTAGATACCGTGCTTGCTACGATCAAGCTAGGCTTTGGCAGGGATAATTAAAAATTATAATAAATGCATTTCTAATTATTAATTAAGGTTGGTGTATAATGTACATGGCTATACACTAAGTCGAAAGTAATGCGAACTAATATCGAGCTTGACGATGCCTTGGTTGAAGAAGCATTCCGACTAACCAACCTACGGACAAAAAAAGAACTGATCCATCTTGCCCTGCAAGAACTGATTCGCACTCGCAAAAAGCGTAATTTACTTGACTTAAGCGGTCAAATTGAATTTTCTCCTAACTACGATTACAAAGCATTGCGAGAAAATCTAAATGTTTCTGATTGATACATCAGTTTGGGTAAGTGTTTTGTGCGATCGCACAGGTACAGTACGTCAAACTCTCCAAACCCTTGTGAAGGATGAAAGTATCTTTCTGAGTCGATTTACTCAGATGGAACTATTACAAGGGTGTCGAGATGAACGCGAATGGACATTATTACAAACCTACCTCCAAGAACAAGACTACATTGAGCAAACTACTAACACTTGGGTTGCTGCCGCACGAATTTACTACGATCTGCAACGACAGGGGCTAACTGTCAGAAGCAGTATTGACTGCTGTATTGCTCAACTAGCAATCGAATCCCAACTCACTCTGGTTCATAACGATCGTGATTTTGACGCTATTCAAAAAGTGCGCTCGGTCTATTGTTTGCGTTTTCAACCTACTGATAATTAAAAAGTAAACTAATTGCTACGATAAAGCTACGCTTTGCGTTTAAGCAATAAACAAAGCGATTACGCAATTGTGCATATCGCAATCGTTTGACTTACACTACAGTAATGCTCCCGCATTCCCCAATAATTCCTGCGAAGTACGTGAAATTATCTCAACTTTAGTATGTTAGACTTAAAAACTAAGACATGTAAACAATCCCAATATGACCTTCAGTGATGTAGTAGAAGCAATTAAAAGTCTTTCTACTGACGAAAAGCAATCTCTTCAGTTGCTTATCGCTCAGTATCTCAGAGAAGAACGTCGAGAAGAGATGTTAGATAATTTCAAAGCTAGCAAAGAAGAAGAACGAAGTGGTAAACTTAGCTTTTCTTCAAATATTAGTGAGTTACGACAAATCCTTGAAGAGGAGTAATGGAGATTAGTTTTAGTTCTTCATTTCGACGAACTTTCAAAAAAAGAATTAAAGGAAATGCACAATTAGAAGTTAGATTTTGGCAGAAAGTAGAGATTTTTACAATTAACCCTTTTGATGCAAGTTTAAAAACTCATAAATTATCTGGAAAGTTGAAGGATTTATGGAGTTTCAGCCTGGGGTATGACGAAAGGGTATTGCTTTACTTTACAGATGATGGAAATGCAGTATTTACAGATATTGGTAGTCATGATGAGGTTTATTAATTAGCTAATATAGCAATCCTATCTGATTTGTAAAAAATTGCGTAAATGTAGAGACGCGATATATCGCGTCTCTAAAATCTAGATTTTCACGTAGGCTTATGATTTAGGAATGCTATATTCTCTCTTTGAATCTCTAAAAAGCCCCATGCTTATTGGATGCTGAATGCCTCGCTGTGAAGAGAAAGGCATCCGCTAGATACAGTCAAATGCAGGTCTCACATCTCCACTATTTTAAACTAACCCATATACTAAAAATAGTATTTAGTCAAGCGTATAATTACTTATCTTTACAAAGATATATTGCATGTATTGTTAATGCACCTATCTAACAGAGGATGTAGAAGTCGATTTTTTGGTATTTAATTTGGATTACTGCCAAAAACCATGTGCAGGAACTAAACTGAGTATTTAGTGTGGCAATCTTTTCTAGGAGTGAACGTGAACAATATATTTTCTCGTAATCATGTTTTTAGCTTGATTGGTTTAGCTTCTTTAGCATTTCTAAGTACCAATGTATCGGCTGTTGCTCAAACGTCGAATCTGACGAACAGTCAACGGTTAACTCAGGCTTTGAATCGAAATGCCGAGCTTCAACAAGTTGACAGCGAATTGCAGCAAACATTGGCATCGAATCCAAATCAAGCTACGGTTGATGGTAGTAATATTACGCAAGCTAATTTAGTGCCAGTGCCCGGAACTACAACTACATCTTCGGCAGCACTTTTAGAATCTGCAACACCTGCCTTTCAACCTTCAAATCAAGCTGCTAGCCAACCTGAGAAAACTGAAGTAGCTCAAGCCGATATCGACCCAGGTCGGAGAACTCGCGGTGGTTCGAGTTACGTCGGTGTTGCAGGCAACATTGGTATTGGTGGAGGTGATTCGGCTTTGGGCGATGGTAACTTTGCAGTTATTAGTAAAATTGGATTAACAAGTGGGTTTTCGGTTCGTCCATCGGCAGTGTTCGGCGACAATACTGCAATTTTGATTCCTGTCACCTACGATTTTTCCCTCGATTCAGTTAACGACCCATTTGCCGAACCATTGGCGATCGCACCCTATGTTGGAGCTGGTGTTGCTCTCAAAACGAATGATGGTGCTCAAGTTGCTTTCTTAGTATCGGGTGGTGTCGATTTCCCACTGACCCCCCAATTTACAGCAACTGCTGCGATTAATGCCGGATTTTTTGATGAAACCGACATCGGTCTGTTGGTGGGAGTTGGTTACAATTTCAATGGCTTGTAAAAACTGGGAGTAGGGATTAGGGAGTAGGAGCACAGCAATGCTGTGCCCCTACATTTTCATGAATCAAGGTTCTTATCTTTTTCTAAAATCTCTGACTTAAAACGGAGAGGGAGGGATTCGAACCCTCGGTACGGAGTTACCTGCCGTACAACAGATTAGCAATCTGCCGCTTTCGACCACTCAGCCACCTCTCCAGGTGTACGAATATGAAGTATATATGCTTTTTATAGCAATGTCAACACTTAAAATTGGAATCGGGCAATAATGATTGCTTGGTAGCGAATCGGCTGTTTGCCCGATGCCCAATTTGAAGAATACACTTTGTCGAAGTTAGAGAACTTGCGATCGCAACCAAGCAACGGGCAAACTGCGTAACTTTTGCCACTGCGGTACGTAGGCGCGGAGTCCGAACACATCATAATTGTTGCGTTCGATTTTTTCCAAGATACGACTGTAATGCATTGTCGCTGCCCAGACTGGCAACCGAGCATCAGGTGATAAATAACTGATTCCGCGTTCGGCTTGGGTATAAAATTTACGGGCACGGTCAATTTGAAAGCGCATTAGAGCTTGCCAACGCTCATCGATTACGCCATTTAACAGGTCATCTTCGGTGTAGTTGAATCGTGCTAAGTCTTCTTGGGGAAGATAAATTCTACCGCGTCGCGCATCTTCACCGACATCGCGGAGGATGTTGGTAAGTTGATTGGCGATACCGAGCGCGATCGCTTCGGGTATGGGAATATAGGGTTTGCGATCGCGGTTCCAAGCACAATTATCTTGCACCGTATCTACACCCATGACAGATGTTGACATCAAGCCCACAGTGCCGGCGACGCGGTAACAATAAAGATATAACTCGTCAAACGTCTCGTAGCGACTGCGATACAAGTCCATACGTTGACCGGCAATCATATCGCGGAAGGGTTCGATGTCCATTGGGAAGCACTTGAGAGTATCGACCAATGCGACATCTAAATCATCACCTGGATGACCCAAAAAAATCGATTCTAGCTGCTGTTCCCAACGGTCGAGAGTTTCGGGCGTGGTCATAGCAGCAGCTGGACCATCAACTAATTCATCGGTACGACGACACCAAGCATAAATTGCCCAAATAGCTCGCCGTTTTTCCGGACTCATCAGCAAGGTGCCAAGATAAAATGTCTTGGCATACTTTGCTGTCAAGTGACGACATCGGTTGTAGGACTCGGACGCAGAGACGGAGGTTTTCATGCGCGAGGGGGAATCAGGCAGTTGCAGCATTCGTTGCAGGCTGAAGGGTTGGCGTTGGCTGGCTTGAGGTAAGTGCCTCTAGTTTTGCTTGGGCGTTAATCGCCTGCGCTGTCAGTTTACCAGAAAGCACGGCACCTTCCATACTGCCAAGAAATGGCTGCATAGTATAACTCCCTGCGAGGTAGAAATTCTGAATTGGAGTTACTTGAGAAGGGCGGTATTCTTGACGACCTGGAGTAGCCGTGTAAACCGAATGCGGAGTTTTAATTATGTGGTGTTTCAGCAAGGTTGCTGGGTTCTCTCCACCAAAATGTTGAGGAAACAGTGTTTCCAATTCTACAAGAGTGGCTTTAAGAATTTCCGCTTCTGACTTATTAATCCAATCTTTAGCTGGTGCAAAAACTAACTCCAGCATCGAACGGTCGGGATTCGCATATTCCTTACAGGTATTGCTCATATCAGCATAAACACTGAGGAGCGAGGAACGCGAAAATAACAAGTTATCTATATCCGTAAGTTTACGGTCAAACCACAGATGGACGTTAATAACTGGAACCCCTTCTAAACCATCAAGTTTTTGGAAAAACTCATTTTGTTTCCAAGGTGCAGGTAACATCACTTTCATCACATCAGCTGACATTGCCGAAACATAGAGGTCAGCAGTGAGGATTTCATCTTCTGCCCCATTCAAGCCACGAATTAAGAAGCCTTTAACGCTGCCGTCATTGTTAAGCAAAATTTCTTTCAATGGCGAATTCACTCGAACTTCACCACCTCGCTCTGCCACATAATCTACCATCGGTTGGCACAAACGCTCCGTCGGCGAACCATCTAAAAATGCAACTTGCGAACCATTTTTTTGCTGAAGGAAGCGACTGAGGGCTGTCAACAGCACTAAGGCAGATATTTCATCTGGATCGATAAAGTTTAATGACTTAGCAGCAGCAACAAATATGCCTTGTTCGACATCATCGCTGACACCTTGTAACTTTAACCATTCCGAAAAAGTATACTTATCAGTCGAGTCAACATATCTTTGTCCCCGCAGCATTGCTGGAACTAAGCCTTTTGCCAACTCAATTTTTTCCCCCCAACTTAACATGTCGTTGTTACGCAAAATTGCCACTATCCCGTTTAAGGGTGCTGGCAAATTCGGAAAATCAAATCGACTGTATGTACCTGGTTTCTCTGGTTGATTGAAAATCATCGTATGCTGCTTCCATTGCAGCCTATCTTCGATTCCCAACTCCTTAAACAGCTGCAACATATTGGGATATGCGCCAAAGAATACATGCAACCCGGTTTCGTACCAGTCGCCGTCTTTGTCTTTCCAAGCTGCTACCAGACCTCCTAACACGTCTCGGGCTTCCAAGACAATAGGAGTGTAACCTAAATCTGTGAGATATTTAGCACAGGAAAGTCCTGCTAGACCTGCTCCGGCGATCGCAACTCGCATTTAACTTACTTTCTTCAATATTCTTAACGGTTTTGCCAGTTTTCATTATACGTTGCAATCCGTTACATTTTGCATTCTGTTTTGGAAATAAGGGAGTAGGGAGTGGGAGAGGGGGAAAAATATATTAACTACTGACTACTGACTCCTACCTCCTGACTACTGACTACTGACTACTGACTCCTAACTCCTAACTCCTAACTCCTAACTCCTAACTCCTAACTCCTAACTAAAAAACTCACCCTTTGCAACCATAATTACTTTACCTCCGACATGTACCTCAATCGCTTCGTGAGGGGCTGTTTGAATCGCTTTAAGAAATAGTAAAGATGGCCTTTTGATTTCGTATCCTTGTTCAACGCGCAGGTTGATTTCACTTTTTCCAAAGTACGAATGTTCAATCAAATACCCAGCGAGACAGCCGTTTGCACTACCCGTTGCTGGGTCTTCGGGTACACCAAGATAGTCGCAAAAAACACGCACGTTTAACTGATTTTCCGGGTAGTAAGTTTCCGGACAAAACACTAAGATGCATTTGGCTTCACTGTCGTTAATTAAATCCAAGTATTTATCTCGGTCGAGTTTGATACGCTTTAGCGATGCAAGCGTTTTGAGTGGAACAATAATAAATGGTAGACCTGTCGAAACTGCCTGGATTGGATAGCGCGTATCGATTTCGTCGATATCTAGTTTAAGAGTTTCGGCAATTGCCTCGACTGCAAAAAGTTGGTCAAAAGTAGGTGTTTTTTGCTGCATCCATAAACATGCTTTATCGTTATTATCACCAACGATTTTGACTTGTATTTGTCCTACTGGTAAATTTAAAATCAGCTTTTCGACGGATACCTTAATAATCTCTTGCTGAAGTACAAAAGCTGTTCCTAAAGTCGGATGTCCCGCAAATGGAAGTTCATAATCTGGCGTAAATATTCTGACATCATACCCACCTGCTATAGCTTGCTGCGACATAATAAATGTTGTTTCCGAATAATTGATTTCTTTAGCTATAGCTTGCATTTGTGAGCTTTCAAGTCCTTCAGCATTAGTAAAAACAGCAAGTTGATTTCCAGTATATTTAACTTCTGCGAATACATCTACAATGTAAAAAGTAAGACTAATCATATTCTTTCTTTCAGTATTGAGATAGTTGCAAGTTATCTAATTTTTGCATATTTTAAGGGCTGATTTGAGGTAAATATAAAAAATTTAAATCTAAAAAGTGCAATTTATCGCGCACAGATATAAAAGTTTAATTTGCTTGTTTCGCGTCAACAAGATATTATGATTTTTGCTGGGGTTCGTCAGTGAAACTGCCATGTAGAATCAATAATGGGATGTTATGAAGAACACACCATACTTCCGATTGGAATTTCAATCCAAAATTTGGTTCCTTGTCCGAGTTCGGAGGTACACCACAATCGACCGCAGTGTTTCTCAACGATGATTTGATGACTAATCGATAATCCTAACCCCGTACCTTTATCAATTGGTTTGGTTGTAAAAAAGGTGTTAAAAATTTGTTGTTGTTTTTCCGGGGGAATTCCAGTACCGTTATCAGCAATGCAAATTAATACGCAAGATTTATTGTTTGATAATTGAGTACGAATGCGAATGTAGGGAGCGGGGAGTATGGAGTAGTCTACTGCACACGAACTACTCCCCATTCCCTCAAATAATGCATCGATGGCATTAGAAATCAAATTCATAAAAACTTGATTGAGTTGACCGGGATAACACTTGATGAGGGGTAATTGCTGATATTCTTTGATAATTTCAATACCTGGGTTATCGCCGATTCGCCTTAATCGATGTTGGAGAATTAATATTACACTATCAATTACTTGATGGATATCAACGGTTTGCGCGGTAGTTTGGTCGATTCGAGAAAAGTTTCGCAAACTAAGGATTATTTCACAAATTCGATCCGTTCCTATCTGCATCGAAGATAGAATTTTGGGTAAATCTTCTTTGAGAAAATCTAATTCGATTTCTTCGACTTTGGCTTCGATTTCTGGTAGGGGATTGGGATAGTGTTGTTGATAAAGATTGAGTAAGTCGAGAAGACTTTGGGCGTAATCGGTGGCAAAATTGAGGTTATTGTAAATAAAATTAACGGGATTATTGATTTCGTGGGCAATACCTGCAACTAATTGCCCTAACGAGGACATTTTTTCAGTTTGTACGAGTTGCATTTGTGTCTTATGCAATTTATACAATGCTTGTTCGAGTTCGGTTGCTTTTTGTCGCAATTCGGCTTCGGAATGTTTGAGAGCAGCTTGAGTGCGTTTCGATTCGGTGATATCCATTATCAAGCCATCCCAAACGATATTACCATTTGGTTGACGTGTGGGACGAGCTGCGCCTTTAATCCATTTTTCTCCTTTCGCGGTATTAATTCTACCTTCCCATTCCCACGGTTCCAGGGTGGCAGCACTACGAGTAATTGATAAGGCAAGATACTTACGCTCGCTGCGATGTACTATTTGTAATAGTTTTTTGGGGTTTTCTTGAATTTCTACTGGAGTTAGTTCGTATATTTCGTAACAGCTAGGGCTGAGAAATGGAAACGAATAAGTCCCTTCAGGTGTAAGTAGAAATTGGTAAATTATTCCGGGAATATTATCGGCAAGTTGTTGGAGTTGTGTTTGGGTTTGTTTAAGGGTAGAAGATGTGCGATCGCGTTCGATGGCAATAGCTGCGAGGTGAATTGCTTTGGAAATTAGCTGTTTGTCCGCATCGCTGGGAGTACGGGGTTCGTTGTAATAAATTACAAACATTCCTAGCAATTCGCCACTTTTGGTTAAAATTGGTAGCGACCAACAAGCACGCAGTCCAAATTTCAGCGCCAAATCGCGGTTTTCCAACCATGATGAGTCATTGGCTATATCTTCAACAATCGCTATTTCTTTAGTTTCAGCAGCAACTGTACAAGAACATACCGAAGAATCAATTGCGATACCGTCCATTGCTTGGTTGTATTCATCGGGTAAGCTAGGTGCTGCTGCATAATGTAATTTAGAATTTTTTATATCTGAGACTAAAAACGAACACTTCATCTCGCCCGACAGTCCTTCGATAACACGCGCTAATCTATCGAGAATCTCTTGGAGCGAACTTAAGCGTAGCATCGATTCTAAAACGTGGTTTTGTCCGCTTAAAATCGCTTCGGCTTGAATCCGTTCGCGGAGTGACTCTGTAAGAGTTTCGTTTATTTCTTGTTGCAGTTGCGCTGTCCGTTCCTGAAACCGCAGTTCTAATTCTTGTTTAGTTCGGTTAATTTCTGCTTGCGGAAGACAAGCACGTAACTCGCACTCGACACTTTCGTTTAACCTTGCGAGTTCGGCTTTTGTAACTATGTCACTGACTCCAGCTTTGATTGCACGAACTGCTTCAGTTGCGGTTATTTCCTCGACAATCAAAATTAGCGGTATCTCTAATTGATTTTCTCGTAAGATTTGTAACAGTTCGGTGTAACCTAACTGTGAATTTGATGATGCGGTACTCATGGAATGAGTCGCTTGCGCGATCGCAATATCCCAGTGATTTTTGCCTAAAGCTTCTCGAACAGCTTTTACAGTCTCCACTCGTTCGCTAACAAGCGTCCGCGAATCAAATGATTGCAATTGTTCGAGTACTAATGCGGTGTCATCAGACTTTAGCACCAGCAATACCTGTAACGGTCGATTCACTGGCATCTCCTACCTCAAGGTTGCGCTTTAAAAGTTTTGTTGAAATCGGAAAACGCACCAACACTACTGTTTTAACACGCACAAATCAAGCTAATACACCGCTGATACAAATTATTTCACTTTTGCGCGTTTTCACTAGCATTTAAAAACTAGTTCCCATTGTATTACCTATTAAACCTAGTTTTTACCTATAAAGTAGCCAAAAATACATTTGAATTACTTAAGTAAAATGTCACAAAACTTAAGTTAACTGTTGATACCGATTTTCGCCAAATCATCAAAAAGCATACACACTGGAGGAGATTGGATAAATTCACCTTCAATCCTCAAAAAACTATGGTGCATGATGGAACTACAGCAAGTTGAATCGAATACGCTCCAAGCTGTAGGCTACGACGAAAACCGTCAAATTCTCGAAGTACTCTTGACTAACGGCAAAACCTACCATTATTTAGAAGTACCCAAACTAGTATACGAACAGCTACTTGCTGCCGATTCTAAAAGTAGCTACATGCATTCCCTCATCGACTCCTATCGTCAACGGCAGGTACGCAAACGCAGCAAGGTCGAAGAATAAAGGTTTAAGTGTAATCAAAACAAACTTTAATTTTCTTACTTTTTCCTTTACCTTTCGCTTAATTTCCGCTTACGAAGAAGTACTTTTTTCTCCAATTATTACTTCTTCATTTTTACCAACTCCAAAAACATTTGTAGAAATCCAATAAGTCAGGATATGCGAAAGTAGTCCCATTGGACCTGCGAATAAACACAGTGCGATTGAATGAATCGTCCAAACTCCAGTTTTTTGACCTTCCAAATAGATATAGCGACCAACAAATAAGTCCATTACTAAAAAGTGAATCCATCCCGTCGCAGCAGCTTTTTCATCGGCAAAAAAACGGGCTATATCAGCTAGCTGTGGATTCGATAAAGCTTGAGCATTTTCGGGTGTAATGCTAACAACAAAAAGATATACATAAGTTAATGCTAGCGGTACAAACGGGATGTAAGATTCCATGACTCGCTGCGTTACCTTCCATTTGGGTAAAATAATCAT
>CAXTCQ010000179.1:10503-17287 GCA_964242965.1 uncultured Calothrix sp. | reverse complement strand
ACAGCCGTGCCCCTACAACAGCCGTGCCCCTACAACAGCCGTGCCCCTACAACAGCCGTGCCCCTACAACAGTAATCAGGTTTAATTAACTGAAAACAGATGTAAGACAAATCAATCAAACGAGTTTTAAATGCAGCCAAAATAATACTATATTTTGTGCTGCTGACCACAGTATAACCACTTAATCCTGCTCGGATGAGGTAAAATATTTCGGGATAAATGCGGACGCACTTTTGAGAAATATCGTGGTACTTTACACATTAGCGTTCCTCTGCTACTGAGGGCGGTAATACCGTTCTCTTAGCAGTTTTTTTTAGTTTAACTCAGTTTTTTGGCGACTGTCTCTATTTTGACGTAGAGAAAGTTTAATTTTTTTTGGCTTTTAATGCCGAAGCATTGCAGCACTGAGTCTTGGGTAATTGTAATTAGGTATCTTCGCTGATGTCACGTTTTGGTGGACGGTTGTAAATAAACTTAAAAGTGTCACAACTAGCTATTGCCTGATGCACCTCTTCATGCATAGGATAATTCCCGACTCCACTCAGGTTCAACCAACCTTTGCTACGTGTCATCGCTACAAATAATTGATTGCGAAGTGCGATATCGCTTTCATTCCGCGCAATGTTATCTAACCCGACCACATAAACCATATCAGCTTCGTTACCTTTGGCACGGGGAAGACGCGATACGGTAACGCTACCATCGCACCAAAATCGGTTTGGTTGGCTATCTTGCCATGCGAAAGTAAGGGTATTACTTTGCGGTGCGCTAGGAATGTAAATATCAATTCCTTGCTGCATCAAAAATTCTGCCACCTGTACTTCCAAATCTCGTGCTTCGATTGCTGTACCGAGAATCAAGACCAAAATATCGCGGCTGGGATTGAGTCCGTCATGTACGATATTGTGGAGGATTTTCTCTGCTAACGCGGTTAGTTCATCTTGACGGGAAGTATGGATTTCAAATTCTACTACAGGTTCACCCCAAATTTCCGGAATTGGGTTAGGTGAATACTTCGCAGGACGATGGATGGTAATTTCCTGTCCGACTTTGCGAAAATCTCCCTCAACCTCGTAACCAATCTTCTCCCAATCCTTCTTATTCGTGATTCCCGACAGCATCCCCTCCGGACGCAACAAACCCATACCAATTGCATGTGCAACAGCGAGGATTTGACCGGGAGTACGATAACACGAACGCATGATGTGCGATCGCTTAATTCCTCCTGGATACTGCGGTTGTTTGCTAAGAATATCGCTCAACTCGCTGCCAAATACTTCTTTTGCTGTCGGTACAATCAAATTATCCAAGCTTTGGGCTTCATCATACGCCCAAATCAACCGCTTTTCGTGGGGTTGTTCCGCACTCACCGGACGCAATGCTTGATATGCTAACCAATAAATAGGCTGCTTATCGCCAAATTTTAGATTGGCATCGGTTACTAAATCTTGACCCTCATCAATCAAGATAGCGTCAAACATCGGTTCAATTTTAACTTCTTCCTGAAGCCGCTTGCACAACTGTGCCAAAGCTTGCTGCGGTTGCTTCTGTGTCGCATCAGCCACATTCCAGGGGCGTTTACCAATACGCGAGCATATTGTACTGTATAAACCGGGTTGTTCTTTTGCACCCCAAGCATGAAGCACCCGCAACTTGGTGTTAGTCTTGGGGTCATACTGCAACTCACCCCCGCTAAACCGTCGCATCCACTTATCCACCAAACCAATCATTTGGTCGTATAAAGAACGACTGAAGAACACCAAAGCAATATCCCAGTCGGGATGTTTGAGGTGCATGTGCGCTGCCTTTTGGCACAGCAACACCGTTTTCCCCGAACCCGCAATTCCCCGGATACGCTGCATCCCTTGTGGAATTTCTTTACCAATATGTTCTTGCTCTAAATCGATATCGTAAAGCTTTTCTCGCAAGCTGTTAATAATATTAGACCGCGATTTGCCTTCTTTTATGATGGTGCGTTGCGGTTTGCGAAGTACTGAGGTGCCACTAATTACTGAAAGCAGCAATTCCCAATCTTTATCTTCGAGGTATTCTCCCGGTACGATTGGGGGAATTTGGGAAATGCGTTCGTGTAGGGATGCTCCATCAGGAGATGCGAAATTTATTTGATGCTGAAAAATAATATTCTGACTATTTGGTAACTCGTGAAAACCTCTTTCCTGCCATTGTTCCTGGGTAATGTGCGGCAATGCAACAATCGCTCTACCAGTAACTTTACGCCAAATTGCGCTTTCTCGGTCGGTATAGGCAATCAAAGCACGCAATTGATGTTCGGCAAGCTGGTGCGGGTTTGCTTGTACGCTATCCAATTGCAGTTGCCAATTTCCATCATTGATGGCAATTATCTGGTCAATAGTAACAGGTAAAACTTCAACTACTACCAACCCAAATTCTCTATCGGCAATCAAAATATCGGGTTCCTTGCGAACTTCCCCCACCTGCGAGAAAATCGGATATCGCCAATAAGCGATGCAATTGCGCTCGGTAAATGCTATTTTGATATTGTCCCAAACCCTTTGCTCGTCTGCTTTGAGCGATTCGGTTATGATAAATTTGCTACCCTGCTCTTCAATAATAGATATCATTATTAAATATCTGATTTTTAGAATTTGATGTATACCTGATATACATTTGTTAACATCGCTTGCATTGCAGTTGCTAGTGCATATATACGGATTGTAGAGAAATAGTGGGGTTAAGGAAATATACTGTGTTTGCTGGTAAGTATATGTAATTTTTATATATGATTGCCCCTGCATATTTTTGAACAGATACGTAGGGTGTGTTAGCGCAAGTCGTAACGCACCAAACCCTTAAAAACGGTGCGTTACGACTTGCGTAAGATAGCACCCTACAATACCTAACTTTATTCAAAAATCAAATATGAGTCCTATAGTTACTCATAATATTTTGTAATCGGTTTTACTAAGTTTAATTGGTATTTAATAAATATGAGCGAATTTCTCTACCGCTACCCCACCTTATATCTGGGTGTCCTTCTCAAACGTTACAAACGCTTTTTTGTCGATGTCGAACTAGCATCGGGGGAAATTGTCACAGCACATTGTCCCAACACTGGACCCATGACGGGTGTATCTACACCTGGAAGTCAGGTAATGCTGTCGTTGAGTGACAACCCAAAGCGCAAGTTAGCTTACACTTTGGAATTAATTCAAGTGCATGATAACGAACCAACTTGGGTAGGTGTAAATACGATGTTACCCAATCGAATTACCAAGCTAGCACTCTTAAAGCACTTATTTCCCGAATTGGGCAATTACAGCTATATCAAAGGTGAAGTTCCCTATGGAATCGACAAGAAAAGTCGTATAGATTTCTTCCTAACTGGTAGTGACACAGACTTACCAATTTATTTAGAAGTAAAAAATACGACTTTTGTTGATGGTCGATTAGCGCTTTTTCCCGATACCGAAACTACAAGGGGACAAAAACATTTACGCGAGTTGATCGGACTTTTACCCCACAGTCGAGCGGTGATGCTGTACTTTATTAACCGGGGAGACTGTACGGCATTTGCCCCTGGCGATATTACCGACCCTGTATATGGTAAGTTACTGCGAAGTGCTAGAGCGTATGGTGTTGAAGTGCTACCCTGTCGTTTTGAAATTAGCCCTGTCGGTATCCGTTATCTTGGTTTGGCAGAATGCAATTTTAAATAAATTAATTAATATTCACTTCGACGCGCAATGCACATAATTGATTGTGCAGTTTCTAATGTATCGGGATTCATGCCTGATAACTTTTGACTCAACCGCATCCGCCAAGATGATTTACTAATCTTACCATCCAAAACTTCAGCCCCAAGGTCATGGTTATGCGGATACAGCTTAAGTTCAAATCCCAAAGGTTCGAGAATTTGATGGTATAGTTCGCGTGTAATGCCATCACCAGGTCTTTTGTTATTAACTTCGGTTTCTTGGCGCGATATTCTTTCGTCATCTGGAATATAATGCTTATACCGCATCAACCAATATAAAGGAAAGCGAATATCGCGCAAAAACAATCCCAAACCTTTGAAATTCCAAGCGCTAACTTGGGGGTCTTGGTCGGTAAATAAAATTCCACCCGGACGCACAATTCGGGCAGCTTCCGATAAGATTCTAGCCATATCATCACAATGATGAATTGTCGCATTCGCAACTACTATATCGGCAAACCCATTGACAAAAGGTAAATGGTGTGCATCGGCTAAAATGGGCTTGTAACCAATGGATTGTGCCATTTCTAATGCACCGCGCGAAACATCAACCCCAATCAATAGTTTGGGAGAACCTCCCACCGTTGCGTAAACATTACCAGGTCCGCAGCCAATGTCTACAACGATTTTGTCATCCCAACTTCCCATTGCAGCTAGCCACCGTTCCCGAAATGCTTGACTGCGGTGACTGTTATTGAAGTATTCTTTACCCCATTTTGGATGTCCGAAAAAGTAGCTATTTGCTGCCATCCCTCTAGTGAATACGGGTATTGAACAAGTCGGAATATCTCCCTGCCAATCTATGCGGGCATTTTCAGTGATATATGATGCTAAATCACTAACTATGGAGTCATTCATAGGTATTTAATAAGTTTAAAGGCAATGAATAACAAACAGAAATCCTCCGTTAATAGTAAATTTACGCTTTTCAATTCCAAACCTGTGTATAGCCACAGTAAAGATGATGTTGTTATCAAGCTACTTATCTCATTGTACGTAATATTTCAGAGATATCAGCATCAAAACGAACAAAAATTCTAAATATCGCTGAAAAAGTCAATAGCAAATTTGTATAAGAATGTAAATGATGAATATAAATTATTTATGAGAAGTCAGAAACTTATGCAGTCTATTTGTTTGACAATAACTCCTGTCATAAAACTACTTAGCGATACACCAATGCCTGTTGCAGTAGCAATTTCGCTCTGCACATTAAATCTGCAACAGTTAGAATTACCAGTATGTTAAAAATTACGGCAGCGATTCCCTTTAGTAATATCTAGTAACTCTACGAGTAAATTAACAATTTAAGTATTTACAACTAGAAGAGCATATCAGAAGTATATTTTAGCTTTAATTTTACTGAATGTCATTATTCGGTGATGATAAAGGTTTTATTCAAAAACAAATGAAATAACTATAAACTGCATGTAACTATTTTAACTTTGAAATTTGAGGAAGTGCAATATCTGAGTTATATATTCTGGATCGAAACAGGAAATAAGGTGTAAAGTAATCCAGAAAAATACGGGACATTTTTTTGGTAATATTAAAGATTCGGTGGCATAAAAAGCAAAAGATAAAAGTATGAGCAAAGGCACATTATTCGATAAAGTGTGGGACTTACACACCGTTGGCACACTGACATCAGGGCAAACGCAGCTATTCATCGGACTTCACCTCATTCACGAAGTTACCAGTCCCCAAGCCTTTGCCATGCTACGCGATCGCAATCTGAAAGTATTATTTCCCGACCGTACCGTTGCGACGGTAGACCACATTGTACCTACCTTAAACCAAGCGCGTCCGTTCGTCGATACTCTCGCAGAAGAGATGATGCAAGCGTTGGAAAAAAACGCCTTAGATAATGACATCACCTTCCACAAAATCGGTTCCGGTAACCAAGGAATTGTCCATGTCATCGCACCCGAACAGGGATTAACTCAACCGGGAATGACTATAGCTTGCGGTGATAGCCATACTTCCACACATGGTGCATTCGGTGCGATCGCATTCGGGATCGGAACTTCTCAAGTCCGCGACGTACTCGCTTCTCAAACCCTGGCGCTATCAAAATTAAAAGTCCGCAAAATCGAAGTTAACGGTACTTTAAAACCTGGTGTCTACGCTAAAGATGTAATTTTACACGTTATTCGCACCCTTGGTGTCAAAGGTGGGGTTGGATACGCTTACGAATTTGCCGGAACCACCTTCGAGATGATGAATATGGAAGAACGGATGACCGTATGTAACATGGCAATCGAAGGAGGGGCGCGTTGCGGTTACGTCAACCCCGATAATGTGACTTATGAATACCTCAAAGGAAGAGATTTTGCCCCCAAAGCTGATTGGGATAAAGCTGTAGCTTGGTGGGAATCGCTTAGAAGTGATGCCGATGCCAAATATGATGATGTGGTAGTTTTCATTGCTGAAGAAATTCCCCCGACAGTAACTTGGGGAATTACTCCCGGTCAAGGTATCGGAATTGACCAAAAAGTACCCACACCGATGGAAATTGCCGAAGATGACCGCTTTGTTGCTGAAGAAGCATATGAATATATGGATTTAGTGCCAGGTCAACCTATCGAAGGTACGAAAATTGACGTTTGTTTTATTGGTAGTTGTACTAACGGACGGATTAGCGATTTACGCGAAGCTGCGAAAATTGCCCAAGGTCATCAAGTTGCAGCGGGTGTGAAAGCTTTTGTAGTACCGGGTTCGGAACGGGTGAAAAAACAAGCTGAATCTGAAGGGCTTGATAAAATATTTGTGGAAGCTGGGTTTGAATGGCGCGAAGCAGGTTGTTCGATGTGTTTGGCGATGAATCCTGATAAGTTACAAGGACGGCAAATTAGTGCGTCTTCGTCGAATCGCAATTTTAAAGGACGGCAGGGTTCGGCAAGCGGTCGGACTTTGTTGATGAGTCCGGCTATGGTTGCAGCCGCAGCAGTTAATGGTAAATTAACCGATGTGCGGGAAATGATTTAATTGGGGAATGCCTGGTTTTATTGTTTCGTTTTTTTCGATTGGGTGGGGCGGGTTTATTGA
>CAXTCQ010000179.1:0-10403 GCA_964242965.1 uncultured Calothrix sp. | reverse complement strand
GATTTTTCGTTTTACCGATAATTTGGTTGGTGAACCCGCCCGTACAGATCGTGTTGTCCTTGTCTGTGGATGATTTTATTGTTTCGTTTTTTTCGATTGGGTGGGGCGGGTTTATTGAGATTTTTCGTTTTACCGATAATTTGGTTGGTGAACCCGCCCGTACAGATCGTGTTTTGTTTGTTTCTATCAAAGTTGTCCTTTCCCCCTTGCCCTTATTTTTATGTCTAGCAAAGTAAAATCAGTATTCGGTCGCGGTATTCCTTTAGTCGGGAATGATATTGATACCGACCGTATTATTCCTGCCCGTTTTCTACGTTGCGTCACCTTCGATGGACTTGGCGCACACGCTTTTGAAGATGACCGTGCTGCACTTAAAGGCGAACACGCTTTTGACCAACCGCAGTATCAAGGTGCTAATATTTTGGTTGTCAATCGGAACTTTGGCTGCGGGTCTTCGCGGGAACACGCACCGCAAGCTCTCGCCAAATGGGGAATTACAGCCGTAGTGGGTGAAAGCTTTGCTGAAATATTCTTAGGAAATTGCGTAGCGATGGGTGTGCCTTGTGTTACTGCTGATACTGCCACTGTCAAGCAACTTCAAGAAATGATTGCCGCAAATCCGCAGGTATCTGTAACGGTAAATTTAGAAACGAAACAGGTGCAGTGCGGTGATTTTACTGGCAGCATCTTGATGGGTGAAGGTGCTAGAAATATGTTTGTTTCTGGTAGTTGGGACGCTTGCGGGCAGTTGGTAGCGCAAGCTGAACAAGTTAAAGCGACGGCAGCAAAGTTGCCTTATATCAGTTGGGCTTAATTACTTTTAAATTTTCATGTTTGATAACATTACTCAAGATGTGCGCCAAATTACGATTGAATTTTTACAAAAGGATTCTCAAGTGCGATCGCAAATTCTCCGAGAATATGGAATAGCTAGATACACATTTTTGACACAAATGCAACTAAATCAAGCAAATATTAATTGCGTGATGCGATATCTAGAAAATCCGAGTAAACTAAAGTTTCCCAATTTGGTAGGTGCGGATTTATCAGGTTTGATTTTAGATGGAGTCACCTTGATTCGCGGTAATTTATCTCATGCCAACTTAAGTCATAGCAGCTTGGTGAACGCGGACTTGTTATTTGCCAATTTGACAGGAACCGATTTGCGCTCGTGCAATTTACGAGGTGCTACATTGAATGAGACAGTCTGGCAAGATGCATTAGTAACAGGATGTCAGCTTGATGGAAGCATTGGTTTAACTTCAGCGCAACGTCAAGATTTACAAATACGTGGTGCTGTATTTAATAAGTAATTAATCATTTGCCAACAGTAATATTTTAGATGTAGGGATTTAGAAAGCCGGTATCTTCAAGATACCGGCTTTCTATGCCTCTCACAAAAATACAAGGAACTTTAATGTCTAACGTTAGCGGTACAGCTATCATTATTACCTTAAATACGCTAAAACTATTTATACAGCAGTTATCATTTAATTAAACCACAGTAGGGGCACGGCAGTGCCGTGCCCCTACGGCAATCTTGATTAACACAGTGTGTTCTATTCAAACGAAATCGATTGTAGATAATTCTTAAATTTCGTCAAAATCTATTTTATGAATCGCAAAAAGTTTAGAAACATCAATTTTATTTTCAAAACATTGATTTTGGGAACCTGTTTAACTGCTGGAAGTACTATTGCCCAAACGCTGCCATTAACGCCAAACTTGATTGGTTTTAACTCTGACGAAGGGGAAAAATTACTAATTGAAAGTAAATCGAGAGAAGATTTCTTTCCTCTGAGTATGCAGTTTGTTACCCAAGTCAATCAAGCTTATTGTGGAGTAGCGAGTATTGTCATGGTATTAAATAGTTTGGGTATTGAAGCACCTGAAGCATCACAATACAAACCCTATCGCGTATTTACTCAAGAAAACTTTTTTAACAATAAAGCGACGCAACAAGTAATTTCCGCCGAAGTTGTTTCCCGTCAAGGAATGACGCTTGAGGAAATGGGCAAATTAGTAGGCAGTTATGGAGTAAAGGTGAAGGTTTATCATGCTAGCAACACAAATATCAACGAGTTTCGCAAGTTAGCAGCAGAAAATCTTAACCAAAAAGAAAATTTTGTTTTAGTTAATTATTTGCGTCGAGAAATAGGGCAAGAGAAGGGCGGACATATATCACCAATAGCCGCGTATAATGCCCAAAGCGACCGATTTTTAATTCTTGATGTTTCGCGCTATAAATATCCGCCAATTTGGGTCAAAACAGCAGATTTATGGAAAGCGATGAATACACAAGATTCAACTGCAAGCAAGTCTCGCGGGTTTGTATTTGTAAGTCGTAATTAGATTAATTACGCGAAATTTGAAACATTTCGCAGCACAGTCATTGTCATGAGTTTTGATAGATACTGTAGTTGGGCTGTCAGCGATAAAAAATATTAATTTTGAGGGCTAAAGCCCAACTACGTACCAAGAACTTACCTCACAAATTAATTAAAGTAAATATAAAAATGCATTTTCTAAATTGCTGTACCCAAGCTAGTGTAACCGCGCTATCTTTTATTGTTATTTCCTACAATCAAGTTGCATCAGCAACTTCTGTATCACCCCTACGCACAAAACAAGGAATGGTTGTATCGGCAAACCCGCTAGCAAGTGACGCGGGTTTATTGATGTTGCAAAAAGGTGGTAATGCAGTCGATGCAGCAGTAGCAACCACATTTGCAATATCGGTTGTGGAACCATTCTCAGCGGGAATTGGTGGAGGTGGATTTTTGCTAATGCACCAAGCGCAGACACAGAAAACTGAAGCGCTAGACTTCCGCGAAAGGGCACCGTTAAAAGCAACTCGAAATATGTACTTGGATAGTCAAGGTAAAGTGCGACCGAATGCTAGTACAAACGGACATTTGGCTGTAGGTACACCCGGTACTGTGGCGGGTTTATATGAAGTGCATCGAAAGTATGGTAAGTTGCCTTGGGGCGAAGTAGTCAAGCCAGCGATCGCACTGGCACAAAATGGCTTTATTTTCTCAAAAGTAATAACTCCCCGTTCCCTACCAGCATACGAAGCACGAAAAAAAGTCATTCTCAATAATCCTCCTGCACGCGCAATTTTTACCCGCAATGGGGATTTTTATCAACCAGGAGAAAAGTTAGTCCAGCGCGACTTAGCATTAACGTTAACAGAAATATCCAAAAATCCCCAAACTTTTTATACGGGTAGAATTGCCCAAGCTATAGCCGCAGATATGGCTAAAAATAATGGAATTGTTACGCTGCAAGATTTAAAAGCATATAAACCCATTTGGCGAAATCCAGTTTGCGGTAATTTCCGCAGTAATCGCGTGTGTTCGATGCCACCTCCTTCTTCGGGAGGCGTACATTTATTACAAATGTTGAATATTATTGGTGACACCGATTTAAAATCAATGGGATGGCACAGTCCGGATACGCTGCATTTACTTGCCGAAAGTATGAAGATTGCTTATGCAGATAGAGCCTCGCTTTTGGGCGACCCTGATTTTGTCAAAGTGCCTATAGCGCAGTTAATTAACCCAGCATATGGTAAATTCCGCCGTCAGCAAATCGATATGCAACGGGCAAAGCCATCGAGTGAGGTGAAACCTGCTGAACCGAAAGATTTTTTTGGCTCGCGCAAAGACGCAAAGGCGCAAAGGGGAAGAATTATAGGTAATCTTAGATTGGCAGGGAAGTCTGAATCGATGGAAACAAGCCATATTAATGTTATCGATAGTCAACGTAACGCCGTCAGCCTCACCTTTACAGTAAATACAGGGTTTGGTGCGGGAGTTGTAGCTGCGGGTACGGGAATACTTCTTAACAACGAAATGGACGACTTTGCGATCGCACCAGGAGTACCAAACGCATTTGGGTTAGTAGGTAACGAAGCCAATGCGATCGCACCCCGTAAAACTCCTCTCTCTAGCATGACTCCCACCATCATCACCGAAAACGGACGGCTTCGCATGGCAGTTGGCGCACCTGGAGGGGGAACCATCATTACTCAAGTACTACAAATTATTCTCAATATATTTGAATACAATATGGATGCAGGTGCGGCTGTGTCTGCATCCCACATTCACCATCAATGGTTGCCCGACGAGTTGCGCGTCGAACCCTATGGCTTGGATATAATGACAATCCAAGAACTTCGCCGACGCGGGCAAAACATCAAAGAAATTACACCTTGGGGAAACGCAAACGTTATCATCGTCAAACCCGATAATACCTTAGAAGGTGCAGCCGACCCACGCGGGGAAGGGGCAGCGAGGGGAATGTGAAGTTAGGAGTTAGGAGTTAAGAGTTAGGAGTTAAGAGTTAAGAGTTAAGAGTTAAGAGTTAGGAGTTAAGAGTTAGGAGTTAAGAGTTAAGAGTTAGGAGTTAAGAATAAAATTTTACTCTCAGTTTCCAACTCCTAACTTCTAACTCCTAACTTCTAACTCCTAACTTCTAACTCCCAAATCCTAATTACTCGGTACTACAATCCAACCTGCTTTTAATAACTTTTGAAAAGTTGCCAATCCTTTGGAACCACCTGGTATATTATGGTCGGGTGCTGCAAATTCTGGAAACGCTGTATATGGTCGCCATCCTTCATGAGGGGCTGTCTGTAAATGCAATATCTTTTCTCCATCATCGCCGTATTGCCCAGACTTCGATAACCAACACATACGTTTTTGCATGAAAAAAACTCCTTGATTTGAGATTTAATGCATATTGGCAGACTTTTGTCAAGTCTTACCTCACCCGCGTGGGGTATTTTGGTAAGGGTTTGAGTTGCTTGTAGGAATCGTACTCAAACGAGATAATGAGGTTGAGCGATGCTCCGTAGGGAGGCTTCATATGCAAACGCAGAATAACTTCTGCTTGTTATAATTCAATTGAAAATAATTACAGATATAAGCCTTATATCGATACCGGGCACAGTTCATATCGAATTGCTTACCTGTATTTATCAAATGTTATCTGCGGTTTTTGAATTCGTGTGTAATTAGAGTTACTTTTCTCGGCTTGCTGCTATTTCTATCGGTGCAAATGCCCCTTCCCCTTAATCCATTCCAAAATAACTCGATTGACTTCATCGGGACATTCGTCGTGGGGGCAATGTCCAGCATTATCCAAATTGATTAATTCTAACTTGGTGTTGTATTGAATAAATAACGAAGCTAACGCCGGGGGAACAAATCGGTCTTTTTGCCCCCAAATCAATAGCATTGGTATATCTAGAGTCGGAAGTACAGCTTTAACGCTAGGACTGAAATTCGCACCAATACTAGCTTTGAATAAAGCACTAAAAGCCCTAGCACTGCCCCTATCTTGGGGGGGACCCGCAATAATATCGATAAGTTCGTCGGTGACAGCTTCTGGATTTGCGTAGGCAAGACCAGCCCAACGACGTAAAATTTTTGGCTGACGAATAAAATAAAATAAGGGTTTGAGTAGGAGGGGTGAAGCTACAAAATTCTTAATTGTCGCTACCGCAGGACGCAAAAATGGCGGAATTGCTTCTTGTTCTAATGATGGGTCGGGTAAACTCATCATTACTAACCCTTGTACCATTTCCGGATGGACAGATGCGGCAGTCATGGAAACCAGCGAACCTAAAGAATTGCCAACGATGACAGCCGGTTTGCCAATAAATGTTTTCCAAAATTCATATACTTGCTCTGCCCAAAGGTGAACGCTATAGTTAACAGGGGCTTTTTGCGAAGCACCCCACCCCAACATATCGATTGCGTAAACGGTATGATGTTCGCCAATTACTTCCAAATTATGCCGCCAGTGACCGATAGAAGCACCAAAACCGTGCAATAAAATTATTGGTACTGAATCTCGATCAATTTGGGTCGGACGAATATACGTGTAGCGAATTTGCCAACCCCGCCAAACCCAATCGCGTTGATTTCCAACTCGTTGCTGCCAATAAACGACAATATTCGCACCTTCCACCGTTTTTCCCTTTTGCTACGTACCTGTATCTATTAATTAATGCAATAAATTGTTAATTATATTTCGTTACTCTTTGACCATCGCTTTTGGGTTTCAACTTTGCATTACTAGCAAATATCATCATCTCTATTCTAAGTAAATTCGCTTCTTCTTGACTGCAAGTAATGACGTTTGGGCTTTACTATCCAATATTAGAATTAAAAATCGATAGTATATGTAGTTTAAAACTATTTAAAATTGCGTAATTATACTTAAGCAAAAACTGGAAATCCTTTAGTTGCGCGTGTTACAATAATAAATATTTGCTGCTGTTCTGTAACGAGCGCTTAACGATTGGACAGAATTTCTATCAAAGTGAGTAGAATAACAAATACAACTAGCATGAAATTACCCTCATGGATTAGTTATCCTATAAATATAGTTTCCAATCGAGTCCTCAGTTATTGAAATATTTTTTTTACTGAGGCATATGACCGCAAACAAAGCCAAACCCTTTATAATAATAGCCCCCAGAAATCATACATGCCTGTGATTGAGAAAAGAAGAAGTCGAGATCTCCCCCAAATTAACGAACGAATTCGCTTCCCGAAAATTCGGGTGATTGACACTGATGGCTCCCAGTTGGGAATTCTAACGCCACAAGAAGCAATACAACTAGCCGAAGAAAAAGAGCTAGATCTAGTGCTACTGAGTGACAAGGCTGACCCACCGGTATGCCGAATCATGGACTATGGTAAATACAAGTTTGAACAAGAGAAGAAAGCGCGAGAAGCTAGGAAGAAGCAGCATACTGCTGACGTGAAAGAAGTGAAGATGCGCTATAAGATAGAAGAACACGACTATAATGTGCGTGTCAAGCAAGCAGAGCGTTTTTTGAACGATGGCGATAAGGTTAAAGCCACCGTGATGTTCCGAGGTCGAGAAATTCAACATAGCGATTTGGCAGAAACATTGCTCAAGCGCATGGCTAAAGATTTAGAACCAATTGGTGAGGTGCAGCAGGCACCCAAGAAAGAGGGAAGAAACATGATGATGCTCATTTCTCCCAAGAAGTAGGGAGTTAGGAGTTAGGAGTTAAGAGTTAGGAGTTAAGAGTTAGGAATTAAGAGTTATTAATTAATCTCCTCTACTCTCCACTGCCTCCCTACTCCCTACTCCCCATTCCCTACTCTCTCTCCAAAAAAATTAAATAAAAGTGATAGTCCTAAGTGCTGAATGGGAAAACTAATATTCAGTTGCTTAGGACTTTTGTTATGGCTGGACTTATTATTAAATTCTGGTTGTAGTGGAGGACTGAGGAACCGAATTCTAAATTCTGAATTCTGAATTCTGAATTTTCAACGGGTGACTACACCAGAAAGTAAAAATGGAACTGAAGAATCACGGGTTTGCTGAAAAAAAGGGCGTTTTAGCGCGAATATTGCAATGGGTGAATCTGAGACCAGAAGAGAGCGATCGCACTTGGTTAATGTTCTCTTTTTACACATTAACTTCAGTGGGATTGCGGTGGGCGGAAGATAGCACTGTGGCGCTGTTTTTGGATAAATACGGTGCAGAGTGGCTACCTTTGATTTACATCGCCAGTGCTGTCATGGGGACAATGTTAGTTTTTTTTTACTCCTGGTTGCAGCGAGTGTTTCCATTGCGCTGGGTGATAGCTGCGATCGCACCCTGTATGTTTTTGCCGCTATTATTGCTGCGTTGGGGTTTGGAGGTTCCGACCCTAGCGATTGGCACAATTTTTTTGTTGCGGTTGTGGGTCGATGCATTTTACGTTCTCAACGACCTGAATACTTCGATTGTAGCCAATCAGCTTTTTAATATTCGTGAGATTAAACGCGCATACCCGTTGGTAAGTAGCGGGATGTTGGTAGCAGATATTTTAAGTGGATTTAGTTTGCCGCTACTGCTTGCGTTCGTGGGGCTTAATAACATTATTATTCCTAGCTCCGCCATCTGCATTATTTTTGGTGCAGCAATTCTGGTTTATCTCAGCCACAATTACCGAAGCGCGTTCCCCGATAATTCACTGGAAAGAACAAAAACTGCTCGCAGTTCGCGGCTTCGACTGACAGGTTCGCTAAAACATTATTCATTTTTACTATTTGCTTTTTTCGGACTTTTACAAATTATTGGAGTATTAGTAGATTTTCAATACCTCACCCAACTCGAAATTAACTATTCCGATAAAGATATAGCGAGCTTTTTGGGGATTTTTGGCGGTATCACTGGTTTGTGCGAACTGATGATGCAGCTATTTATTTCCAGTCGAGTCCTCGAACGCTTCGGAGTCTTCTTTACAACCGCAACATTACCGATATGCATAATAATTTTACTACCCACTACAGTCGGGTTACTTTGGTTGCTACCAATAACCCGCGAGCATAGCTTTTTCTGGGGTTTGGTATTCCTGAAATTTATAGACGAACTTTTGCGCTATACCTTCGTTGTCAGCGGTGCCCCCTTACTATTCCAACCCATCCCCGATAAACTTCGCAGTTCCATACAAACATTATCGGGAGGTATCGCCGAAGCTTGGGGTATGGGTATCGCTGGTGTAGTAATTTTAGTTACCCTATGGTTTGGAACTAAGTTTATTCCCATTCCCCTAAATAAAAACTGGGTATTAATTGGGGAAACAGTAATAGTCGCAACCGTATGCTTGGGGATACTTTGGGTGCTGCGATCGCGTTACGTTGACCTACTGGTCAAGAGCGCTGGACGCGGGCAACTCTCCGGTACTGATATTGATTTGCGTGCCTTTAAACAGGCTGTTGTCAAAACACTGAAGGAGTCAGGTAGGGAAAACGACAAACGGTCTTGTATCGAATTATTCGTACAAATCGATCCCCAAGGAGCAGCCGAAATCTTAGCACCGCAACTACTCAAATTACCACCAATTCTGCAATCATCAAGCTTGTCAGCAATGCTGATTGCGGGTGCAAACCCCCTCTACTTACCCCAAGTTCATCCCCTTCTCCAACTCCCCCAAACCGAAATCACCCCGGAAGTTTTTGCTTTGGCATTACGTTATATTTGGCTAGCAGAGGAAAACCCAGACCTTAGCAAACTCGAACAATTCTTAGAAATCAAACAACATTCTATCATTCGTGCTACGGCCGCCACATTACTCCTGCGTCAGGGAACAACCAAACAAAAGGTAGCGGCAACACGAACCCTCAAAGGGATGCTGACACACTCGCAAGAACAAGAACGCATCAATGCTGTTAAAGCTTTAAGCGGTGCAGTTTATCTACAAACACTGCGCTTGGAAATACCAACTTTATTAAAAGATAAATCGTTGCGAGTCCGGTGTGCAGTGTTAGAAATGATTGCAGCGACCCATCTCGAAGATTATTA
The DNA here is from genome assembly GCA_964242965.1 of uncultured Calothrix sp. Taxonomy (GTDB): domain Bacteria; phylum Cyanobacteriota; class Cyanobacteriia; order Cyanobacteriales; family Nostocaceae; genus JANNFJ01. Next base: position 1,064 of record CAXTCQ010000179.1, on the reverse strand, counting down.
CTCAGCACTTTTAGCAGGACTCCATTACAAATTAACTCGCACTACTGCCATGCAAGCGCTGATCAAGCTCGAAAATGAAGCTTTACCAATGTTATTGAACTTAGCGACAAATCTTTACAAACCCGAAGTTGTCCGCATGTACGCATGGAGAACAATTAGTCAAGTTCCAACCCTCGAAGCAATAGATGTACTTTGGGAAAACTTAGAAACATCAATTGGCACAAACCGCGACCATATCCTTCGTAGCTTGCTCAAACGTCATCAACAAGAAGGAATTTCTGGTTTAGTGGACAAGTTGCACCTTGCCAAAGTCGAACGATTAATCGATGAAGAATTAAAATTTTTGAGCGAAGTTTACGCCGGTTATATTGATTTAAAGACACAAGGCGAAGTTTATGCTACCTATTTAGAGTATAAAACTCGTGAGTTCGTCGAAGCTAGCTATTTATCAAGCCGTAAAGTTATGGCTATTTGTGAATTATTACAACAAGCATTACTAAATTTAGAAGCAGATGTTAAAGAGCGATTGTTACTACTTTTGAAACTACTTTACTCACACGAAAATATTCAGGTAGTAAGTTTGAATTTACGGTCAGAATTATCGTCCAATTTAGCAAGAGGTTTAGAAATATTAGAGCATACAGTCACATTATCAAACAAATCAGTATTACTAAATATCTTAGACCGACGCGACCCGAGAGAAAAACTGCAAACACTAGTCGAAGCCAAAATCATTAAATACGAGCAGATGGTTATAAGCGATCGCATTCGTCAATTACTCACCCTCGAAAAGTCACTTTCCGATTGGTGTTTAGCATGTTGCTTTCACTTTGCTGCTTCTGCACGCATCCGTTTAACCATTCCTCAAATTCTTGATAATTTACGCCATCCCACCAGTTTCGTCCGCGAAGCCGCAATTTCATATCTTAGCATCGCCTCACATCGCATCCTCATCGAACTTTTACCCCAGCTCCAAAAAGACAAGAGTCCACTTATTGCTTCTCAAGTTAAAGAGTTGATAAAGAGGGAATAGGGAGTGGGGAGTAGGGAGTAGGGGGGAACAA
>CAXTCQ010000178.1:5298-17330 GCA_964242965.1 uncultured Calothrix sp. | reverse complement strand
TGTCGGATGGTTGGTTGGTGGAACCCGCCCTTACGGATTCTGGGTTGCTTGGGGTTTGGTCGGTGGAACCTGCGTCTGTTGAGTTGCTTGGGGTATAAAGGATGACGGCGATGCCTTCGGAGAGTTTGAGGCAGGTGGAAAGGGAATCGACTAAACGCTCTTGGAGTCCGTCTTTTTTTACTAGGCGGTCAATTACTACTTCGATTGTGTGTGTAAGATTTTTATCTAGTTCGATGGAGTCGGAGAGTTCGCGGATTTCGCCATCGATGCGGACGCGAACGAATCCTTGGGAGGCTAATCCGGATAATAGTTTTTTGTGGGTGCCTTTTTTACCGCGAACGACGGGTGCGAGAATTTGAAATTTGGTGCGGTCGGGTAACTCGATAATCCGATCGACCATCTCATCGATGGTTTGGGGGGCAATATTGCGATCGCATATGGGGCAATGGGGTTCTCCGGCGCGTCCGAATAACAACCGCATGTAATCGTATATCTCGGTGACGGTTCCTACCGTCGAACGCGGGTTATGCGAAGTTGACTTTTGGTCGATGGAAATAGCCGGACTTAAACCCTCGATTGCTTCGACATCGGGTTTGTCTAATTGTCCTAAAAATTGCCTTGCGTAAGCGCTGAGGGACTCGACGTAGCGTCGCTGCCCTTCGGCGAAAATTGTATCAAATGCCAGCGATGACTTACCCGAACCGGATACACCTGTGAAAACAATCAAGCGATCGCGGGGGATTTCTAAGTCAATGTTCTTTAAGTTATGCTGCCTCGCACCTCGAATACGAATCGTGTTTTGACTGTTTGAGTGCAAGGGCAGGTTACTTTTTCCGTTTGCGGATGCGGCAATCTGAGTATCAGACATATCGACAGCCTAAAAAGTGCGTATGTTGGCAAAGCAGTTCTTAATAATATCACGCTTATTAGGATGCTGGCTTAAAACCCTTAAGATAGGCAAAATGGCGTATGCAGAGTATGTCTTGTTGAGACTAGCAACAAATATGTTTGTAGTCAGACATCCTGCTTGATGATTACCGCGCTTGAGATGAAAGTTAAATTAGACCTCCAAAATGAAATGAATACCTTTTCGGCTTCCTTCCTTTGCACCTTGGAGTTGGATACCTCCAAGGTTGAGGAAAGCATACAAGGGGGTTTGGAAAATTTACTCTTGAGATCGCAAGCCCAAAAGGAGATTCTTTTTGGTTGTAACTCGGACAATCGGACGTTCACGACAATTATTATGCCTAGTCAGGAGTATTCCCATTGCTACAATCAGAGCGATCGCTCTATTAGTAAATTTTGATTGTGTAATAGGAGTCCATCGCGGATACTCCAAGCCGAAATACCGCTAACTGAAAGTAATTTATGAAAGAGTAGTGGTGTTTGTATAGATTGATAGTTCACAATATTACTTGGTGGCAGCAGAGGCTTTCTTTGCTTTTGTCGTTTTATTACCGGATAGCGGCGACTTAGCAGGAGGCTTTCGTTTGGTGGTTTTTGCTTTGACAATTGCCTCCGACGAAGGTTTTTCGGCTTTGAGTTTTGGCGGTCGGCATATTTCGCAATAAAGTGGTTGTGATGGGAAGCAAATGCGTTCGGATACCGAATTGCATTCTTTGCAGACAAAGCGATAAAGTTTTTGACGAATGACACGAACGTGAGCTTTAACAAAAATTTCCTTGCTTTCCACTTGTTTGTTCCTTGTTTTAAGATTTGGTAACTAATTGGTAACTACTATGACTGATTCCCCTGAGATTCTAGGATTACTGTCGGCAGAGCGCGATCGCTATATTCTGGAGGCAGCAGATTTAGAACGGCGTTTATCTTTTATCCGACATCAGATTGACTCTCTAGAGACTTTACTATCAGGGTACGCCCGCGAAGATCAGATGTATCACCCGTTAGGGCAATTGTCTAATTTATCTTCTACACAGGCATTCCTTCAGGATAGTAGCAGTCAAACTAATCGTCATATCGAGGCAATAGCACAACCCGTTGTCGAAAATTCCTCCAAACCAACAATTGAGAAACCAGACGATCGAAATAATCGAGAAGTTTTGGAAAAACCCGATATCTCTGATATTCCTAGATTACACATTTCTAGGAAACCTGGTGCCATACCTTTGTTGAACCAATATCAAGGTTACTCGGTTCAGAACGCTATTTTGATTCTCATGCGTCATCATCCTACAACCCATTTTCATGTCGATGCAATTGTCCGCGATTTGTATGGCGACCAATTGGACGAGGAAGAATTTAAAATAGCTAAAGCTACAGTCAGTAAAATGCTTTCTACAGGTACGCAATCGGGCATGTGGTTTCGAGTATTGCACGCGCAAGGTGTATATACAATGACATACGAAAAAGGTTCTACTAGTAGACCACCGAAGGGAAAGTAGGGAAGAGGGGGAGTAGGGAGTAGGGAGTAGTAGTAAGAAGGGGTAAAGATTAACTTTTGACTCCTAACTCCTAACTCTTAACTCTCTACTCCCCATTCCTCACTGCTTACTCCCAACTCCCAACTCCCAACTCCCTACTCCCTCATTATTCATGTTTGAACCAACTTGGCAATCTCCACCGTCTCCAATTAATGAAATTCTCAATGCTCCACCTCCTCCAACGGTGCTGCTGTCTCCTTTTCATGAGTGGTTGTTGGAGTTAGAACAGCCGTTATTGTCTTCAATTGCCGAAATGGCAGAACCGGAAATTCCTTTAGGAGGGTTTTTGTTGAATCCGCGCACGAATGCACCAGCGCGGCAAAATACTTACCGCAGCTTGAAGATTCAAGCGATCGCCGACACGAAGATAATAAAAGTGGAGCTACCTGAAAATCCACGAATTGGATTTTTGAAATGGTCGCCGGATGGGCAAAAGTTGGCATTTACTTTAACTGAATCTACTGGCTTAGAATTGTGGTTTGTGGAACTTAGTACGGGAATTGCTCGGAAGTTAACCGAAGCAGTTCTGAATGCGGGTTACGGTATTCCTCATCGGTGGTTATCGAACGATGCACTGCTTTGTCAATTTATTCCAGATAACCGCAGCGAACCTCCGATTAAATCGCTTGTCCCAACGGGACCCGCGATTGAGGAAAATTTGGGACGTAAAACTCCTAGTCGCACCTATACAAACTTACTCGAAAATCCGCATGATGAAGCATTATTTGAATACTATTTGATGGCAACTTTGGAAAAAGTTACTTTAGATGGTCATCGCACTCCTTTAGTTGAACCTTGTTTGATCGATGAAGCCCGACCTTCTCCCGATGGTAACTTTATTTTATTATCAACATTACACCGACCGTTTTCGTATCAATTGCCTGCATCGTACTTTCCGAAGTTAATTCAGGTAATTGATGCCAGTGGAAAACTTGTATACGAAGTAGCAGATTTGCCGCTTGCAGACAATATTTCGATTAAGTTTGATGCAGTACGACCTGGTAAACGACGGGTATTTTGGCGATGCGATCGCCCATGCACATTATATTGGCTCGAAGCCCTTGATGAGGGTGAACCAAATAACAATGTTCCTTACCGCGATGCTTTATTTGAACTCGAAGTACCTTTTACCGATTCACCGCGTCTAATTTGGCAATCTGAATATCGATTTCAACATCTAATTTGGGGAAACGACGATACAGCAATGGTGTGGGAAAGGTGGTATGACAATCGCAGACAGCGAGTTTGGCGAATTAATCCGCAGCATCCGGAAATTGCATCAAAATTATTGTGCGATCGCAGTTTTGAAGATAAATACAATGACCCTGGAGTCCCCATTACAGTTATGGGAAAATACGGGCGCGATGTTCTTCGTTTTGCATCCGATAGTAATACAATTTACATGAATGGAAGAGGGGCTTCTCCTCAAGGTGTCTACCCATTTCTCGATAGCTTCAATTTAGAAACCTTAGAAACAGAACGCATCTGGCAATCCCAAGACCCTTATTTCGAGTCGGTAGTTGAAGTTATCGACGACCAGGATCTAACTTTAATGACGCGCCGCCAGTCACAAATCGAACCACCGAATTACTACTTAAAAAATAGTAATAATCACGAACGTGTACTGACAAACTATCAAGACCCTGCTCCCCAACTAGCAGGAATTCAAAAAGAACTCGTTCAATACGAACGTGCAGACAAAGTGAAACTCTCAGCAACTTTATATTTACCTCCAGGTTACGACAATAGCCGCGACGGTAAGTTACCGATGTTATTCTGGGTATATCCAGAGGAATTCAAAGACCGGGAATTTGCAGGGCAGGTAACAACGGCAACAAACACCTTCAGCCGTCCCATGCGCGACTCGGTATTATTTTTACTTACTCAAGGTTACGCGATTCTCTTAGGACCGAGTATCCCGATTGTTGGTGAGGGTAAAAATGAGCCAAACGATACTTATGTCGAGCAATTAATTGCAGGGGCACAAGCTGCTGTTGATTATGTAGTTGGACGCTCTATTGCCGACCCCGACCGCATCGGCATCGGCGGGCATTCCTACGGTGCATTTACGACGGTGAATTTATTAGCACATACCAACTTGTTCAAAATTGGCATAGCTAAGAGTGGTGCTTACAACCGGACTTTGACCCCGTTTGGGTTTCAGGGCGAACAGCGCAATTATTGGGAAGCTGCCGACACGTATACAAATATGTCGCCGTTTACTCATGCGGAAAAAGTAAAATCGCCATTGTTACTAATTCACGGTGAAAAAGACAGCAATCCTGGCACTTATCCACTGCAAACCGAACGGCTTTACGAAGCCTTAAAAGGACTAGGTGCGACCGTTCGCTATTGTGTTTTACCCTGCGAAGACCACGGGTATCGTTCAAGAGAAGCCATCGGTCACGTACTTTGGGAAATGGTCAACTGGTGCGATCGCTATTTGAAATAAGAAATGTAGAGACGCGAAATTTCGCGTCTCTGATGAAATTTCGCGTCTCTGAAAAGTTTTTGGGATAACCAAAAACCATTTATCATACCTGAATTTAGCAATGCACCTCGATATACCCATAGCTTGCTTGCCTTGCTAGATGATAATCAACTACCTTAAATAATGCACTGTATTAGAAAACTTTACTCATAGTACGGACTGCGATATCTGCGTCATATAAGTTACCATCGTTTCAGATAGATTTTCTATTTTCTTCCCCTCGACGCTATTCCTCTACTTGAAGTAACCAAAAACCACTGTAAGTCATTCCCGAATCGTCGGGTTGAACGAGTAAAAAATGCAATCCGCGACTTTGCTGCTTGCGTTGTTCATAATTTTTAGCTGCTGCGGTGACATCGTTATCTTCAAAAGTGGCAACAACCCATCGGTCAGATAACCCCGCTTCGAGAATCAAACCATCGGGGACACCTGGAATGTAGTTGAGTGCTTGAGCATTCGCTTCCTTAAACCATCGCGCTAATCGCATCGATTGCCTTCCTCCATATATAACGATACCTGGTACTGCTTGCGTCGATGCTAAACCCAGGTTGATGGGGAGGAGGAAATCGGGAGCTTCGAGAACTGGAATTGGACGCGAGGATATAAATTCTGTTACATCTCCCGCAGAAAGTGCCCCAAATCGCCATTCGTCACCGAGAAGATTTTCCGGTATCGGTATGGGGGGTAATTTGTCAAGTGTTATAGGGTATTGTTTTTCGCGCAACCATTGCTTGATTGCAGGTGTACGACGAGTTGCTTCGATTTCGATATTTAAGTTGTTTGCTGCAACGGAAATTAAACTGAGAGACTGCGGACGGAATACTTGAATTTTATCGGGTAAACCTGATGTTGCGGCTAATTGTAATTGCGAAGTTAGCCAAGTTGAATTTGCTTCTGACTGGGGACAGGATGCTTCGTAGCGAAAATCACCAGTGGGACTACAAATTAGTAAATCCCATAAAGCTGGGGGGTGGTTTTGGGGACGACGGTAGAAATCTATTTGCCAAATCATAAATAGAGAGTGGGGAGTAGGGAGTAGGGAAGAATCGAGTTTATTAATTAGAGTAATTTACAGTGTCCGAGTTGCGGTAGATTATTTTGAACTCAGAAAACCAGTGATTAAAGTAGGTTGGGTGTCAATACTGCGTAGGTTTTGAATTTTTCGTGGTGCAAAATCGAAGATGTAGAGACGCTCTATTTCGCGTCTCTCCAAGGTTTTGTACCCATTGAATTTTCGCGCACCGACAAGTATTGGGTTGGGTTTCACTACGTTACACCCAACATTATCTGCTGCGTCCGTATCGCATCACGTGTTACAACCTCTAAACATCTATTAAAGTCTCATTCAATGTAAGTAACCATTGATAACATGGCTCATCAATTGGTGCAATATCTCTACGTTGTTGAGCTAAAGATTCTGTATAAGCTGTTATCCAAGCAGAAGCAAGTTCATTTTCGGTGACAACTTCTTCTAAAGTACGAGTAAATTGCTCTTTAGGATAGTTTTCCGCTAAACTTCGCGTCATCATAAAGCCATCTGCATTTAATCTAAGTAATTCATATTTTCGCAGAACTGGTGTAATGTACTGCTTATCAAGAGAGCGCATCGATATACCGTCACACCAAGAAAAATCTTTTGTTCCAGCACTACCTTTATGCAATCTAATATTTTGTTCAGGTTCAATTGATTTAACACACAATTGTAAAATGGTTAGACCAACTAATGCTCTACCTACTTCGCTGGTAACAGATTGAACAAGTCGATCTAAAATATTTTTTTGTTCTTGTGCTAGTTCCGAAAAATTAAGGTTGCAGGAATTATCTCTACATACAATAATTTGCTTTTCTAAGTAAGCAGTAGAAAGTTCCGATATGATTTTTCTATATCTTCTTTTAGCGGCTTGATTCATTCCTCCTTCGGGTAAATATTGAATTGTTCCGTCTGCCAAAACTAATTCGCTTCTATTTATATATACTCTTAGATGTCGCTCGCTCATAAATCTAATTATATTTTTTTACGAAGTTGCACGCTTTTGGGATTTAGTGTCGGGAAAGCATAAGGAATTAGATATTTACCTTCAGGAATTTGTGTATTCGTTTTATGATTTCTAACTTCATAACCCATAGTTCGTAGAGATTTAAGGTAGGAATAAATATCCTCTGCTTCGACACCCCATTTATCAGCAAGTTCTGTAGCTGAGAACTGAGTTGCAATTCCTATACATCTCGTTACGCATTGGACTACACGCCAAAAATCATTGATTTTCAACTTATGGTTAAAATTCATAACACCGCTAATTTGAGCATTATACTGATAATAACCAGAGAGTTGTACTAAATCAGCTTTGCCTGTAACTTCTGTTAATTTTTCTTCAAAAGCTTTCCAAAGAGATGTAAATACTTGCATATCTAAATCTTTACCACAAAGCTTAACTACATTAGTTCCAAGTACCCAATCATCATAACCACAAGATGGATAGACATCGATAATAAATTGGTTCCCATCGCTTTCTATTTCATTAATACTTGCGGCTATTAACCAGCATGAATTATTTAAATCATAGCTAATGTTAATCTTTCTACTTTCTGGAGTTGCTTCCTTCATCCAGGCAAAATCAGGAGATAAATATCTTTGTTTTTGTTCATATTGAGAAGAAACTATAGATACTATTTTTCCTGTCTTATGTAAATCTTCTATTGCAGCTTTCGCCTTTTGAGCATAAATTTCTGTTAATTTACGCTTACGCTGTCTAAAACCTAATTTTTTGCTTTCGGGTAAATAACTTATCGAAAAAGGTAATTTAACCTTCATCACTTGTTCCAATATACTAAGAGCTAAAATTCTACCAAGTTGGGGAGGGACAGAGTTCCCGATTTGTTCAATACAAACTTGCCGATTTCCAACAATTTCATAATCATCGGGAATAGTTTGTAAACGCTTTAACTCTGAAGAAGAAAACTTACGATTTTCCCAACTGAAAGGACCTGTATACTGTCCACCTTGCGCTTTAATTGTTCGTACAGGAGTTTTTGGATCTGCTTTATATAAAAAATCTGAAAATTTTGAACGCCAACTAAATATTGGATTGGGATAACCCATTTCTTTTGTATAAAAACTATAATTAAGTCCAGGTGGAATAAATTCAAGTAAATGACCAAATCGACCACCTATTCCCACTTCCATATTTTGAATATCGGCATCTTTTACAGCTTCTTGGGCCGAATAGTAAGGTTGTTGATTGAGAGAATCGGGACCGTGAGTAGGATATGGAAATAGATATTCGCCTGATTTTAATCCAATAATAAATAATCGTTCTCGGTGTTGAGGAACTCCATAATCAGCCGCATCCAAAACGCGAAAGTAAATTTTATAGCCAACTTTTTTAAAAGCTGCTTGAATTTCTTGCCAAGCTTCTCCACCATTTGCTCCAGTTATTCCATATACATTTTCAAATAGGAACCCTTTCGGTTGGAGCATTTCAAGGATGCGTACATATTGTTGAAATAGCGTACCTCTAGCATCATTTGTTCCAGATACCCCTGCTGCTCTACGTCCAGCAGCGGAAAAAGTTTGACAAGGTGGGCCTCCGATAATGAAATCAATGGCACTAAATTCAGGTATATAATCTTTAATATTAATACATGTTGCTTTACAGCCTTCAAGCCATTTTCCTGATAAAGAATTTTGTTTTAAGGTTTGAATATATTTAGCTTCAAGCTCGACCATTTGAATTATTTCAAAACCAGCATCATGAAATGCAATATCTAATCCTCCACCACCAGAAAATAAGCTTAGTGTTTTGATTGGAGCATGTCCTTGCTGCATCATCGATTTTCTCAGAGATTTGCCAAAGCAATCAACCCATACTGTTTGTTTGTTTACTCCTAAAAAAGCTAAAATATCCTGAAACCAAGTTTTATTAGTTGGTTCATCAGTATGTAAATCTAAGGGAAGGGACAATTGTTGCATTCGATTAATCTATATATTTTCAATACAGATTATTTGTAGCATGTGTAGGAGGCTTTGAAGTTAAATATTTTAATAAATTCTTTGCTGACGGTAATCTAAGATGTGATGCCGCAGCGTCTTCATTCGCGTAAGCAAAGCACTGGCTGCCCGAAGCGCGATAGAGAATGCGCGAGCATTGACTTTGGACAGTGGGAGTCGGGGTATTTCTCGGTGCGAAAATTTTACAGATATGCTCGCGCATTGCTAAAAGTTGCGCTAAATTTCTTAAAAGCTTATAGGTGAAAATATGCAAGATATCTATAATTACATGAAAATATCGGATTTAATCGCAACTTCCGGACAACCCACTAAGGAACAATTTCAAGCAATTGAAGTATCTGGATATGAAGTTGTAGTTAATCTCGCTTTACCAGAATCGATGAATGCTTTACCCGACGAAAAGTTAATAGTCGAATCTCAGGGGATGCAGTATATACATATTCCTGTACTGTGGGAAAATCCGACTTTGGAAAATATCGCGGATTTTTTTGATGTGATGAATGCAAATGTTGACAAAAAGGTTTTTGTTCATTGTGCTGCCAATATGCGAGTTTCAGCTTTTATATATCTCTTTCGTCGCATTGAAGGAGATATAAATGAGGAACAAGCAGCAGCAGATTTACACAAGATTTGGACTCCTAATGAAATCTGGCAAAAGTTTATCCAATCTGTACTCAATAATTATCAGCAAAGAAAAACTTGATTTAAACACAATTAAAAGATTATTTTCGACAGGTTCCAAGAATCCGGGTTTCTTAAAAAAACCTGGATTCTAAACTTTACGATTTATCAAACTTAATCAAGTTGGCTACTAGTACCTTTTTCTGTTATAAAAAATATTTTTTTAATAGAACCACAAAGGACGCAAAGAACACAAAGAAGAGAAGAGAAGAGAAGAAAAGTTTTTCAGAAATCATTTAATATTACTTAGTTGTAAAGGTAGTAGCAAAGATTGATTGAAGGAGAAAGGGAAATTATAACATCATATTTACTTAAGATTGACACTTGGCGAATACTATTTTTACTACTAACAACTTGCTATCATGCAATCAGCAATAAAATCGAAAAGAAGACAATCAAACTACCGGGAGAATTAATCGATATTGATGGGACTGAAATACATCTATATACTAGTGGTCAGGGAAATATCACCGTAATTTTAGAACATAGTTTAGGAGGTATCGAAGGATATTTCTTAGTTGATGAAATTGCTAAAAGCACTAAAGTATGCATGTACGACCGTGCTGGATATGGGTGGAGTCAATCAAGCTGGAAACCCCGTACTAGTCAACAAATTGTTAAAGAATTACATGTTTTACTAAATAAAGCCAATATTCAACCTCCTTATATTTTACTTGGCGACTCATTTGGCAGTTATAATATGCGTCTATACGCGCATTTATATCCTGAAGAAGTCGTTGGTATTGTCTTAACTGATGGGTTGCACGAACAATCGATGCTAGCAATGCCAATCAGCATGATTATATTAAAGTTGTTTTTTACATTCTCGTTTGCATTCGTCTCGCTAGGTGCAGCATTCGGAATTGTTCGCTTTTTAGGGATTATTGGTGTCTTTGAACTGCTTAAACCTGAACTGAGGAAGTTTTCACCCGCTTCACTACAATTGGTAAAAAAATCCTTTTACTCTACAAAGCATTGGTTAACGATGTTTCGAGAAATGTGGAGTTTGGATGCTAGCAGCAAGCAGGTTAGAAAAGCGAATTATTTTGGTGATATCCCTGTAATTAACATCAAAGCTGCCACATTTCTCAAACCTTCCTTGGGCAAGTTGAAGTTATCGATACCACCCGCAGATAAACTTCGGGATAAAATGCATTCAAGCTTATTAACTATCTCAACCGATTGCCAACAAGTAATTGCCGATAAAAGCAGTCATTTTATCTGGATTGACCAACCGGAAGTCATCCAACAGGCAATCATAGATATATTGCGAAAAGTAAAAAAAAGTTGATTTAATTTACTCATGGATATAAACAATGGTAATTTACTTCTTTGGTATCGTGAACTAGATATAAAAATGCGGTTTTGAGCGCAAATCTCTATCAACTATGGCTTCACTCACAATTGAAAGTATATACACCGATGGCGCTTGTACGGGTAATCCCGGTCCTGGTGGCTGGGGTACTGTAGTCTATTTTGATGATGGTTCGGTGTATGAAATGGGGGACAGATGTCCTCAAACTACAAATAATCGCATGGAAATGCAAGCCGCGATCGCAGCGTTGCAATATCTCGAATCTTCGGGTCAAAGTTACCCTATCACCCTTTACACCGACAGCGAATATTTAATCAACTGCGTTACCAAATGGGTAAAAAGCTGGAAAAAGAAAGATTGGAAAAAAGCCGACGGTAAACCCGTCCAAAACCAAGATTTATTGGAAATTCTCGATTCACTCAACAGCCGTAAGGTAAAATGGGAACACGTTCGCGGTCATGCGGGTAATATCGGTAACGAACGCTGCGATGCGATCGCACGAGCTTATGCAATGGGTAAAACTCCCGCTTTAAAGCAGGTTCACGATAACAGTTCAACTACTGCTTCTGCTCTAAAAACTGAGTTAAATGTAGCAAATGTATCTGAAATAACGCCAAACTCGACAATAATTAACGGTAAAGATGAGACAATTACTGCCGATACTTTTGAACCCGATATAACCATGATAGATGCTTCTATCGCCCCTACAAATAACCATAGCGGCGAAGATATACCCCGCGAAATGCGCGTGACGCAACTTCGCAATTTGGTTGATACACTCCGCATTGCAGATGAAATTTCTTCCAAGGGTTATTTAATAACCAGTTCCGAACTTGCAGATTTAATGGATGTCCACGCTAGTGCTGTCACCAGTCGCGGTGACGAATGGCGATGGCGAAATTGGATTGTGTCGAGAGTCCGTCGGGAAGGAAACCAAATTCTCTGGGAACTCGAACGCGGCGATAAAGTTAATAATGAAGAAGAGTGAGGAAAAGTTAGGAGTTAGGAGTGAGGAAAAGTTAGGAGTGAGGAGTTAAGAATTAAGAATTAAGAATTAAGAATTAAGAATTAAGAATTAAGAATTAAGAATTAAGA
>CAXTCQ010000178.1:0-5198 GCA_964242965.1 uncultured Calothrix sp. | reverse complement strand
TTAAGAATTAAGAATTAAGAATTAAGAATTAAGAATTAAGAATTAAGAATTAAGAGTTAATAGTTATTTCTTTTATTATAATTCCTGACTCCTAACTCCTAACTCCTAACTCTTAACTCTTAACTCTTCCTCTCCTAACTCCTAACTATATTCCCTTCCCCGCCATCGTTTAGGTTTTTGCATTGCTGAGAGGAAAATTCGCAATACAGCTAAGGGGTCTGCAAATGGTGAAAGCCAAAATAACCAACTTCCTCTAGCTTGACTGCGGTCGTAAGAAGGTGCGATCGCAAATAGCATTCCAAATCGAATTAGTACCAAAAATATATTAATTCCCAATAGTAACTGCACCGGAATAGTTGTAGGTAATAAGAAATAGCAAATCGGAATAACTATAAACGGCAAACCCTGTACCGAAGCTAGCAACCACAAATCACCCCATATTTGAGCGCGGGATGAAGCATCTTTGAGGTCGAGGCTGCGTCCCCACTCTTTCCATGTCTCAAATGCACCCTCGTACATCCTGACTTTCAGGACTTTCGCACCATCCAAAAAACCAACTTTAAACCCAGCTGCGGCAATGTGTCGCGCCAAGGTTACATCGTCACAAAAAGAACTTTTCGCACTTGTATAACCGCTGACTTTGGACAATACCGAACGACGACATAAAAAGCACTGCCCATTCGCCATAACCCTCTCTGACTGGTCGCTATTTACTCCTGCCGGGTCGAATCGATATAGTAATGTCATTAATAAGGCGGGTTGCAACCAACACTCACCCGGATACTTCAAAACGAATTGGGGAGATAGGGAAACTAAATCGTAAGCAAGCGCTTCAGCAGTCTTCACTAAAGAAGCAACTAAACCCGGATGTGGTTGCGTATCTGCATCCATCCCCAAAAACCACTCACTTTCTTCACAACTCGACAAGAAGCCGTTATGCAAAGCCCAAGGACGACCAACCCAACCATTCGGTAACGGGTCATCGGTCATAACTCGGAAGCGCGGGTCTTGTTTTTGGGCAGCTTTTACTAAGTCAACTGTTCCATCGAGTGAGTTGCTATCAACAACCAAAACTTCCCGAAGTTCGTAACTTTGCCGAGTTAAACCTTGTAATAGGGGAGTAATACGTTCGGCTTCATTCAGGGTTGGCACGACGACACTAACAGTACCCAAGATATCAAGGGTTGGTTGTTGCGGTTGGATGGGAGGGAGTCGATTCGGTCCTTTGAAAAGACGCGAGAGTAATATTGCAACGGCTGGTAATTGAATTAAAAGCAGTAGAAGTGCGATCGCACTTGCTATTGTTAAGAAATTTTCCACTTTCAAAAAACTTAGATAAGGTATGGGAATCGAAAATAAGGAATTAGGAATGCCCATTGCCCATTACCCAATTCCCAATTTCTTACTTTGCAGTGACTTCAACAGGAACAACAGTTACTTCGGTTGTAGTTGTAGGAGTTACTTGCGAGGATGCATTTACAGCTTTCCACCACAGCAACAACATGGGGATTACACCAAAAACAAAACCTATAGATACGGGGATTACATACCCGGCACCCAAACTGAGTCCAGCAGCAAAAGCAAAGTTACTCAAGTAGACAATCATTGGCACATTGAGATGCTTTCGCTCGATTTCAATCTTTGTATTCCGCCACAATAACCCAGCGACTGCCATAAATAACGCGCTCGTACCATACCAACCTGCATAATTTTGATACGGTGTACCAAAAAATGCTCCTGGTTGTTCCCAAAACCAGAAAGGTAGCGAAGTTTGACTCATTCCCGGTTCGAGGGCAAAATCCCAGCAAGTAAACAACACTGCACCTAATGCGACAGCACTAACCTGCCGCAGGAAAGTCGGATTCTTCGCTACCCCCAAACCTGCACGGGCAATCAAATATGCCGATAAACCGACATAAAACCAAGATATTGGAATCGTAAACGGTACCAATCCAGCAATTTTATATCCCAATCCATTTAAGTATTTATATTCACCAAAAGGGAACCCCGTACCAGTTCCTAATAATTCACTGCTTACTGATATCAATATCGATGGCAACATAAAACCGAGTCCGGTCTTCCATCCCAACGTTCTAAAGGCATAAATCGAAACGGCTATTGTACCGAAAATAATATCAACAACACCACCATTAGCCATACTCAACTGCATCGCAGTCTCTCCGACATCCCCAAAATTTAAAATTTTCTCAGCATGGGGTATGACTAGCAAAATTCCTACCAGTCCAAAAGCCTTTGCTAAAATATGACCTGCGAGGCATAAACGCTCGGCGATAACAAGCTGTCTCATGATGATCCTTTACAAGATGTAATCGAACCGCTGAACAAAAATATGGACGCGGACAAAATTTCACAGTGACGGAAACCGCCATTAGTTAGTATAAGTTTTTGTCGCAGAGAACCTCGTAGAATCGAGGAACGCGCATTATCAGGATACGACGATAAATATCCTGGTATTCGCCATCCACTTTTAATAACTTAACTGCTAATAGTTTACAAATGTTTATGAAAATTTTTAACTAGTTTATCTACGAATTCTCTACATTGCCTAAATAGCCTTACAGTGATTATTAAAGCTTATCAATAAACAAGCACATAAGATGATATAATTATGCTTCTTTCGTTATCGAGTTAAAAATCAACCCCATTTGATTAGCTTATGGGCGATACTTTCGCAGTAGTGAACTAGAGAGTAAATATTTGTATAGTCTCTATCTGTAAATAGGAACACCATAAACATGTCGATTTTGGCTCGTCTTCCTTGGATTTCCTTAGTACTAGCGCTGCTAACCTATTGCAGTTTAGGCTGGGTAATCTCAAAAACATATATATCTAATTTTGCACTATTAACGACTGCGATCGCAGTCTTATTATTAGTGGCAGTTCTTACAACTCCGTGGGTTAAACTGACTAATTATTCGATTTTCTTATTCAAATCCAACTCTCGCACCTTCGCTATCACCGTTTTTGGTGCATTCGCGCTATTTTTGATTGTTGCCCAGTTCCGATTATTCCTCGATACCCTAGTCATCATCGCTGCCACCATCTTAGTACGCATCGACTTTCAGTCAGCCGGCTTGAAGCAGATACATTCCTTTAGCATCATGTCTATTATTTCTCTATCCGGTTTAGCTATAGGTATCCTTATTTCCCGACTGCTTGGATAAGCTAACAAACAGGTTCGAGATACAATCAAAAAAAAAAGCAAATACGAAAAATGGTCGCTTCCCCCCAACGAATCTACCTTACCCCCGATGAATACCTCCAAATGGAGGAAAAAAGTGATATTAAACACGAATATATCGACGGGGAAATTTACGCAATGGCAGGGGCACTTGAACCTCATGTTACCATTGCTAGGAATTTGTTTGCGCTTCTTCGCAGCCATGTTAGAGGTACCGATTGCCGAGTTTACATAGCGGATATGAAAGCGCGAATTGAAGAAATAAATCGATATTATTATCCCGATGCGATCGTGACATGCGACGAACGCGACCGGGAAAATTTAAAGTATAAAAAGTTTCCCTGTTTAATAGTTGAAGTTTTATCTGAATCGACTGAAGGTTTCGATCGAGGTGATAAATTCGCGGATTATCAAGAAATTAAAACACTACAGGAATATGTCTTAATCAATACTAAGCGCAAAAGAGTAGAATGCTTTCGACGCAGCACTGAAGGACTTTGGATATTACAAACCTATACCTCGGTACAGCAAGCATTTCAACTTAAAAGTATCGCGTTTGAAAGTACGATGGATGCGCTGTATGAGGATGTAATGTTTGAATAATCAACTGTGTAAAAGATTTCTTATATCCGGGTAACTTTACTGTTTTATTAATTTTGACATAGAGTAGGGGTCAGATCCCGACTTCTTAAAGGATACCGCTGGCTAATAGGGGGTGCATACCCCTCGTTTACCCGAAAATCCCGCGTAGGGGCACGGCACTGCCGTGCCCCAGCAAAAAGGGGGATAAACCAAAAAAAATAATCGGGGGGGGGTACCCCTGATTCGCGCCTCTGTATCCGTAAAAGTTGTCGGGGATCTCGTAACCCTTTATAACTTATGATGCAACAGCTTCAACGGATGTAGCGTCAACGGATGTAGCGTAAACGCTTACTTTTTTGCGACTTTTGCCTTTGCGTTCAAAGGTAACAACACCATCAACCAAAGCGAACAAAGTATCGTCTTTACCAATACCAACATTATTGCCGGGGTGAACCTTAGTACCGCGTTGACGAACGAGAATATTACCAGCGCGAACTACTTGACCGCCGTAACGTTTTACACCCAACCGCTGGGCATTTGAGTCACGACCGTTGCGCGTACTACCAGTACCTTTCTTATGTGCCATGATATTTCCTTAATCTTTTTACGTTCTTTATTAATTATTCAGCAGCAACTTCATATTCAGCAACTTCAACAGGTTCAGATGCGGCAACAGGTGCATCAGGAGTTGCTGTTGATGCGGAAGCCAGCACTGACCCATTCATGCTAATCGAATTTATCATTAGTCGGGTGACTTCTTGACGGTGACCGCGTTTTTTCCGGGTTTTCTTTTTCGGCTTCATCTTGTAAACCAAGACTTTGCGATCGCGGAAATGTCGCACAATAGTCCCTTCGACTTTTGCCCCAGTTACCAATGGTTGTCCAATCGAAAATTCGCCGTTGTGTTCGACTAATAATACTGCTTCAATGGTTACTGCTTCATCGGGTTCAACATGTAGCAGTTCGATATCGTAAAAGCGACCTGGTTCGACACGCATCTGCTTGCCACCAGTCTCTATAATTGCGTAAGTCATGAAATTGTCCTTAAAGGTTGCCGTACAGGTAGCTGGTTTGTGTCTGCTTGCCAGCTTTTGTAAGATGTCCACCTGTTCCGAGCAGGAATGAGACAGACAATCTCCCATAATATTTCGCCCCAGAGGTAATGTCAATTAATTTTATTGAAGATTTTGTTTAATAATATTTTTTTGGGATTTCAGCGTAATCTTTGTGATTTGAGGTGTATTTATAAATGACACAGAACAGCACCAATATTCTGAGCAGCTTTTTTTTAGGGTTGCTCAGATTTTTTTAATTAGGGAGTAGGGAGTAGGGAGAAGCCTATCCAAAAAGTATGAGTTAATATGGCGTTGAATATTATCACCACAAATAAAATAATTCTTCTCCCCATCTCCCC
>CAXTCQ010000177.1:0-17339 GCA_964242965.1 uncultured Calothrix sp. | reverse complement strand
CTCCCCCTACTCCCCACTCCCTAATTACTTGACTTCGTTAATCTGCAAGGTATACGGAAAATATTTATTTCTCTGGTAAGAACCAATCCAAACATTGTAGGTTCCAGGTAGCCACTCACCGACGATGCCGGGGTTTTTGCCGTTGAAATCGTCATTGCACCAACTACCACCAGGACCGCTAACAAGTAAAGTCGTATCCGCTGGACTTTGAACTTGCAGTTTGAGATACTGAAATTTGTTTGTTAGTTGAATAGTATGGTCGGGGTTTCGATCGAAATATCCCGTACAGGGTCCGGTAGGCGTTTCCCTACGACCTGCAACTTTCCTTGCTGGAACAGAACCACCACTCATACCGCGCACTTCAGGGTTTGGAGCGAAATTGCGACCAATAGTAATATCACCAAATATCGCTGGTGGTTTGTCTTCGGCTTGCGCGACAGTTGTAATTGCCGATGCTGCGAAGACTGAAATTAGTACCAACGATAATCTTAGCCCTTGATTTATTAATATTTTGCCTAACATTTTAATTACATTGCTTCTTAAGTGTTCTAAATGACACTATTTTTACACGCAAGGTTCCCAAACCGGGAGTCATTACGGTTAAAAAAACATGAAGCCTACGGGTTTTTAACGTATTAACAAAAATTATGTAACACATAGATTAACCGTAGGGGCGGGGATACCCCGCCCATGCCTATATATCCCCGCCCATGCCCATATATTTGTAAGCCGATCGCGTTTTAACTATGCCCTCTCGAAGATATTTCTTTACTTACCAATCGGGCAAACTGATGCAACCGGACGAGAAGAAAGAGTAGCATTAGGCACTTGAGCAACTAACATAATAGTTCCATCAGCAGCTTTGATAAAACCTTGTGCTTCGACAATTTCAGTCGTTGCAACCTGGTAATTTTCTAAACCTCCCCTACCTGTTTGTCTCCCTTGCCCCCTTATCGTCTCATCATCCAAAGAAGCAAGTTGCCTTAAACCAAGTTTACCCGGCATTGGCTGTAGAGGATTCGGTGGCAAACTGCCGCGTCCGGTGACGATAAATTTATTCAGGGGACGACGAAATGCTAATTCTCCTCTGGGACAGAGTTGCCCGATTTGATTGCTAGCATCAACAACTTCAGTAGGTAGTTCGATTAGTCCACTGGTAGGGTCAATATCGGGTTGGGTAATATTGATTTGTCCTTGCACCCCTAATTCTGAACTTGCGGTGATGTTGCTTTGTCCTGGTGTGGGGAAGGCAGCAGAAGTAATACCGAATATTCCCTGAGTAGTAATGTTAATATTGCCACCGCGTCCTTTGAAAGCGTTAGCGCGAATATTGCTGTTTTCCTTAGGGAGTGCGACAATAAATTTCGAGTTAATATCGACGTTACCACCATTTCCACCTTCGGCAGCGGTGGCAGAGATAAGACTATTCCGACGTAATAATACTAAGTTTGCGCTATCAATATTGATACTACCGCCATCTTGGGATGCAGTTTCGGCGATGATGGAAGCGCGATCGCTCAACCTTACCGTATTGGCTTTGATGTCAATATTACCTGCTACGCCACTGCCGCGACTGTTGACTGAGATACGAGCGCTTGAGCTTATATTTAAATCGGGGGTATTAACACTGATAGTGCCACCTTTACCCGAAGAAGCTTCTGTAGTGTTAGCAAATAATCCACTTGCCTCTCCTTCGTTGCGAACAACATCAGCACCAAATTGTGCGAGTCGTTGGGTGTATGTGGGGTCAATTCCAGTCATGTTAACTTGGTTAGCATTTAGAGTTATGTTGCCTGCTTGTCCGCTACTAGTTGTTGATGTCTGAACTTGACCCCCGTTAATTGCTTTGAAGATATCAGCATTGATGTTTATGTTTCCACCCGAACCATTATTGCGGGTACTAGCGCTAATTCGTCCGCCGTTGGAAACTTGTAAGAAATTTGTATCAATTGCAAGCTTACCTGCGTTACCGTTGGCTGTTTCAAGAGTATTAAGACCAATAATACTAGAGTTACCATCCCGATCGGTTCCGTCTACAAAAACATTTTTGGCATTAATATCAATATTGCCTGCATCGCCTTTTCCAAATGTACTACTTGCCAAAGCAGCACCATCCAAAATCGATATGGAATTAGTATTAATACGAATATCGCCACCTCGTCCAGTAGCCGTTTCTGCGACCGTACTCGAAATTGCCGAACCGTTATCCTCTAAGCTATTCCCGCTAATAGTGATATCATTTGCCTGGATATTTAAATTACCCCCATTCCCATTTGCATCAGTACCAGACGTAACTATAGCGCCTTGGCGAATCGTGAGTTTATCGGTGATTAAATCAAACTTACCAGCATTACCGTTTGCCCCTGGTTCAACTGATGAGCCAAAAACACTGCTGCCAGCAATATCAACGACATTAGCTTGAATCGTTAAATTTCCAGCATTCCCAATACCAAAAGTAGAGGTTCCTATTTGCGCTCTATCTTGTGCGTTTAACTTTTGAGCGTTGATATTAATGTCGCCAGCATTACCGTTTGCTATAGAACTAACTTGAGTTGAGATACCAGTAGTTAAGGTTTCTCCCCTTCGCAAATCAATTTGCTCGGCACGAATCGAAATATTCCCAGCATTACCTTGAGCAAATGTTGAAGCAGTGATTTGTCCTCCATTACTCAAACTTAAACGTCCCGTCTCAACGCTAAGATTACCACCAGAACCAATACTTCCTGTTTGCAACTCGCTGAATAAACCAGATGATGCTGGTGAACCATCAAATCGTCTTAGACCAACACCCGTAATATCAATCGAGTCGCTGGCACGAACCACTAAGTTACCTGCTTGTCCTCGTCCTTGGAGAACTGACGTAGACAGGTTTGCTCCATTACTAACCCGCAATCGCTCCGTTTCAACTGTAACTGTGCCACCCCTTACATCTGTGTTACTACTGGCAGTTACTCTTGCGGATATACTGCTATTCCCAATACCATCAGAAGCTATTGCAAACCCATTAAGTTCGACATCCTTCGCACGAACGGTAACGTTTCCAGCATTGCCACTGCTTCTGAGAGATGAAGCGTTAACCTGACCTCCCTCAAGCAGGGTAAGTTCAGGTGTGTCGATTGTAATATCCCCAGCGTTACCTGTTGCCATTTGAGTAATATTACTACCTTGAGCAGTTGCACTGAATATGCCGCTTGTTACAAAAGAATTAGATGGTGATGTACCGCTAATTTTGATTGAATCACTAGCTTTAATAACAATATTTCCAGTATTAACGCTGTTAGATGTTCTTGTTGAAATTACCCCACCATCTCTTAGATTAAGTCGTTGCGTCTCAATGGTAATACCACCTGCTTGACCTTTCGCTTCAGGGAGAACACTTGTATTGAGGAAAAAACTATCTATAATTTCAACCGCATCACGAGCTTGGATAAAAATCGAGCCACTTTTTCCGGAACCCGTAATATCAATAGATCCCTTCTCAATTCTCAATGTGCCCGTTTCAATCAGCAAGTCACCTGTTGAACCGAAACCCAAGCTAGAAAGGCTTAAATTTCCGCCATCAGTTACGTTGACATTGCCTGCCCGTACAGTCAAATTACCAGTATTACCATTACCAAGAGTCCCAACGCTGACAAGAGAATTATTGTTAACGTTAACGGACTCTGTTGCATTTAAAGCAAGATTTCCCGCATTGCCCTGGCTAGAGGTCAAGGTTAAAATATTTACCTTTCCAGAAACTGCAATATTTCGAGCCGCAATGCTAATGTCTCCAGCATTTCCGATTGCAGAATTGGAACTACTAGAATAAATACTACTGCCGTTAGCAACTTTCACCTCATCGCTAGCTTGAATTTGAATATCACCTCCCTTAGCTGCACCTTCAGTAAATGTTGAGATAAAAGAATTGTTATCTATACCAAGCCCAGTTGCATTAATAGAAATCGCTCCCTTATCAAGACTATCTATATATGAACCGTTTAATTCAATCTCTCCGCCTACAAGTTTAGTAGCACTATTACCATTTGTATAAATATAGGCTCCATTGGTGAATGTGATGGGCGATCGCATTGCATTCTCTGGTACAGTAAAGCCCAACGAAGAGTCATTGACCTGAAGCCCAATTGTTGCTCCCCCCATTGCCAAGAGTTGCACTTGTCCGTTTAGCGCATATAACAAACTATCATCCAAGGCAATTTCACCACCAATTAATGCTAGAGTACTACCGCTTACACCTAACCCATTAACAGCGTTGCCCTGTGAGTTACGAACAACAGCTTGACTTATAATCGGTCCAGGTTGCAAACCTATCTGCAAACCAATCGGTGCGCTAATAGTTAACAGTGGTGAAGAGAAATTGGTTGCACTAAACTCGACCCCCGAAGGAAAAATAATACTATTCGCAGTTGTTCCTACAAATGAACCCCGGATGTCCAAACGTGCATTTTGCCCAAACAAAATACCATTCGGATTCATCAAAAATAAATTCGCTGCACCATCAACACCCAAAGTTCCGAAAATAAACGATGCATTCCCACCTGTTACCCGCGTCAGAATATTTTGGACACCGGATGGGTTGCTAAAATACACACGTTGCCCATTATCGATATTAAACTCGCTGAAACTGTGAAAAAGATTGCTTCCTCGCGCTGCACCCCCGTTAATTTTATCCCCAAGTACGTTATTAATTAAAACGTTTGTATTAATTTGTGAAGATTCTTGTCCAAGCGTGTTGTCAGGTATTATTTGTGCTTGTGTTGGCGTGCTGGCAAGGGCGATAAAACTATAAATAAAAAGGTTTTGAAATAAATATTTCATCCGATTCATCAGCGATTACCTTTAGAGACACCGTGTCATTAAGTTACATATATCACTATCTCTAAATAGTTTTAACTTATGCAAATTTTAACTTATGCAAAAGCCTTGAGCCGATATTGTCATGCTGAATGTAGCGAAGCGGAATGAAGCATCTCGGACTACGACGCAAAACCGAGATTCTTCGCTTCACTTCGTTACGCTCAGAATGACACGAAGTTACTACATACAACGCGCGATCGCACTATGACTTAAGCTTGATTTATTGCATTCGTCAATCTTTGCTTATCCAAACCAATTTGATGCAGCAATATCCACGATTGAATCAAGTCGGGACCGTGTATCTCACCTGTTAATGCAGCTCGCAAACTTTGCATTACTACACCTTTCTTGAGGTTTTCTCCCTTTACCACCTGTTTGATAATTTCTTGTGCCTTATCTTCTGTCAATTGCCCATCTTCCAATACTGCGACTACAGCTTTGAGAGCAGTTATCGAACCTTCTTGCTGGAGTTTGGCTGTGGCTTCATCGTTATATTCCACAGTGTTGGTAAAGAATACTTTACTCATGCCCACTGCATCAGCAAAACGAGTCAAACTTGGACCTAGCACAGCGGCTAATCTTTCCAACCAAGCGCGATCGCGTCCCCCTGTAAATTCATATCCCGCTTCTTGCCAAAAGGGAATCAAAGCATCGGTCAATTTATTCACAGGCATTGCGTGAATATACTGACTGTTCATCCAATCTAACTTCGCCCAATCAAACTTCGCTCCAGCGTTGTTTACCCGTTCAAAGCCGAATTGTGGCGCGGCATCTGCTAGCGTGAAAATTTCTTGGGTCGAATCTACAGGCGACCAGCCGAGCAAGGTCATATAATTTACCAAAGCTTCGGCAGTAAAGCCCATTTTTTTGAAGTCAGAAATCGAAGTTACACCATCGCGCTTTGATAGTTTGCGTCCTTCCTCATTCAAAATTAGCGGTGTATGGGCAAATTCCGGGACTTTTACTCCCATTGCTTCATAAAGCAAAATTTGCTTCGCAGTATTGGCGATATGGTCTTCACCGCGAATTACATGGGTAATTTGCATATCCATGTCATCGACTACCACAGCAAAATTATATAACGGTTGCCCCACACCATCGGCAGCAGCGCGGGCAATCACCATATCACCACCCAAATCTCTGCCGTGCCAGGTAACATTGCCACGTACTAAGTCTTTCCAAACAATTTCGCGGCTATCGTCGATTTTAAAGCGAATTGCAAAGCTACGTCCTTCGGCGATGTATGCTGCTTCTTGTTCGGGTGTCAGGTTGCGGTGACGGTTATCGTAGCGAGGTGCTTCCTTTTTAGCGGTTTGAGTTTCGCGGAGTGCTTCGAGTTCCTCGGATGTAGTGTAGCAGCGATAAGCTAAACCTTTGTCTAAAAGTTTTTCGACAGCACTTTTATAGATATCCAAGCGTTGCGACTGATAAAACGGACCCTCATCCCAATTTAAACCCAGCCAGCGCAAACCGGACATGATATTATCTGTAAATTCAGGACGCGATCGCTCCTCATCGGTATCTTCGATTCGCAGGATAAATGTACCCCCATGATGGCGGGCAAATAACCAGTTAAATACAGCAGTTCTAGCTGTACCAATGTGTAAACTTCCAGTTGGACTCGGTGCAATACGAACTCTTACGGTCACAACAAACCTTCTTTTTTGTAAAGCATGATTAATTTAGCTTAATGCATGTGTTGCGAATCCGATCTAGGGGAACTCGGAGTAGGCATAAAAGCTATAATGTCAAATTAGCAATGTTAATAGCTCATCCCCCATGAAAAGTATATTGACCGTGTTTGAGCAAAGCTAAATATGAGTGCCAACTCTTTTTACACCTTATGAACTGATGGGATAAAGTATGTGGGAAGACGAAATTTTACAAGAAATCCACCGAATTCGTGAAGAACACGCTAAGTCCTTTAACTACGACTTCAAAGCGATATTTGCAGATTGGCAAAAGAAACAAGCTGAAAGTGGAAGAGAAGTTGTTAACTTGTCATCAAAGAACGATTTACAAATTACATTACAGCAAATAGACGAAAAATCCTAATGTTATGCTAGAAAAGCATCGCATCAAGAATTAATTTATATCTTGTAAGTAGATGGGCGGGAAAATTTACAACTATGTAACGGAATGTGAAATATCTTAAATTAGCTCGTAGTAGCGCTTTAGCGCTCTTAACAGCAACAAACTAAGAGTGGTTTATTTCCGCTCACCTACTTAATCCAATTACATAACATATAGCGAGGAGGACAATATGAGTTCAAATTACTCCCCTGCATGTAATGTCGAAACAAACCCATTAAATTACTTTTCCGATCGAGGAGAAGATTACGAAAAGTATCGCCCTATTCATCCTAGTTCAGCAATTGATACTATTTTGGCAGGATTAAATACTCCTGAGTTAGTAGTTGCTGATATTGGAGCTGGTACGGGAATTGGTTCGCGGTTGCTAGCAAATCGAGGAATTCGTGTATTGGCAATTGAACCAAACGCGGACATGAGAGCATCTGCAACACCCCATGAATTGGTCGAGTTCTTAGCTGGAACTGCCGAGAAAATTCCCTTAGATATTGCATCGGTTGATTTGGTCGTCTCTTTCCAAGCATTCCATTGGTTCGATTTCATTAAAAGCCTTCGGGAGTTCCATCGTATCCTTAAAGTAAACGGACGGTTAGCTTTGATATGGACTATGTGGGATGAGAAAGATTTTGTTTCTAAACGTTACAGTCGTTTAATCTGGGAAGCATCTAAGGATCAAGGTCGAGCGCAACCTCGAATCCAACCAATAACATTACTCAAAGCTTTCCGATATCAACTATTTTGGCAAGGGCTTTGGCTTCCCTACTTTAGCAACTTACATCGCCACTGGTATAGCTACCACCAGGAACTAGATTTAGCCGGATTAATTGGATTAGCTCGCAGTCAAGGGTTTGTTCCCAAAGAAGGTGCAGCTTTAGAAAAACTAATTTTGCAATTGTCAGAGTTTCATAACCGTTTTAGCGACGAGCAAGGTAAAGTTCGGTTAGCTTATCGCACAAGTTTATATTTAGCCACTCCGAAGGGAATAAAAGAAGATGAAAATAAGGATAAATGAACAGTAACAAATAAACCCTACCAGTAAATTTTATGACCCAAACACTACCACTACAAAAGCTCAAAACCTTCGATGAATTCATTGAATGGTATCCAGAAAACGGCGGAATACGCTACGAGCTACACAACGGAGTAATAATCGAGATGCCCCCACCAACTGGCGACCATGAAGATGTTGTAGGTTTTTTAACTGAACAAATTGTTACTGAATTTAAGCAGTGCAAGCTACCCTACACCATCCCAAAATCTGCTTTGGTGAAAACGCCTAATGGTGAATCAGCCTACATACCTGATGTGTTGGTACTAAATCGGGACAATTTAAAAAATGAACCATTGTGGAAAAAAGAATCCACCGTTGTTTACCCTGAATCTGTACCATTGGTAGTTGAAGTTGTTTCAACCAACTGGCGTGACGATTATCATAATAAATTCGGTAATTATGAAGAGATGGGAATACCCGAATATTGGATTGTAGATTACGCTGCATTAGGCGGGCGTAAGTTTATCGGCAATCCTAAACAACCTACAATTTTTGTTTGCGAATTGATTGATGGTGAATATCAAATGACCCCGTTTAGGGGTGATGATTTGATTATATCACCTACTTTTAGGCAGTTGAATTTAACCGCGCAACAGGTATTTGGCTCTGTGATTTAATTAAAAATCCCCTATCACTTACCTAACTTCTAGTAGTAGGGGTTTTTTATAAATACTAGTTAGTATACTAATGTAACTTCTGTAAGCGAATCTATGCTGAAGGCTACGGAGGGGTTAATTATTCGCAGAGCGTGCGTTTACGATCTTAAAACGGGACTGACGGGGCTCGAACCCGCAACTTCCGCCGTGACAGGGCGGTGCTCTAACCAATTGAACTACAGTCCCTTGATTTGCCGACTCAATTCAGTCGTTCAACATATATAGCCTTAATGGCTTACCAAATCTTCGCCCTCACTAAGTATTTGCGATTGCTTCACTTCACTTCGTTCCGTTCGCAATGACATGGTTTAGTTTTTTGTTTGGTTTGTTTGGCTAACTGAATTTAGCAACTTTCTAATTATGCTGAGTAAAGAGAAATTTGTCAAGTACTTTTGGCAATTATTCTCGGAAAAACTTACAAGTCAGGAGTTAGGAATTAGAAGTTAGGAGTTAGGAGTCAGGAATTAGGAGCTAGTAACTCAGTTTGGTAGTTTGAGTTTGAGGTGAGTTGTTTGAGGATGCGGGTTTGAAGAAGCTTGTAATGCTGCTTGAGTAATTTCTTGCTCAACTCCATAGCAGAAACTGGAACCGATGGTAAAGCAGAAGTTTGTTGTAACCAGTTTTTGAGCATTTGCTGCTGACGCAACCCGATGCGACTGCTGGAAACTTCGATGCAGGGGTGAGGGGATTCGAGAGTGAAGAAAATCAGCGGATAGCGATCGCAATCGGCTAAAGAGCGTACTAAATTAAGATGATGAGGGTAATGCAAGTCTAAGTAACAGGGTAGCCACTTAGCACCATGTTCTCGACTATACAGCAGAGTTACCCATAACAGCATTGGGTAAGGTGCAGTGACAAAAACCAATTGGTTATAACGCTTTGCAAGTTTTAACGATTGGATTTCTTGCTTTGGCATCATCAATAACAGTGCTGCTACAGTTTCTGTTGCTGTTGTTAGCAGGTGCGGATAAACAATTTCCTGAATTGGTTTATTTTTTGCCCAAGTGAGTTTCCAACAAGCTTGCTCGACAGATAAACTTAAATTAGAAGCAGGGTTTGGAGTGCTTGAGCATAATGAAGGTTGTTTTTGAGCTTTGATGCTTTCGAGTACCTTGATAATTTCGGCAAGATTTTGCGGACGCGAGCATGGCTTTTTAGCAAGACAAGCCATAATTAAGTTATCTAAATCCTGCGGTAGTTTGAGATGAGGATTTACGGATGCAATTTGACGCGGTGCTTCAAAGCGATGTGCTTTATACCAAGCACCGAAGTAATCGGTTTCTAGTTGCCAAGGTTTTGTACCTGTTAGCATTTCATACATTACCACACCCAAACTATAAATATCCGAGCGATGGTCTAGTTCACTTTCTTCTAATTGTTCTGGAGAACAATAAGCTAAAGTCCCTTGGAATCCATTATTATTTTGATTTTTTGACGGATGCAAAAACTTCGCAATTCCAAAATCTAAAATCTTTACTAAATTACCTAGTAGTGAATCGGAAGTAACTAATATATTCGCTGGCTTGATATCTCGATGTACTAAAGGGTAAACTTGCCCGTCAATATCTATCCCTTCGTGGGCAGATTGCAATCCCAAACATATTTGACGTGCAATATTTACAAATTTTTCTACTGAAAAAGGCATCAAATCGCTGAGATTTTTGCCTTTTAAATACTCCATTACATAAAAAGGTTTACCCGCGTTACACACTCCATAATCTGTAACCTTAACTATATGAATACTGCGCTGACTCAATGCTGCACAAATCCGCGCTTCATTGGCAAATTCTTGATGCTGTTCGTAGTTAGAAACTAGATGTGAAATAAACTTAATTGCAACTGGTACTCCCCCAAGTAGCAAATCATCTGCTAAAAATACTTCACCCATGCTTCCGCTAGCAATTAGTTGTTTGATTTGATAGCGATTAGAAATTAACTCCTTGCAGTTTGGAGAAAAAGATATTTTATCCATGATTATAAGTAATATTTATTTAAATTTGACTATAACTAGGAAATGAAAATATTTAACTAAACCGGATTTAATAAAATATTATAATTTTTATTGCTAACTATTTAAATTAAGTCATGGGACGAGACATAACCCGAAAAACTTTAGTAAATGCTTTCTGCAACCATTCTCGAAAACCTATGCTTTCATTTTTTTGTCTTTCGGTAATTCGGCTAATAATTTCGGGTTTAAGCTTTTCGTATTTTAATCGTAAAATATTTTTAGTTTTATTCGGTGAGATATCCGGATTAATTTTTTCGCTTTGTGTCAACCAATCCGATAATTGTTGCCGCTGATTAGCAGTTAAAGTTAAAGTAAATACTTTCTGGCACTTATTAGAGTCTTCAAGAGCGAAACAAAGCAAATGATAGTAGCCAGTACTTACTAAAGCTTGGACTACTTTTTGCCCTCTAATATCTTTCATATCCAAAAAATACGATAACCAGCGATTTAAATCGAGCTTGCGATCGCACAAAAGATTCACCCATAAAATCAGCGGAAATAAGTTATCTTGATAAATAAATTCTGTATTCTTAATTTGCTTATCGAGCTTCTCGATTTCTTGTTTAGGTAACATTGTCCAAAGCGTGGGAATAGTGCCTTGGGTGGTTTGCAGTAAATTTGGAAAGCAAATCAGTGCTTTGGGTTTATTTTGGGGCCATGTCTTCTGCAAGCAGGCTTTTTCTGATATTGCAGTTGCTGGTACTAATTGAACTGCGGAAGCATTAGCACCTATTTTATCAGCAGCAAATATTTCTCCGTTTTGCTGACGTTGAATATTATCTAACGCATCCAAAATCTTTCTCATATTTTGAGGACGACCTTTGACTTCTTTTGCCAAACAACTCATCACTAATTCTTCTAATTCTTTAGGAATATTAGCTTCAGGAATAATCTCCTTAAAAGTCGGAGGTGCTTGAAACCGATGAGCTTGATACCAATTACCAAAGGAATTAGTTTTCATGTAAAAGGGATGTTTGCCTGTTAGCATCTCATACATTATGACTCCCAAGCTATAAATGTCGGAACGGACATCTATTAGCTTCCGTCCCTCCATATGTTCGGGGGAACAGTAAGGTAAGCTACCTATGAATGACTCTGTAAGTGTCATTCCCGCACGTTCGGTTAAAAATTTGGCAATCCCAAAATCGAGAATTTTGACAATATCTTCTTGTTTACTATCTTCAGCTATAAAGATATTTTCGGGCTTAATATCGCGGTGTAGAACCGGATAAACTTCACCTTTAAGGGTAATGCCTTGGTGAGCGCATTCCAAACCCAAGCAAATTTTATAAGTAAGTTTTAAAAAACTTGATATTGTTAAGGATTTAGATTTAATAATTTCTTTGAGATTTTTTCCTTGAAGATATTCCATTACATAAAAAGGAATTTTATCTTCAGTGATTCCATAGCTTAAAACACGGGCGATATGTTTACTTTTTCGTCCTAATTGAGCGCCAATAAAAATTTCGCGGGCAAAGCGCTGTGACATTTGTTGGTTGTCAAGGCTCAATGATAGAACTTTTACTGCAACTGCCATACCAGCTTTGGCTGTATCTTCTGCAAGGTAAACTCTACCCATTCCACCTCTACCAATCAACTCCCGAATTAAATAGCGATTGTTTAAAAATTTTCCTATATAGTCGTCTAATTCGGCTTTATGCATTACTTGATTTTTGACTTTATCTTGCAACATATAATCAATCATTCACGAATATTATTTTAATGCCATAAAATACCGCTTATATCTTTGATTTTTAATTATAGCTGCGATACAGACCGTAATTTTTAACAAATCAAAGATAATGCATAAAACCAGGTTTAAGTATAAATAAAACTTTAATAAAGTCGGGCGTTAGTCCTCTGTATAAGTAACTAAACAATGGTTTAACATATTATTTCTCCAATCCGTATGAGAAATTTTACTGAAACATCAAAACTGATGATTTGGCGATGAGAGTAACCTCAGTAGATACACTGGTTTATATACTCGATAGCGGCAATAAAGTCGCAATAACCAGATCCCCGACTCCGCAGAAGTTGTCGAGGATGTTGTTTGGTGTGCGTTTGATTCAGAATTGCTATTGGCGGTTGGGAAGGAGACGCTGCAATAATCGTTGTAGCGATGACTGGGTTTTGAGTCTGAAGGCTAAAAATTGGGTGCGCTGGATGGATTGGAAGTTGTTATCGCTAACGAGGATTAATGATGGTTGTCCGTCGGGTAGTTTGCCTCCAACGGTTAAACCTTCGATGTTGTCGAGTAAGACATCGAGTTTGCGTAGGTCTAACAGTAGTTTTTTCTGGACGGGTTTGATTGTGGTGTCTGCTGCTGACAAGCTATCGATGTTATGAATGTCGGTTGCCCCTTCGAGAGAAACCTGATATAGCGAGATTGCGAATCCGAACCCTGTAAACGAACGTTCGATGCTGAGAAAATGCCCTTGGTTGTCGAGTGCGTGTAAATCGGGTAAACCTTGAGCATATTTTCCTGTTAAGTTAATCAGTGGTTTCGCAGCTTCGGTTTGATAGAAGTATTCTTTTTCAAGTTGCTTAGTAGCGAGATTGTATTGTAGGATACGACAACGAGTGCTAACTCCTGGTTTCGCTTCGGTTCCATCTTGGACTAAAGCGTTTTCGGTAGCAGAGAATAAATACTTTTGGTTCGGGGTAATGGTGAGGTCTTCAAGCGCGAGGTTGTTGCGAATACCTCGTTTCCCATTTACGTCAGGAAGAAATTTTTCGGGTACTGGTAATTCGTTTATTTCTTTTCCCGAAGCGAGGGAGAATTCTTTAATAAAGGGATTAATTAACTTTGCAGCATCACCTTCGGAGGATACAAATACACTGCTGCGATTAGTTAAAGCGATACCTTCGGAATCAATTGTACCGGGTGCAAAGTTTTGGTTTTTATCGTTCAAAAGTAAAGTAACGCCGACTGGAACTACACTATTTTCTCTAAGCGAACCATTACTGAGGTCAATTTTTAAGGTATAGAAGCGTGCCGGGGCCTTTTCGCTGCGGTCGTCGGAAATCGCGTAATAAAGTTGGTTTCTCGCATCGTAAGTAATACCAGAAAGACCGCCAATAGGTGTTTTTTGAAAGTTCGTACCATTTGGAATTGTGGCTTCTCCAATAAAGTCGATACCAGTAATTTCAACCGCAGATGAAGTTAGATTTGTGAAGAGAAAACTGATAATTAGAATTGGGATACAAAAAAGAATAATTAGTTTCCAAGGAAATTTTTTCTCGGTTAGTTTCATGGGGGAGGGGGGAGTAGGGAGTAGGGAGTAAAAAGTTAGGAGTTAGGAGTTAGGAGTTAGGAGTTGAAAGAAGAATGTTCTTATATTACCTTTCTCTTTCCCCCCCTTTCTCCCCTACTCCCTACTCCCTACTCCCTACTCCCTCTCAAAGAAGAAATTGGGCTAACCAGTCTTTGACGCTGCGGGTTGCACGACAGTCATCTTCGTTGTAGCGCTGGATGATTTCGAGGAGAGCGCGATCGCTTGTTTTTAGCCACTGGTCGTACCAGTAAATACACTTAGCTCCACTCCCTTCGCTATCGCGCCATTCAAATCCTAACCACCGCGCTATGACTTTAAGGGCATAGCTTTCAATCGGTAAGGCGACGCTGTTAATTAATTCTTCATACACATCCACGAAGCGACTCAGTATCGGTAGTACGGAGGAATAAGGGGTATGGTACAGTTTCGCTAGCCGTTTGACGGTATCAAATTCGTAAATGCAAAAATGGTAAATTGGTGCGTCGGGATACTGGCTGACTAAATCTACAAATTGCCGCCAAACTAATTCTTCGTTTTCGGGTTTTTCTGCCAAAAATGAGTAAAATTGCTCGGTGTTGGCTTGTTTGTTGACTACCAATACTCCGAGTAGATAATTAAGGTCTAAATCGGGTTGCGC
Organism: uncultured Calothrix sp.; assembly: GCA_964242965.1. Classification (GTDB taxonomy): domain Bacteria; phylum Cyanobacteriota; class Cyanobacteriia; order Cyanobacteriales; family Nostocaceae; genus JANNFJ01. The sequence continues at coordinate 2,761 of CAXTCQ010000177.1, read as the reverse complement.
TTCAATATCAAAGTATAATTCAATGTCAGTATAATCACGGATGTCCTTAGATGCAATTTGGTCGGGACGCAAGGCTCCGAAGCTGCTAAATACCGGATTGTAATCGATATCATTGGCTTCTCGTCGGTTGCGTGCTTCTATGGGAAGGAGAAGCGGACGGTTTTCAGTAATAGATTGGGCTTGAATAACTATTTTTGTAGCAATGCGACTGTCGAATCCTGGTAAATTCTCTAAATCAGCAGGATTCGTTTTTGCTAATAATTCTGGGGTGGTGATATTCTTAGCTTGCAGTTGAGTATGACGAACCGGGGTGACTCCCGGTAACAGCGAGAGATGTTGTTGCTCGCGTGCGATTGTATAACAATCGCTGTACCAGTGGCAAAGGCTGCATTTTTGCCGCGAGATAAATAGGTCGGGTGCGGTTTCCGATTCCATTGATTGCACGCATTCAAGCAATATTCGCTGCATTTGCACCGTCTGGCGTTGCAAGTCTACGGGATAACTCGCTTCTTTACCGCGCAAAATTAAGTACGCTACTTCTGGTTTAACTTCCTGCACCATTCCCAATACTTGGGCATGATATGCAGCCACAACTTGATACTCTTGTTTCGGACGCTTGCCAAGTTCGATTGTCGCGGGAACATACATCCAATCCCCAAACCGCGATTTTCCCGGTTGTTTGATTAATAAGTCGGGACAACTCACCATTCTATATTCACGAGTTGGTGGAATTGTGGGAATTGGAATCTGCGAGGGTGAAGGTATTAACGTTGGGAAATACCCAGACCGCAACGCTGTAAATGGAGACTGCCAAGTATTTAAAATATCAATTTGTGGATTTACAGCCGTATTATTACTTATAAATTCGCTTTTTACTGCGATAGGTGTAACAATTGTATTAGTGTTTTGATACTCAGTGTTAGAAAAATTATATTCATAACTCTCGCTGACACGGGCATAATAATGCCAATCGATATCAGCATAATTCGCCAGTAGCACTCCTTGATAAATGCACTCAACGCCTTGCTGCATCAATTCCAAGGTCGAAGAGGCACCTGTCTGCCAGTCTCCATAGCGGTAGGTTGGTCGCAGGTAATTTCTGCGTGCCAAGATGCTTTTTTGATGAATAATTTTATCTTGTTTGAGTTTAACAAGTAAGTCAGTCGGTTGGTCGCGCTGGTTTGCATCGCCGTGGATATCTAAGTACGGGCGACGTTTGCAGCGTTGGTATTGTAGCAGTAGTTCGGCATTAATTAACATTCCTTTAAGCTAACAATAATTAGCAGCAATCGGAGTAACTCATATTACAAAGAAGTGAGTAGGGAGTAGGGAGGAGCCACTGCGTTGCGGAGGTTCCCTCGTTGAGTGCATGTGGCGTTAGGGAGTAGGGGGGAAATTGTGTTTGCCTATCATCGTAAGCTTAAATACATAAGTAACAAATAATATAAAGGTTAACAAACATCGTTTTTTTTTGCTCCTTACACCCCCCTACTCCATACTCCCTACTCCCTACTCCCTACTCCCTACTCCCTATACCTAATGAACTATCGTGATGCATTTCCGGCTTTGGCAAATAAAAGCTACTTCAACTATGGCGGACAAGGACCGATGCCACAATCTGCTATTGATGCAGTCGCACAAGCTCATATTAAGATACAGCAGCTTGGTCCGTTTGGTAATGCTGTTTACCCTTGGTTGGAAAAAGAAATGCAAGAAGCACGTCATGCGATCGCATCCGAATTAAATGTATCATCAGATACGATTACTCTAACGGAAAATGTGACTGTTGGCTGCAATATTGCTATGTGGGGTATCAATTGGCAACCGGGCGACCACTTATTGCTTACCGATTGCGAACATCATGCGATTGTGGCAATTGCGAATGCGATCGCCAAACGGTTTAATGTTGAAGTCACAACTTGCCCAATTCTTCATTCCCCAAATCCGGTTGAAACTATTTCCCAACACCTTCAACCCAATACCCGCTTGGTTGTCGTCAGTCATATTCTTTGGAATAACGGAAAAGTTTTAGAAGTTGACAAAATCGCCGAAATTTGTAACTCAAATCAAACAAAATTATTAGTCGATGCAGCGCAATCAGTTGGGATGATGCCTCTTGATTTAAACTTATTGGCAGTTGATTTTTATGCTTTCACGGGTCATAAATGGCTATGCGGTGCAGCCGGTTTGGGCGGGTTGTACGTGCGTTCTGAAGCCAAATCTAGCTTGCTGCCGACATTTGTTGGTTGGCGAAGTGTCACAACTGATACCCAAGGGCAACCCCAAGATTGGCATTCTGACGGGCGAAGTTACGAAATAGCCACTTCTGATTTTCCCCTGCTTTTGGGATTGCGTGAAGCTCTAGCATATCACAATAATTGGGGAAATGCCAAAGCTCGTTATCAACAAATCCTTAAAAATAGCGAATATCTCTGGCAAAAGTTACAATCAATTCCCCAAATTCAATGTTTACTAAATTCCCCGCCCCAAAGCGGTTTAGTTTCATTTCAACTTGCATCCCCACAGGGAACAAGCGGGCAACTAGTTAAATTTCTAGAATCCCAAGGAATATTTGCCCGTACCATAGCGCATCCCGATTGCGTGCGTGCCTGCGTGCATTATTTCACGACAGAATCAGAAATCGACGAGTTAGTTGCAGCGATTGAACAATTTTCCCAAGCGAAATACCGGTAGGGGCGGGTTCACGAATAATCTCAACCCCACACGACAAATCCTAATAAACCCGCCCCCATCCCACCCC
>CAXTCQ010000176.1:0-17381 GCA_964242965.1 uncultured Calothrix sp. | reverse complement strand
TAAAAAAAGGGGTTACTTCTAGTCTATACCCTAACCGCCTTGGCGGTTGCTATATATACGAAACTTGTTGGTTGTACGTTTATAAATTTGGTAAATACGCAATAATAAAGACGCGATATATCGCGTCTCTACATTTTTAATTCAGTAGTATCAAATTTATTTAGGGCGCTTAACCTAAGCGCCCGTACAAGCCTAAATTAAAATGCTTGAATCCATTCTTTAATTGTGTATTCAGTCCAAATTTGATTCTGCCAGTAAGGGTCATTTTCTACTAATTGACGTACTAAATCTTCGCTTTCGGCTTCGTAAATTGCAAAAACTTTAGTCACATCCTTTGTCGGACCGATTGTAATCAAAACGCCCGATTCTTTTTGTTTTGCGAGTCCATCAAGATGCGCTTGACGATAAGGGGCACGTTTTTCTAAAACGTCTTCGCAGTAGCTTCCCCACATTATGTATTTAGTCATGGTGAAAAAAGTTAGGAGTTAGGAGTTAGGAGTTAGGAGTGATGAGTTAGGAGTTGTAAGTTGGAAGTTATGAGTTATGAGTTGGAAGTTATGAGTTGGAAGTTATGAGTTAAGAGTTAGTAATGGAAAATTTCAAGTTAGGAACATAAAGATATTTAACTAAACTTTATATTCCAATATCCTAAATACTTAATTCTCAATTCTTAACTCCTAACTCTTAACTCCTAACTCCTAACTCCTAACTTCTCAGACTTACACCAAATTTCTCAACTAGCGTGTCGCGGACTTTTTGGTGTACGGGTTCGACTTCGGCATCGGTAAGAGTGCGATCGCGTGACCGATATACTAGACGAAATGCTAGACTCCGTTTGCCTTGGGGGACATTTTCGCCGCGATATTCGTCGAATAATTCCACCGATTCCAATAAGTCTTTACCCGCTTTATTAATTGCCTTTTCAATCTCAGCAACGTTAAGTTTAACAGGTGCGAAGAAAGCTATATCGCGGTCGGATGCGGGATAAGTTGAATACCGCTTAAACGCAGGAGTCTGAATTTCGTCATCATCAACCGCATCTATCAACACATCCATGTCTAGTTGAAATACGTAGATATTATCTGGCAAACCCCTGTCGTTACGTAACTGCGGGTGCAATTCCCCAAACGTGCCGAGTCGATTGCCACTCACCCATAACGAAGCCGTGCGTCCGGGATGCAAACGCGAGTCGCGGTTATCGGGTTGATACTCAACTTTCAACCCCATTTGCTGCAACACATTCTCTAAGATGCCTTTTGCCTCAAACCAGGTCAGCGGTTGTTCCTTACCGCTACGCGACCATCTACCCAAACGGCTATTGCCTCCCATTATCCCGCCAACGGCATCGGCTTCTTGGAATCCGCCTTCTTCTTGCCAGAAAATTCGCCCGATTTCAAACCCGTTTAACGCACCATTTCCTTGTTCGAGGTTGTATTCAAAAGCATCAATTAAACCTGCAATTAAATCGGTTCGCAACGCCGAATATTCAGCAAACAAAGGATTGCTAATCGTAACTTGACGGTCTTCTCCTGGCTTAACTAGCGAGTAATGGATTAACTCGGTTAACCCCGCACCCCGCATTGCATAGCGTAACTTGCGTGCAATTTCCACCTCAAAGGGAAAATAACCAGCTTCGGCGGTTTCCGGCAGCGTGTCGCAGAAATTATCGTAACCGTAAAGACGAGCAACTTCTTCAATCAAATCGATTTCGCGTTCCAAATCGCGGTAACGATAGGGGGGAACAACTACATTCCAAGTTTTATCACCGTTGGCTGTTAATTGACATCCCAAAGCTGTTAACGTCCGTTCCACATCTGCGACTTCGAGTTCCCCTGCATCGTCATCACCCAAACGCACGGGTCCCAATACTTCATTTATCCGGTCTAAGCGTAACGTTAATGAATGACTCCAAGTAGTTGGATCGGGGCGCGTATCGGCGATTTCTTGGGTAACAATTGTACCACCGCAAAGCTCGGTAAATAGCATCAAAGCTCGATTGCAAGCAGTTTCCAACCCGGCAAAATTGATACCGCGTTCGTAGCGCGTCGAAGCTTCGCTACGTAACCCCACTGCCCGCGACGAACGACGAATAGCGACGTTATCAAATAAAGCAGCTTCTAAAACTAGGTTTTGCGTACCTGCGTGGACTTCGCTTTCTTCCCCACCCATGACACCTGCAAGGGCAACGGCTTTATTGTTTGCGGTAATTAATAAATTTTGCGTTGATAAATTGCGAGTTTGCCCATCCAGCGTTTTCAAAGTTTCGCCAACTTCGGCAAAGCGAACCCCAATTGTAATGTTGTCGCTGTTTGCGATCGCTTTCAACCTATCTTGGTCGAATGCATGTAACGGTTGTCCCCATTCTAACAATACATAATTCGTAATATCCACGATATTATTTATCGGGCGCGTCCCAGCGGAACGCAATCGCTGCTGCAACCATTCTGGCGATGGTGCAATTAAGACATTCTCTACCACCGTACCAATATAGGTTGGGCAAGCTTTCGATTCATCGATTTTTAAACTTAGATTTCCCGTACCTGTGCATATAGATACCTGTTTAGGTTCGGGAATCGATAATTTTCCACCCGTCAGTGCTGCCACTTCCCGCGCAATTCCTACCATCGAAAGCGCATCCGCACGGTTTGCGGTCGCAGTCACGTCCAACACGACATCATCCAAACCCAGCAACGGACGCACATCGCTACCCAGTTGCAAATTATCTTGATTAAAAATGTGAATCCCATCGACATCGGTAGGCAAACCGAGTTCTTTCAACGAACAAATCATGCCATTGGAAGGGACACCCCGCAACTTCGCAGGTTTAATTTTTAAATCGATATTTGGTAAATATGTACCAACCGTTGCGATTGGTACAAATATATCTGCCCGTACATTCGATGCACCGCAAACGATATTTAAAGTCTCACCCGTACCAATATCAACTTCGCAAACGCTCAATTTATCGGCATTTGGGTGTTGTTCGCGTTTTGTAACACGACCAATTACTACACCGTTTGCCCAAGTGCGACGGTCTTCGATATCTTCCACCTCAAACCCTGCCATCGTCAAGGTTTCTGCCAATTCCTCAGGACTTAGTTTTATTTCTACCAGTTCCCGCAGCCAGTTTAACGAAATACGCATGAATCTTTTTTGTACGAATAGCAGCTTAATTGAATTTTAAGGCATGTCTATTTTAAAGCGAAAGCGCGGACACCGCGATAAAGTTGGGGCTGGGATTTGGGAAGTGCGATCGCGTACAGTGACTACTGATAGGATATTTGAAAAGTCATATTTGTTACCCAAAATATTTAGATCCCCCCTAACCCCCCTTAAAAAGGGGGGAATTAGAGTCAAAGTCCCCCAACTCATCGGGGGATTTAGGGGGATCTAAATTTTGATGCAGTTTATTAAGTAAGTTGCACAGCCTCTATATTTAACCAATAACTACTAACTAAAGTAAATTGAATTCGGCTAATGCTTTTGGGAAGTTCTGATTTTCATGTCCCGAACGACTGAGTTTAATTAAAGCAAACCGTTCTAAAGGTGATAAATTTGCCCATTTTTCTATGGGGATAATTCCAAATTCAACTGCTTTTTCTTGTACGCTATCTGGAATTATATTTGTATTCATCCAAGCTGGGTCTGCATCGATTGGTAACTCCGATGGATTGTTACCTGTACGTTGAAATATCAGATTTTGTAAATATTGACGATATGCTTGAATTTCTGGTTCGCTTGTGCATGGTAACTCAACTAAAGCTTGACGCTCCAAGGGGGTCATATGACTCCAGTCGGCTAATTTTAATTTGATACCGCAGGTGTCAAGATTGTATCGTGCCTGCATGGGGATACAACGCAGCGAATCAACAAAATCTTCTTCAAATGCAAAAAATTTAACCATAAATTTGAGAATATGAGAATTTACCGATCCCGAGGTTTGGAATGACTACTACGAATTATGAAATAACTTGTTGATAAAGCCAGAACAGCAAGACCAAGACCGATAATGTCCATTCCTTCGACTTTATCTAAGTCAAGAATAATGATTTTTCGAGCTACTGCAATTAAAGATGTAACGATTACTAACTCGACTTGCAAGACGTGTTTTTTGAGATACCCAGTAATATTTTCTAGGATTTCTAAGGCAATTAAAACATTGAGAAATAAACCAAATATTTTAAATAATGTTTTGTAAAATCCACCATAGTTAGCCGAGAACATTTCCTTGGAAGTGAATATAATTAAGTCGGCAATTGCTAATAAAATTACACACAGCATGAAAAGTGACAGAACTTTAGCAACTATTACCTCAATCTCTTCAATGAGGTGCATGAAATTCTCATCTCGGAAAAATTCTCGAAATTGTTTGAACAGTCTCCTCATCTGGCTTGCCCCCAACTTACGTAACAAATTAAACGTTACTAAGCAAACATATTAATACCATCAACAAATCGAATCGTTTGAATAAGTATTTTCTACTTATTCTTTTCATGTCTTGGAGATGGCTTTAACTCTACCTCAGTTAATAGCAAACGTTTAATCGACAAAACTCAACCTATTAATTAATTAAGCATTAATAGTGCGCTTAAGGATACCCCAAACGCACTAATTCTTTGTACTATTTTGTACTACTTTGTTCTGAGTTGATGAATATCGAATTAAATGTAGATGGGTAGAATGTTTGAACGAACAGCGTTTTGGGGTAGCTGATGTTGTAATAGTCGGGTGGGGTAGGAGGAAGTTTTGCGCTCTCCGCGCAACTACGAGCCTAATTTCGAGACTTGATATTTTTTACATAGCTTAACATTGGGTTGGTTGTAATTGAGATTTCTTAACTGTCAAATCAACAACTATTGGTACTAGTTGAACGGCACAAGCTTTTAATTCGGGTTGGAGTGAGTCGGGACAAGCTTGCGGATGGGTAAGGGCATTGGCTTCGGCGTTATCCGCCCACAATGCACCCCAATGCATGGGAACAAAAACTGTACCTGGGGAAATTGCCTTTGTGATTTTAGCTGGAAACCGGGCTTCACCTCGACGCGATCGCACTTCAATAATTTGCCCTTCTACTACCCCCAAGGAAGCAGCATCGCGGGGATGGATTTCGATAAATGGGTCGGGATGCATTTGCCGAATTTTCTCAATTCTTCCAGTTCGCGTCTGGGTGTGCCAATGTCCGTAAAGTCTACCTGTAGTTAAGACGAAGGGATAATCTGGTTCTGGTGGTTCTGCCAATCCCCGCGAATAATATGCTCCAAATCTAGCGCGTCCATCGGGAGTATGAAAGCAAAAATCTGTATAAAGTCGTTTGGAAGTTCTTTTTTCTCTGAAGGAGGATTTTTCCGGCTCTGTTTCTTCCGCGTCGAAACCAGTAATACCCGTGTCAAAATTTATAGATACTTGCTCTTTAATTTCCTCTGGATAGGGCCATTGAATTGCACCTATTTGTAACTCTGGGTGACTGATTCCCCCCATATCGCAGGGTCGATTGCGGGTTAATTTCGTAAATTCGCTGTAAACTTCTGCTGAATTCGCAAAGCTAAACTCACGCACAAAGCCTAACTTCCTGCCAACTGTGGCAAAAATATCCCAGTCCGCTTTTGCTTCACCAGGTGGTTGTCGGAATGCCTGACATAAAGTCACAACTCGTTCGGAATTGGTCATTACGCCAGTTTTTTCGCCCCACTGTGCTGCTGGTAGCAAAAGATGCGCGTAAGCTGCGGTTTCGGTTGGATAGTATGCGTCTTGGTAAATTGTAAAAGGCGATCGCATTAATGCTTTTTTTGTGCGTTCCAAATCGGGCATACTCACTGCCGGATTTGTCGCCGCAATCCAAAGCAATCCAACATTCCCAGTTTCCAAACTTGTAATCATATCCCAAGCTGTCAAACCGGGTAATGTTGAAATTTGACCCGGTTTGAGTCCCCAGAATTCCTCAACTTCAGCGCGATGTTCGGCATTTTTCACCATCCGGTAGCCGGGTAATAAATGTGCCAACCCTCCGGCTTCGCGTCCTCCCATCGCATTCGGCTGTCCGGTCAAGGAAAAAGGTCCTGCACCTGGTTTCCCGATTTGTCCGGTCATCAAGTGCAAATTGATGATAGTTCTAACTTTGGCTGTTCCTTCCGATGACTGATTTACACCCATCGACCACAACGATAGTACTCGCTGTGATTCACCCCAGTAACGAGCGGCTTTTTCTAAATCTTCGATACTAATACCGCATTGACGTGCGACTACATCCGGTCCATAGTGGCGGATGACTTCGGCATATGCGGGAAAATTAGCGGTACATTCGTCCATGAAAGCGGTATCAATATAGTTCCACCGCATTAATAAATGGGCAATACCATTAAGCAAATCGATATCTGTCCCCGGACGGATTGCCAAATGTAAATCTGCGGCTTCGGCTGTGGGTGTACGGCGGGGATCGACGACAATTAATTTAACTTTGCGGTTCTTTTTGTGGTACTTCTGGAAGCGGTTGAAGGCGATGGGGTGACATTCAGCAGCGTTTGTACCGATTAAAAAAGCGCAGTCGGTTTGCTCTAAGTCATCGTAGCAGCAGGGAGGACCATCGGCACCAAAGCTTTGGATGTAGCCCGCTACGGCAGAGGACATGCATAAACGCGAGTTGGCATCGAAGTTATTGGTTCCGAGACACCCTTTCATGAGTTTTTGGGCAATGTAGTAGTCTTCGGTTTGGAATTGCCCGGAACCGTACATGCATATTTCGGAGGGTTTGGTTGATTGAATGCGCGAGCAAATTAGATTAAAGGCTTCATCCCAAGTGATGCGGCGAAATTCTTGGTCTAAGGAATCGCGTACCATTGGGTATCGCAGTCGGCTTTTATCAAGGGATTCGGCGATGGTAGCACCTTTGACGCATACCATTCCTTGGCTTGATGGGTGACTTTTATCTCCTCGAACTCGCCAGATTGGATTGCCTTGGCTGTCTCGATTGGTGGCTTTCCCTGATTCGGCTGGGGGGGATACTTCGAGTCCGCAGCCTACACCGCAGTATGGACAGAGGGTTTTGGTAAATTCTGTCATGGTTATAGCTGTTCCGTTTTTAGGAATGTTTGAAGTGTTTTTATTAATAAATAAATTTGGAGTGAACGAACCACAAAGGACGCAAAGGAAGAGGAAGAGAGGGTTTTATTAACCAGTTTGCATTAATAATTGGTTTAATACTTTCTTCTTTTTTCTTCCTTCGTGTCCTTCGTGTCCTTTGCGGTTCGTAAATAGAACATCGTCTGAAAAAAAACGAGCAATTTTCTTTCTTAAATCTTTTATTCCACCAAATCCTTAGAAACATAGTATTGCTATGTCTCTAAGGATTTTACTGTTAGTCCTATTCTTCTGCTAACCCTTTTTTTGTGGGTATATTCGATGTTGGAATTGTTGATTGAACTAATTCACCTTCATATGCAGATGCAAAGGAACCTTTGGGTTCTTTGAGGAAGAAGGCACACATGAAGGCACAAACTAGTGCTGCGATTCCCATTGTGCTAAATAACGTTTGTGCGTCGGTCAAACTGTAAATTGTCAGGTAAACTACGCCGCCAAAGTTACCGTATGCTCCGATGTTGCCGGCGATTTGTCCGGTGGCTTCTTTTTTGATTAATGGGGCAATTCCGTAGGTAGCACCGCAACCCGCTTGAGCAAAGTATGCTGCGATGATTGTGACTGCGATCGCCAGAGGTAACGGCCAGCTTTTGTTAATACCATGCGCTAATAGGTAACTAGCTCCGATTCCGGCGGAGATTGCTGTCATTGTCCATTTGCGCGACCCGAATTTGTCGGAAATTAATCCACCGCTGGGACGCGAAACTAAGTTCATGAAGGGGTAAACTGCGGCGAGCATTCCCGCGACTACATGCTCTAATCCAAAGGTTGTCTCGAAGAATCTCGGCAGCATAGAAACTACTGCTAGTTCTGAGCCAAAGTTGGTAATGTATGTAAATTCCAGGATGGCGACTTGTCTGAATTGATAGCGTTCGGATGCTGGGTAGGTCTTCTTGCCTGTGACGACATCTTTATTAACTTGCCAAGCTTGGTAGCTTTGGTAGGCGAATAATCCGAGTAGCAATGCCCAAACTAAATACATTTGGGTGAGAGTTAGGTAGCGTATATTTTTTTGCTCTAAGCGCCAAGCGAGTAAACCCAAGGCGAAAATTAAACCGAAGTTAGATAGAAGTAGAGCGTAAAAGCTTTTGGCGCTGGTAACTTCCAAGGAACCATTTTTCTTAGGTTTTTTGTAGACTTTGCCAGTAGGTGTATCTTGGACTGTATTGTAATATATAACACCGTAAATTGCAGTGATAACACCAGTGAGGGCGATCGCAAACCGCCAGTTAGAAGCACCACCGGAAATGAAGCTTGTGGATACTGCAAGAATTGGCAGAGCAAATTCGGCTCCAAATGCTCCGAAGTTTCCCCAGCCTCCATAAATACCTTGGGCTATACCAATGTCTTTGGGGGGAAACCATTCCGATACCATGCGAATACCGACGACAAACCCCGCTCCCACGATTCCCATCAATAAGCGAGCAACAACTAGGTCGTTGAAGTTTTGTGCAAGTGCTGTGAGCGTACAAGGTACAAGTGCGAAGACGAGTAGGATTGAATAAGTAATTCTCGGACCATATTTATCTAAAAGTATGCCGATGATGATGCGTGCGGGAATTGTCAAAGCCAGGTTGCAAATGCCCAAAGTTTTCACCTGCTCTGGTGCTAGCTGTAGCTGTTTGCCGATAGTTGTGGCAAAGGGAGCAAAGTTGAACCAGCAGACAAAGGTGAGAAAGAATGCAAACCATGTCTGATGGAGAATGCGATAACGTTCTCTAAATGAAAATAAGCCTTTGAGCATTGCTGAATTTCCTTGATTTATTCTTGAATCGGATGGTAAATTGAATACGCTTTCCCTTAGTCAATTATTGATAATTGACTAATAAAAGACTCTAGTCGGTAGAGAAAATCTACGCTCCGCAGACTATTGCTGTAATTTTTGATGATTTGAAACTTTTAGAAGGGCACAAAGGAGAGTGCCCACTACGTGCGAATGACTCTAAACTATGGCTGGTTCGCGCAATTTAGCGCCGAAATTCTCAATTAATAGTTGTCGCAATACTGGCTGCAAGTCCTCGCAGGGAATTCCTTTAGTTACGCAAGTTCCTAATTGGGCATCTTTACCGACCTTGCCACCCATGTAGATATCAACTCCCTCGACAGGTTTACCATTTTTCCGCGCTTTGGTTCCCATCAAACCGATATCGGCAACTTGAGGTTGTCCGCAGGAATTTGGGCATCCCGTCCAATGAATTCGCACAGGGCTAGTCATTTCTAACTCGGTTTCCAATGCTTTTATCATTGTCAAAGCCCGATTTTTTGTCTCAATCAAAGCAAAGTTACAAAATTGGGCACCCGTACAGGAAACGAGCGATCGCGTTAGGGGATTGGGATTAATTGTCAGCGTTTCTAGGAGAGATTCTGTCAAAAATGTTGCCAAACACGTATCGGATATGTTGGGAATAATGACGTTTTGCTCGACGGTAAGCCGAATCTCGCCGCTACCATAAACCTCAGCCAGACGGGCAATTTCAAACATCATCTCAGCATTCAGACGACCTACAGGAATACTCATTCCTACGTAATTCAATCCCGGCTGTTTTTGCTTATATACCCCGATATGGTCGCGTTTTTCCCAGTCGATTTCCTCATGTTCTGCTGCAGGCAATAAGCTTTTACCCAAGCGTTGTTCGACTTCAAGGCGGAATTTATCTACACCCCATTCATCAAGCAACCACATCAAACGCGATTTTTGGCGATTTGCCCGCAACCCATTATCGCGGAAAACCTCTAAAACAGCCCGACATACTCCAACTACATCATCAGGTGTAACCCATGCATTCAAAGGAATCGCAGCATCGCAACGTTTTGCAGAGAAAAAGCCACCGACAATCACGTTGAAACCGAACCTTTCATCTTTAAATGCTGGTACAAATGCTAAATCGTTGATTTCAGCATGAACTGAATTGTCGCGTCCTCCGGCGATCGCAATATTAAATTTACGCGGTAGGTTGCTAAATTCGGTATTACCTTCTCCACTGTTGGTAATCATGTCTTGAATTTGCTGCACCAATTCGCGCGTATCAAACAATTCGGAAGCATCCAACCCGGCAACAGGGTCGCCTGTAATATTGCGAACGTTATCCATCCCCGATTGAATGCTTGTTAAACCTACCGAGTGAAGTCGATTCAAAATATCGGGTAAATCTTCAATTCGTATCCCACGTAACTGAATATTTTGGCGAGTGGTGATGTCACCACAACCGTCATCACCATAACGCTGCACTACTTCCGCCAAAACCCGCATTTGCGAAGAAGTCAGAATTCCATTCGGTATCCGCATCCGCATCATGAATTTACCGGGGGTGACTGGACGAAAGAAAACACCTAGCCACTTCAATCGATGGTCGCGGTCGGTTTCATCCATTGCCTCCCAGCCTAATGAAGCAAATTTCTCGATTTCGGACTTGACGGCAAGTCCATCTTTTTCTGCCTTTAATTTCTCGAACTTGTTGAGACTGGGTGTTGTGGTAGTTGCTGCGTCTGTCATAGCAATCGTTACAATTCGGTTTTATAGAAGAAGGTGGGTAGACTATATTTTAGATTCCACTACAAACCGTTCCCAGATTTTAATTTTGTCAACTTGTCAAGAAGTTTGGAATACAGGGTTTGTAACAATCTATGTAACTTAAGTTAAAGTTGGTGTGAGAAAAAAAACGTATAAATCGTTACGGAATCCGAGTAATATCTCCAAAACAGTATACCGATGATGCAGATTTTGCATAAATTATGTAGATTTGCCCCGATTAACACTTTTTAAGTAAAATGCGATCGGGTACAGTGCTGTGTCAGTTCGTGAAGCGACTCAATCATGAGTATCGCGCTTAATAAAAATAGGTAATGGTTAATAGGGTTTAAAGAATCCTTAACCGCTAATTCCTAACCCATAATCCTTTATAAACAATGAATAATATCAATCAACTTTTGGTACAAGCACGGGCAGCATACGAAGTATCTGACTGGTCATTACTAATTCAAAGCTTGCAGCAATTGATGGAAACGGATGCAAAACATCCAGAAATAGCCGAATGCCGGGAAAATCTACTCGAATTAGCACTCTCGATTCTTGAAATCGGCGATTTCCAGCAGCGTTGGGATATTACTAAGGTATTTACTTATCTCGGAAGCGTTGCTATTCCCCCTCTGGTTGCCATTTTAGAGGACGATACAAGAGACGAAGAATTGCGCTGGTACTCCGTGCGGATTTTAGGAGAATTTAAAAATACTGAAACAATTTTGCCATTGGTGGAATTGCTACAAACTAGCGATAATGAAGAACTTCAAGCAATGGCTGCCTCTGTATTAGGGAAACTTGGCACAGAGGCGATTTTCTCACTCTCGCAGTTACTAAAGGATGATTCGACTAGGCTTTTAGCAACGCGATCGCTTTGTTACATTCGTCATACAAATACGATTGCGCCTTTATTAACTGTTGTTAACGATTCGAGCGCGGAAGTACGAAAAGCCGCAATTGAAGCTCTTAGCAGTTTCCACGATGAGCGAGTAGTAGATGTATTGCTTGGGGCTATTAATGATGAAGCACCCAGCGTTCGCCGCGAAGCTGTACTTGGGTTAGGTTTTCGCCCCGATTTAGGCGATAAATTCGATTTAGTCGCACGCTTGCAGCTCAAACTCAATGACTCAATCGAAGTTGCATGTGCCGCAGCAGTATCTCTGTCGCGGATGGGTTGCGATATTGCCGCTCAACACCTGTATCGGGTATTAGTATCCTCTGAGACACCAATTAAGCTGAAGACGGAAGCAATTCGGGCATTGAGCTGGATTGGAACTATCTCTGGTTTAAAGTACTTGCAACAAGCGCTAAATGAAGTTGAGTCGGTAACGTTATCGCAGCAAATAGTTACCGTTTTCGGACGAGTTCAACCTCATCTAAACGTCCTCGCCACTGAAATTTTGTTGTCAGTACTCCAATCCCATCCAGCGATTGAAATTGGTAGTTTCCGTTGTGCTGTAGCACTTTCACTGGGGCAACTCGGCACAAAAGCCGCAATCGAACCACTCCAATTGCTTCAAAACGATAATGATTCGCAAGTTCGACTTCATGCTCTAGCATCTTTGAGGAATTTGGGAGTAGGAATTAGGAATTAGCTCCCCCTTGTTGCCGAACAAGAAAATTTAAAACTCGGTCAATGCATTCTAATGCGGCATTGGTGGTAATTCGGAATTCTCGGATCTGAGATTGTTGTTCCTCGTAATTGCGGTCAAGCCGTCTGACTATAGCTTCCAGCCTCTCGGCTTGTCCCTCTACATTATCCAATCTTCCGGCAGTTTGGGTAAACAATCGTTGCGTCTGAAAAACAAAGTCATCCACCCTGTTAGACATTTGATTTAGCTTGGTTTGCGTCTGAACTTGCATTTGAGCCAATTGGTCTAACTGCAACTGAGTCCGTTTCTGTGTTTCTGTCAGGCTGGAAATATCTCCTTCTATACGGTCTAACCTCTGTTCTGTAGTCATATTAATAAAACTGCTCTTTATATATATTTTGAATTTTTTAGGGGTTTGAACTAGCCCTTCCTTGAAAATATTAAGATTTACTCACATTTAGCTTAAATATTAAGAATATATTTAGAATTCATTAATAACTGAATTTCTCGGTAAATTCGGTAATTAACTCGCGGTTATTTGTAAAAAAACTGTCTGAAAGCGAACGAGATGTAACAAACTCTACCGAACTCAAACAGAAAAACCGTTAAGTTGATAAAGGGCATAAATGTAATTCAGGCTACATAAACAATGCGACTAGAGCAGTTGCAAGCTTTTCTGGCTATTGCTGATACGGGTAGTTTTCAGGGGGCAGCGCGAAAATGCGGTGTAACCCAATCGACTATTAGCCGCCAAATTCAAGCGCTGGAATCTGACTTGGGGTTAGAACTGTTTCACCGTACAAATCAGGCAAAACTTACAGTTGCGGGCGATCGGTTAATGCCGCGTGCGCGTAAAATTTGTCTTGAGTGGCAAAGCGCGACGCAGGAAATCTCTAACTTAATATCGGGAAAGCAACCAGAACTATGCATTGCCGCAATTCACTCGCTGTGTGCCTATTATCTGCCACCTGTATTGCAGCGGTTTTGTCACGATTTCCCAGAAGTACAATTGCGGGTAACATCATTGGGAAGCGATCGCGCTCTCAAAGTCCTCAAGGATGGATTGGTGGATTTAGCAATTGTGATGAATAATCGGTTTTTGACTACCGGTCGGGAAATGGTCGTCGAAGTACTATACGATGAACCAATCGAACTTCTCACCGCAGTCAGTCACCCACTTGCCAAATATGAATCGGTTCCTTGGTCTGAGTTGATTCATTATCCCCAAGTCGTATTTAAAGACGGTTACGGGATGCAACGATTGGTACAAGACCGATTTGAGCGACTGGAGGCAAGATTGCAAGCAGCTTTAGAGGTAAATACTCTTGATGCTTTTCGAGGAGTAGTGCGTCAAGGTGAACTTGTGGCATTGTTACCGCACTCCGCATTAGTCGAAGCACGTAACGACCCGACCCTTGCAGTTCGTTCGCTTACCAATCAAAACAGCATATTCGCCGATAGTTCGAGTTTGACTCGTCGGGTAGTGATGGTTACAACAGCTGACCGTCTCCAAATTCCCCCAATTCGACATTTCTGGCAACTAGTCCGCGAAAATATCCCACCTAAGTCAGACTCGGTACAGCGTTCTGCTAGTTAATGTTATATAAATTAAAATGCTTTTTATTATGTTACTGATGGGATTTGATAATTTGAAATTTTGAATTTTGATTTTCCCCTATACAGATTAACTCAAATGAGCAATATATTTCGGGACTTACTGCGGAAAGTCGGCAGCGGTAATCATACGTCCGAAAATCTGACTCGTGCTGAAGCGGCTAGTGCGACTAGAATGATGTTACTTGGTGAAGCAACACCAGCGCAGATTGGTGCGTTTATGATTGCCCACCGGATTAGACGTCCCACAGGTGAAGAATTAGCGGGGATGTTGGATGCTTATGATGAATTGGGACCAAAATTAGAACCAATTGCATTCGACCGACCAGTTATAGTTTTAGGAATTCCCTACGATGGTCGAACTCGTACCGCACCAATTAGTCCGATAACAGCGTTATTACTTGCTGCTGCTGGGCAACCCGTGGTTATGCATGGAAGCGATCGCCTACCGACAAAATATGGTTTACCGTTGGTTGAAGTCTGGCAAGGACTAGGAGTTGATTGGACGCAAGTCCGACTAGAAACAGCCCAAAGCATATTCGAGCAAACAGGCATCGGTTTTGTTTATACATATAAGCATTTTCCCTTAACTAATCGTATTTGGGAATACCGCGACCAACTTGGCAAGCGCCCGCCGTTTGCGACAATGGAGTTAATTTGGTGTCCGTATGCGGGAGATGCTCATATTATCGCTGGTTACGTTCACCCGCCTACTGAAGCAATGTTTCAAACAGCCTTGGGAATGCATAAAGTCAAACAATTTACAACTATTAAGGGATTGGAAGGTAGTTGTGACTTACCACGCGATCGCACGGCAATAATCGGCTTGGGTTTGGAAAACACTATTGAACGATTGCACCTAGTACCGCGTGAATACGGCTTTACAAGTCAGAATGTACCGTTAGAAACAACGGAAACACTAATTGCCCAGATTCAAGCGACATTAGCAGGTAAACCAGGGGAAGTAATGCAAAGCGCACTGTGGAATGGAGGTTTTTATTTGTGGCGCTGCGGCATTTGCACGGATATGCACGCGGGTATTAGCAAAGCCGAAGAATTAATTACCAATGGAGCTGTTACCCAAAAGCTCCAAGAAATTTCCCGATTCGTAGCAGGGTCGCAAATCATGTATGAACGACCTCAAGTTGGCTTCGCTTGAGCTTGGGGTTTCTACATTCCCTAAGTCAATTTCAGATAAATTTACCCTGCATCGATACTCCCTACTCCGTACTACTGAGTTTTCTGGATACCATTCGATAAATTTATCGAAGGTGTATATTTTTGGTTCGGTTTGTGTTTGGGCTTGGGTTTGGGTCATATTACCATTCTTTAACGCTATCAAACAACATTTAAAATCAATCCTTCATGCGCTAATACAGCTTGCTCTAAGACTGATTTCATTTTCGTTTGTACCTTATCGAGTAAATCGTCATCATCATCGGGGTGGTGGTGCGAAATTACTAAGCGTTTTGCCGCACTCGCAATTGCTAAATTAACCCCTGTTTGCCAGTGTTCGTCAGCTTCAAGATGATTTCGCGGTGTCAACTCCGTATAAGTTGCATTTGCAATCAACAAATCAACACCTTGAGTAAACTCGATAATCCGCTTTTGTTCGGCTTCATCCGCACTCGGATTCAAATCAGTTACGTAAGCAACACTATATTCTTGCCAATTAATTCGATAGCCAATCGACTTTTGAGTTTGATTAATCAATCCTGTGGTAATCGTCACATCATCAAGCGTTACTACCGTACCCGGCATCAAATTCTTAAACAGCAACTCCGACTGCATTAACTGCAAGGGGTAGGGAAAATGCGGTTGGAGCATTTGGTCGTACAAACACTGTTTAATTGAAGCCCCATTCGAGGCAGCATTTCCGTAGATATGAAAGCAATTATTGGCAGTAAAGGCAGGAGCAAAAAACGGAAAGCCTTGAATGCGATTTGATTGAGAATTCGTAAAAAATAAATGGGCTTCGAGTGGTTGTTGGTCTTGTTGCCAAGTTTTACCCAAAATCCGCAAGCCAGTACCGCCATCAAAAATTAAGCGTTTACCTGCAACGAACATCTCAACACAAGCAGTATTACCACCATAACGCTCTTGCGAGGTACTTGGTGTGGGTATCAAACCCCGAACACCCCAGAATCGCACGGCAAAGAAAGTTTGCTGCAAGTCGGCAGTTTGTGTTTCGGTTACGTAGCTTGGATTCGGCAACGGCTCAAAATTTGACATTTTCCTTAATTATTAAGTCTTACCGAGCAATTCATCGTAGCGCCGTACTTCTTTAAGTCGGTTTTTTTCGTCTACGATGACAACTGTAGGAGAGTAGTTTTTTAACTCTTCCGCAGACAACTGCCCGTAAGTCATTATAATCAAGCGATCGCCACAAATGCCTAGACGTGCCGCAGCCCCATTTAGCTCAATCGCTCCCGAATTCGCTGGTGCGGGAATAGCATAAGTAGTAAAACGCTCACCGTTGTTAACGTTTACCACCTGCACCTGCTCGAAGGGCAAGATACCAGCTTTCTGTAACAAGATTGTATCGATACTGATGCTACCAACGTAGTTAATATTTGCCGCAGTCAGAATACAGTTGTGAATTTTTGCTAAAAGGAGCGTGCGCTGCATGTTTGTTTAAAAGCTAGATGTGAACTACTTTGATTCTAGAAGCAGTTCAGGTAGTTGCTGAATCAGAATCTCGACCTTTTTCGCTACCAGCTTTAATACATTGTTCTACTAAAGGCTGAACTTTATCTACATCCTGCCAACCGCGAATTTCCGTCACCTTTTTTTCTAAGTTTTTGTAACTGCGGAAAAACTCGGCTATCTCGTCTAATCGGTGCGGTGCAATGTCCTTTAGTGATTTAACATTTTGGTAACGCGGGTCTTTATCGGGAACGCAAAGAATTTTTTCATCCCTATCTCCACCGTCAATCATCTCTAACATGCCAATTGGTCGTGCAGCAATGATACATCCTGGGAAGGTCGGCTCATCTATAATTACCATCCCGTCCAAGGGGTCGCCATCATCAGCTAGAGTATTCGGTACGAAACCATAATCATAAGGGTATTTGACCGACGAATAAAGTACTCGGTCTAAGGCAAAAGCCTGTAAATCCTTATCATATTCGTATTTATTTTTACTCCCACCTGTAATTTCAATCAAAACGTTGATTATACCCGGTTTCGGCTGGGCTGGAATACGCGATAAGTCCACAAAAAAACTCCTGAAGCTCACAGTAAACGTAGGTCGCTGAATTTTAGCTCCCCGTGTAGAATTTTAAGATTAATTGCGTCCATTTGCTCAAGTTCTATTATGCGGATGGTTTATGAGTGTTATTGGAATAGGGTAAAAAATAGACCCCCTTTGCACTCCGTTGCCCTTAAATCTTGACTCTCCTAATTTTCTTCTCTGTGTCCTCTGTGTCTCTGTGGTATTTATTTCTTCCCTCAAAATTAATTTGGTGAAGTACTAGTACCCCACCACATTAATTTTGTAGCAAGATCCCGCAGGGTGGGCTAAGAAA
>CAXTCQ010000175.1:0-17448 GCA_964242965.1 uncultured Calothrix sp. | reverse complement strand
TTAGGAATTAGGAATTAGGAATTAGGAATTAGGAATTAGGAATTAGGAATTAGGAATTAGGAATTAGGAATTAGGAATTAGGAATTAGGAATTAGGAATTAGGAGGTGTAGAGACGCGAAAGAAAGCGTCTCTCTAAGAGTTAGGAATTTTTCTTTACCCTACTTCCCCAATCCAACTAGCTGAAAATACTCTTGAATAAACTTCTTCAAATCCGCATCTTTCTCGGCTAACTTAGCTAAAGCACCCATTTGATTTTTACTACGCATCATCGGAAATAAATCTGTCGCAAAAAACTGTACCCATTCGGTTGTGGCTTTTTCACTCAACCACTTAAAAGCATTCTGCGCTTGCTTGGCATCTGCCGCACGTACTGTTAACCCGATTGCTGTCGCGTACCTGGCACTTGGTTCCTTCGGAAAGCCGATTTTGTCGCCTTTTCCTTCTAAAATAGAGATGAGGTCTGGTAAATTTTGATACACTTGAAGGTAAGCTGTAAACTCTGCCGTTGCACCCGTACCTACTGCTGGGGCAATATCGAGTCCGACGTAATGTAGCGCACTCGCCATTTCCCACGAACGTGGTGTGGGGAATGCTGGCTGGTGGGGGTCAATTTTATGTAACAATGTCGAACGAAATGAGAGAAAGGCAATAATTTGCTCGTGTAAGCGTTTTTCTAACGCATAGGCTTTGAAGCTATCAAAGTCCGATTGCACTTCGAGGTGTAAAAATCTGTTGGCTAAAGGTGCAGGCATATCAAATACTGCTGCACGGTCTTCTTTACGGTTTCCAGCTGCCCAAACATACCAACCATCGGGTACTGTGTAACTACCTACGCGACGGTCTAAAATTAACTGTTGTGCCACACCTTGCATTGCGGGTGGTGCCATGTTCAATTCGTCGAGAAATAAAATACCTTTACCACTGCGAGGAAGAAATTCGGGTGGAAACCATTTAGAAATACCGTCTTCGGCAACGGGTAAACCGCGTAAGTCGGTGGGTGCGAGTTGCGACAACCGCACGTCTACAAAGTCGATTTCATGTTCTCGCGCAATTTGGCTGACAATGCTCGATTTCCCAATACCGGGAGGTCCCCAAATCATTGTGCTGATTTGGAGATTTTTCGCAATCAAATTATTTAAATAGGTTTTGAGTTCGCTGGGATTCATAAAATTTTAGGTACTTTTGGTTCGTAGTCAGCTTAAGGTTTAAGTAAAAACTTATCTAAATTGGGTGTCTTTTCAGCGCTTGGATTGCAGCACTGCGAACTTCTAGGTTCTTGTCCATTGCTAAGGAGGCAAGAATTTCGGCTAATGTGTTTGGGTGTCGGGCAGCATAAAGTCGGTCTGAATCCAGCTTACTTTTAGCAAGAGTAGTCAATAATCGCTGCCGCATTTCTACGGAAGTATTTTGATGCACTAGTAACAACCAGTTAAATCCTGAAAGTCGCGTTAAATATTCCAGTACTTCGGTTGGGGTATTGGGATTTTGAGCAACAAATGTGCTGCACTGCCAATCCTTTACTAACATTTCTAAGACATTTCTGGGACTGTTGGAATTACTGGCAACTGCTTGTCTGACTTCAACTTCAGTGTCTCTCGCTAATCGTTCGAGAATTCCATTTGGCGTACTTTCGTTCGCTGCTAGATCTATTCGTACTTGAGGTGATGCGTCGCGTGCTAAAACTTCGAGAATTGGCACGGGAATATTCGGATTTTGAGCAATCCAAGGACGTAATTGGGGTTCTTTTCGCACCCAGGTTGTCAGAATATCAATAGGTGTATGCGGATTTTTGGCAACATATTTGCGAACCGAGAAACGCTCGTCGATTGCTAACCGCCAAAGTACTTGTTGTAGTAATCTTGGGGTAGCGTTGGGATGCTGGGCAATTAAAAGGTCGTGGGCATGATTTTGAGCAATCCGTTCGAGGACAAATCCTGGGGTACTGGGGTTGAGTGCGATCGCAGTTGATATTTGATTCTGGTTATGTTGGGCTAAATCGTCGAGTCCAATAGCTGGCGTACTGGGGTTTTGAGCTACATAGTAATACAGTTCGGCAGATTTCGCTGCCTCCTCTAGTATACTTTGGGGTGTATTCGGATGACTTGCAACCATTTGCCGCACTCGCTGTTCGGGATGATTTGCTAATTCTGTTAGTACATTAGCACTGATGTGTTGGTTTTGTGCCAAAAAATTCATCGTGTGGATGCGGTAGTCAGTCGCCAGTTCGATCAAGATGCGATTGGGCAAGTCAGCACGAGTTGCGATTGCTTGCTTGACTTTTTTATCGTTTTGTGCAATTAATTTCTCGATTAGTACGAGGGGAGTATTGGGATTTTTGGCGATTTTTTGATGAATTTCCTGGCGCAAATTTAAATGTGTTTCAGGGACTTCGGCGAGTATTTCTAAGATGTTGCAAGGTGTTGTATGGTGCTTGGCTAAGTACAAGCGGACTGCGATCGCGCTGTACTGGGCAAGGGTAGCAAGGACTGATTCGGAAAGATTTTGGCGTTGGGCAATACAAAACCCCAAACGCGCATCCTGGTGAGAGCGACGCGCCATTTCTAACAAAGCCGTTTCCGGGGTTTTATGATGTTTGGCTACCGAGTACAATACTTCTGTATTGGGATGCATCGCCGCCCCAGATAAGAAATATTCTGGCAAATCGTATTGTCTTAGTAGCTTTAACAAAGTCCAGTAGGAAATTTCGGCGACAAAATTTGGATTTTCCAGAACTAATAAAGGCAACAGCGAATTTTCAATAAATTGCTGAGGAAATTTTTCTGCCAGTTGCAGCAATACTTCGGTCGGTGTATTGGGATTGGTTGCCACAGCTTTGCGGACTTCAGCATCTTCACTTGCAGCTAACTGCCGCAATAACTCAGGTTCAGCATTCGGATTTGCAGCTACCAATGGCGCAATATATGTTCCTGAATTGACCAGGGTACATAAAACGAATGGGGGTGTTGCTGCATCGGTCGCTTGTTGTTCTGGAGTTCGATCCATTCTTATTTACCCTTGTTCGCTATGCTACGATTCAAGTCGCCGACACCCAAATATTTACTGATATAAATACGATTTTAACTAGATTTTATTGGTGGTAGCTAGTAGCTTTTATTACAAATAAGGGTGAAATTATTGTGTTAGCATTAACGGTTGAGAATTTGAGATGCGCGATACTCACGAGCGGAGTTTAAGAAGTGCGATCGCTTATGTAAATCTACTCAGCAAATGCCAGTGCATTCTCATTTGGAGCTTAAGTGGTGTCAGTTTACTTACAGTTATTAAACTTGGGGAAATCTATGGCGATCGCACTGGCATAAATCTAAGCCTGCGGTGCGTATGAACGCAAGCGGTTAAACATTCGCTATATATAGGAATAACTAATTAGTTTATTACCCGTACCATATAATTTACAATGTCTAAATAAGTTAGATTTTCACTAACATATGATTAGTTTTATATACATCAAAGGTAGAAATACATATAATTGGGGACAGATGAGTATTTGGGAAATAAAAATTAGAGAATACATAACATCTATCTATAATGACGAACTTGAAAGAATATTAGGCACAAATTTTGGAGATTGTACTGCCAAAGTAAGATATTTAATTGACAGTGTAACTATGGAGCCAGAATTATTTAGAGGAGTACAAGATATCAACGGCAGATTGCATTCGGCGGCAGTAGTCGAAGAATATTTTGACTGTTTGTATATCGATACTCTAGTTAATGCCCCTTGGAACGTGATTAAAAACCAACCAGAAACAGTTAAAGGTTCTGCCACCTCACTAATAGAAGGTGTTGTGAGAGAAAGTATCGAGCTAGGATATAATGGGAGACTAAGGGCAATATCGATTGAAAGAGCAAAGTCATTTTATACAAGAATTGGCTTTGTAGAAGATGAAGATGGTTCTGGGGGTATGGAACTAACAGCAGCCAGCGCAGAGCGTTTTCTTTCAGAGCAACAAATTAGAAAGCAAAGTTATAATGATTAAGTAAGGAAAAAATATGTCTGAAAAAATGGATGTAACAGAAGATATTACTGATATCCTCAAACGAGGAGAAGAACTTGATAATTTAGAACATTTAGCCGTTGCTGGCAAACCTGTGTCTGATGAAGAGTTTAAAGAAATATTTGACTCATATGTAGATGGTACTTATTTACATAAACGTTTAGAAAAAGTGCAGGCACATAAACGAAAGTTACTCTCAAAAGTAGCCGATTTAGAAACTGTAGAACAAGAAATATATTTGCAGATTGCTAAGAACAATTAACGAGAAGATGTTTTGAGCAAGCATGGCTTTCTAAATAAATCTGAAAACTTGTGCTGGCGAATTTATAGTTATACTAAGTTTTTATAGGAATTCAGTTTGATTTTTAAAAAGATACGTAGGGTGTGTTATACACCAGATTATTTGAGTCCATTTTAATGGACTTCAGTTATTAGCCTGAGAATTACATTCCCAGGCGGGTTTTACATCTAATCGAAAATACTTATTTAACACAATTGTGCCGTTTTTCTAGATTTATTACAGCAGCAACGCGAAGTAATAAATTAGATTTATCGTTAATTAACTCATTTAAAATATTTTCTGGGGTAGAGGGATTATGTGCAACAGATAAACGAACTTTATCATTGTTATCAACTGATAACTTTGCTAAATATTCAAGAGGTATATTAGTATTCTGTGCAGTCATAAGCCGAACAGTATATTTTTCATCTTCTGCAAGTTTTTCTAAATCTTTTGTATAAGTATTAGTATTAGCTGCCACAAAAAAACGAACTTTTTCATTACTGTCTTTTGCTAACCAGCTTAATGTATGACTAGGTGTTCTTCGATTTTCTGCTACTTTCATGCGAACGCAGCTTGCTTTATCTCTTGATAAATGTTCAAGTAAGCTTGCTGGAGTTTTAAAATTACTTGCAACAGCTTCACGAATTTCCTTATTTTTATGTTGAGCTAATTTTTGTAATATGTGGATAGGAGTATTCTTATGTATGCCGACTGCAAGACAAAGTTCTTTATCGTTCTCGCGTGCTAGTTTTTCTAGTACATTACTTGTAGTATTAAAATTTTTAGCCACTTTACGTCTGAAGTATTTGCATACATTTACAGCGAAGTTTTCCAAAATATAACTAGGTGTATTTGGGTTTTCGACTATCCTACGGCGGACACTAAATATTTCATCTTGAGATAATTTTTCTAAAATTAATTTAGGCGTTTTTGGATTTTGAGCTACAGCTTCACGAACATCCGGTTCTTTATCGTTGGCTAGTAACTCTAAAATATCTATCGGAGTTTTATTACTTAAGGCTACTTTTTGACGGATTTTATCATTATCTGTCTGTGCAAGGAATTTTAATATCTGCTTAGATATTATTTGTGGTGTATTCATATTCTCGGCAATTGTGAAACGTACATTAACTGACGCATCATTCACTAGTTGCAACAAAAAGTGTTTAGGTGTTCTAGAACTTTTTGACAAAGCCATTTTTATGTTTTCGTCGGTTTGGCTGATTACCCAATTAAGAAAAAAATAAGGTATTCCTTCATGCTGGAAAACATTACAGTTAGCTCGGTATAGTTTATCAAAAAAATTTGGATTTTCTAGTAATAATAGCGGCATTATTGGATTATTTAGGACATTAACTGGGAACCAATAAAATAAATTTAGTAAAACATTTAATGAAGTGTTAGGATTTTGAGCAACAGCTTGACGAATATTTGTACCGCTATTTTTTGCTAACTCTTGCAATCGTTCGACTGATGTATTTTCATCGAGTGCTTCTTCTAAAGGTGTGCGGTTCATATGACAGGGAAATAGTACTATTATGTTTATTCTTATAATTCCCTTCTAACTTGCTATACTCAACATGGAATAGCCGTTTATTAATCTAAATTTAGAAAATCTCAATCTTAACCCAAATGCCAATTATTAATAAAATCATTGAAATTGAAACTCATCCAGGTATTAACATCCATAATATCACCCTACAGATAGAAGCGCTTGTTGCATCAACTCCTATTAAAAACGGTCAAGTATTAGTATTTTCGCGTCATACTACCACAGCGTTAGCGATTAACGAAAACGAAGAACGATTGCTGGAAGATATCAAAGTATTTTTACAAAAGTTAGCACCAGAAAGCGATCGCTATCTACACAATGATTTACATCTTAGACCAAATATTCCACCCGATGAACCAATAAATGCTCACTCGCATCTAATGGCAATGATGCTTAATAACAGCGAAATTATTCCAATCGTCGATGGCAAACTTGGATTGGGGACTTATCAATCAATCTTGTTTTTTGAGTTAGATGGTTCGCGCAAACGTACTGTTTTATGTCAAATATCGGGCGAATAATCATAGCATAATCATGATGAGTTAATCTAACTCGATCGCATTGCTCGTAATATTCGTCCGTTAAGTCTACAAAGTATTATATACCAGGTTTTTTTAGTTATTGGCAATATACGGTATTTGTTTGCCTTTGATTCGAGGTATTATTGAAGCAGAGCGCACCTAACTAACGATTATGCACGACTCGGTAATTAAACCTACGACGTTAGACGAAGCATGGGAACAGGGTTTGCAGCAGGGATTAGCCCAAGTTGCACTCAATATGTTGCGAGAAGGAATCGATATAGCTCAAGTAGCAAAATTGACAGGACTACCAATTGAGCGAATTGTAAGTTTACAAAATAACAACTTAGATGACTCTCAAGCGCTAGTAAAAGATTTTCTTGAGTTGAGTGAGTCATCACTGAATAAAATTTGGCTCGATCCAGAGGAAGATGAAGCTTGGAAAAATCTATAGATAACCTTACCCAAGGGGATGTAGTTTCAGTTCCTTTCCCATTTACTGATGCATCAGCGACTAAAAGAAGACCTGCTTTGATAATTGCAGAATCAGACAGTAACAATATTAGAGGATGTTTTAAAAGTCTAACATAGGTATAACTTGTCATTCTGAACGCTTGGGAAATGAAGTGAAGAATCTAGATGTCTCGTTGTGGTCGAGATGCTAAGAAAGCGGGAACGCGTTCGCGGAGCGAGTCCTCTTAGGACTCAGCGCGAACACTGCGCTATCGCTCCGTTCAGCATGACAAAAACTATACTTTTAAAACATCCTCTTATCTCGACTTTATCCATTTTTACAAAACGTTAGGGTTACGCTGAAACGTTTGTGGGACGCTTGTTTGACTTTTTCGATTTCACCGATAATCAGTGATATGGAAAAAGTTTTTGCCGTCATCTAGGGTTTTTGCCGGGTAAAGGAAACTAAGTTCTTAATTTTGGATAAAGTCGAGCTTAAAGCTTAAATATTACCTCAAACCTTGTTCGCGTAATAATGTATCGCCCCAAGCATCATCCTCTTTTATCAAATTTGGTACTGGTTGTTTATTATAATTAATGACTAAATCGTAACCGGATATATCATAAATATTATTTAATAATGTATAAAGATTAATAATAGGTTCTGTATCACCTGAACGTAGAGGAAGTGGAAATGAAGGTATTATATCCTGAACATTAAAAGCATATAAATCGGCATAGGGGCGATTATCGCCACGACATATTAAAATACGATAGTGAGTGCTGGTCGCATACAAGGCTAATGGCATTGGTTTTCCGCTACGTAGTAAATCGATTTCTACCAAATTAGTGCGGGTTGCCAAGATTTCGCCACGCTTTTCTTCATACTGTTGTCGTCCTTTACCTCGTTTGTTAGTAGGAGATAAAATTTCAACTGTAGTAACCAACATATCTGTTTCGACTTCACGTACTTCTAAATATCCTTCGCGTATGGATAGTGGCATCGGAATTTTGACACGTTGGGGTTGAGATACTGGAGTTGCAACAGCTGTGTTTGTTGGTATTGGCTGAGTATTAGATTTTCGGTTGATAACCGAGATATCAGGAATACCGACTATTAACGAATTTGTTGTATTAATTTCGTACATTCTTACTTCTACTGCAACACGGTATTTAGGACGTACCAGAGGAGAGATAAGTCTAGCAATTTCAATAATCAGCCAGTGATGAAATCCTGGAAATAATTCTGGATGTTCTAAATAAGGGTTCATGCCTGGAAAGGGTGAGGGCATAACATGTACCTGGAAATATTTTTAAAACAATGTTTTTCTTTGTTAGGTAGTTCGCGCAAACGTACTGTTTTATGTCAATAGGACTTACGCACACTATACGAAAAATTAAGCGTTCTAGTCCTTGGAGATCGGAACCTACCCCCCTTCAAAAGGGAGGCTTTGCGTAAGTCCTGGTCAAATATCGGTAGCTAACTATAACATAAAAATAGAAAAAGTTATTTACATTTCCAGAAATTAACTAAAGAATTCGTATCTAAAAGCTGCTGAAGGGACTTTGCTGCATCCGGTTGTTTCTTAACATGTGCGTCGATAAATAAACCAATCATCTCTGCCATTAATAACCGAACTCCTTCATCATTCGTTGAAGGAAAATCGAGAGAACTTCTAGCTGTAGTCGAGTCGAAAGGGTGCGCGATCGCATAATGATTCGCACCTTCCAAAAACGCAACATAACTATCATCTCTTCCCCCAACAATAGCTTCTTCAAATGTCCGCATAATTGGCGTAGTTGCATCACTAGCAATACCATACAACCCACTACTATTAGCAATCACCCCATCTTGCGTTCCTCCTAGCAGTAACATCGGTAACTTATCCGGTAGTGGTAAAATCGTCCCAGGTTTATACCCCTGCATTGCAATTCCCATGCTATGGGCACCATATGCAAACGAAGCAGCAATTTGCCCGAACCATTCTGGATTTGTACTTTCAACCGCAACCCTACCACCTGCGGAATGTCCACCGATGACGATGCGTTGCAAGTCAAGTAAAGAAGCCAAAATTCCTTTTGCTTGCAAATCTTCGAGTTTTGCGAGTAATGTCGGTAACAATACAGCAGTCGCTTTCGTACCGTAAACATCAGATTGCAATGCAGCAAAATCAACTCCAGGAGTGATACTGGGATTTTCTGCAAATTTTGGGGCAATGTAATTAAACGTCACCACCACCAAACCACGTTCAGCTAGCTTTTCTGCCAACCACTGATATATAAAAGCTTCGCAGTTATATCCATTAAAAAAAATTACGACTGGAAACGGTGCTTTTTGCGCGTCAGCAGGTACGATTAAAGTCGTTTTTTCTTGTTCGCTTCCCAATGTTGCTGCTGGGTAGAAAACTTTCAGATAAATAGTATCGCAGGTTGGAAGATTCGTAATTGCTGTTTCAAAAAAAGCTCGAATCATTGTTTATACCCCTAAATACTCAAATTTGATGTAATAAATATTATTTGTATAGCGTGCAGTACGCTTTCAGAACCTCAGTTACATTTGCTGCTTAAGTCAAGCCCACTCTAAGTTTGGAGTTCGGAATTTATTAAATATCCTCTCAAAATCACAAAACAACATGGTTTTTTTTACTTTCCCTTAGTTTTTCCTTAATCTTACCGGGATAACTTGAAAATGTTGGAACTTCTATTTCACTAAAACTTAGTGACGGTAGAAAAAGCATCTACAGATGGAGTTTTGCCAAACGAAGCGGATGCCTTTGGGAATTTGAATATCGATATCAATAGAGTAAGTCAAAATCTTGCTCAAAAAGCGCTCAAGTCACAGTTTTTCATAAAACTAGTAACCATACCTTTTAGTTATACACATAACAATGGCTAATCCAATTCAATTGAAATTTGCTGGTACGATTAAACTAGACGGCGCAGAAATTTCTGATTTTGACCCCAAAACCAAGCGTCTGTTTACAACAGGAGAAGTTGCAGGTAAACCTGTACTTCAGGTTACTGATGTTTCTGACCCCACCAAACCCACGAAAATCGGTAATATTGACCTCTCCAGTTTTGGTGCAGGAATTCAAAGTGTAGCAGTTAGGAAAGGTACAGGTACTAATAACAGCATTGTTGCGGTGGCAATTTCCGCTACTGCTGCCACCGACCCAGGCAAAGTAGTATTTTTTGATGCTGCTGCTAATGTTCCCAATGCTACAGCACTTTCGCAAGTAACCGTAGGTGCTTTGCCTGACATGCTTACCTTTACCCCCGATGGTAGCAAGGTACTGGTAGCGAACGAAGGCGAACCTAGCGAAAATTACGCAATTGATCCAGAAGGCTCAATTAGCATTATCGACGTTTCTGGAAGTATTGCAGCCTTAGATAATACTAAAGTTACCACTGCCGCTTTCACAGCTTTTAACGGTCAGGAAGCTGCTTTAAGAGGACAAGGTATCAGAATTTTTGGGAAGGATGCTTCCGCAGCTAAAGATTTTGAACCAGAGTATATAGCAGTTTCTCCCGATGGCAAAACAGCTTTCGTCACTCTGCAAGAAAGTAATGCTTTTGCAATCGTTGATATTGCGACCAATACGGTAAAAAGCGTTGTTCCTTTAGGTTTCAAAGACCATAACTTACTAGGAAACGGTATTGATGCCAGCGATCGCGATGTTAACGGTACCAGCGGTGGTGGCGGTAAAATCAATATTCAAAACTGGCCCATCTTGGGGATGTATCAACCAGATGCAGTTTCATCGTTTCAAGTAGCTGGCAAAACCTACTATATTACTGCCAACGAAGGTGATTCGCGCATTCGTCCCACAGCAAATAATATTTTGCCTGCTCCTAATAATACAGAAGGGAGTATTTTCAACGAAGAGGTACGAATTGGTGCTAATAGCGTCACTTTAGACCCGTCAGTTTTCCCGAACGCAGCTGACCTCAAAAAGTCTGAAAATCTCGGTCGCTTGATAATCACCAATACCCTTGGGAATACCGACGCAGATACAGATTTTGAGAAACTATATGCTTTTGGCGCTCGTTCTTTCTCAGTTTGGGATGACACAGGTAAATTAGTATTTGACAGTGGCGACCAGTTAGAACGGATTACCTCCACCCAAACACCTACACTGTTTAATGCCAACGACGGCGTTGCCGCCCAGTTTGATACTCGTTCCGATAATAAGGGACCCGAACCCGAAGCCGCAACTATCGGTTATGTCAGCGGTAAACCCTATGCATTTATTGGGTTAGAACGTGCAGGTGGTGGTGTCATGGTTTATGACATGAGCAACCCTGCTTCTCCTCAGTTTGTGCAGTACATTCGTACCGAAGGTGATATTAGTCCAGAAGGGTTGAAATTTATCTCTGCTGCCGACAGTCCCAATGGTAAACCATTGTTAGCTGTTTCTAATGAAATCAGTACTACTGCGACCCTATACGAAATTGAAGCGCCGAACTTCCAACTCCAACTTCTCCATGCTTCCGACCAAGAAGCTGCGATTCCCGCGCTAGATGATGCACCTCGCTTTAGTGCTGTTCTCAACGCGCTCAAAAATCAGGATGCTAATAACGACAAACTGCCGGATTATGCGAATACGATTGTACTCTCCTCAGGAGATGCTTACATTCCTAGTTTGTTCCTAAATGCAGCCGCAGACCCTTCTTTAGCTCCTTTATTGGGTAAAGCGGGTCAGGGTCGCGCTGATATTGTCATCCAAAACGAGTTAGGTTTTCAGGCGATCGCGTTCGGAAACCACGAGTTTGACTTGGGTACTCCCTTCGTTAGCTCTTTAATAGCTCCTGATGGTGCTTATCCGGGTGCGAAATTTCCCTACTTAAGTTCTAACCTGAATTTCGCTCCTGACACTAGCTTGGCTCCTTTAGTAACTGCTGACGGTCAAGAAGCCAGTACTATCCCCAACAAAATCGCCAAGAGTACCGTAATTACCACTAACGGAGAGAAAATAGGTGTTGTAGGTGCAACTACACCCACACTGAGAAGAATTTCTTCCCCCGGTAGCGTTGGTGTATTACCAGCAGACGCAAATGATATTGCTGCACTGGCTGCGGAAATTCAAAAATCCGTAGATGCCCTGAAAGCTACTGGTATCAATAAAATTGTTTTGCTCGCTCACATGCAGCAAATTGCGGTTGAGCAACAGTTGGCAGGTCTACTTAAAGATGTAGACATTATTATGGCGGGTGGTTCAAATACTCGCTTAGTTGATAGCACAGACCGTCTGCGAGCCGGGGATGCAAAACAAGGTGATTACCCTATTCTCGCCAAATCTGCCACTGGCGAAGATGTTGCCATTATTAACATCGACGGTAACTATAAATATGTCGGTCGCTTGGTAGTCGAATTTGATGCTGCGGGTAAGATTATTCCTAGCAGCATTAACCCCAACATTAGTGGTGCTTACGCGACCGATGACCAAGGAGTAGCAGCTCTCAATGCCCAAAATTTAGTAGACCCTGAAATTAAAGCTATTACCGACGCACTGCGTCAAGTAATTGTCAAGCAAGACGGTAATTTCTTCGGTATTACTCGACAATTCCTCAATGGTACTCGTAGTGATGTGCGTACCCAAGAAACCAACTTGGGAGACTTGACCGCTGATGCCAACCTCTTTTATACAAAGCGCCTTGACTCAACAGTAGCTGTGTCGTTGAAAAACGGTGGTGGTATACGAAATAATATCGGTAGCATTTTTACACCAACTGGCGCAACCGAATCAATTAGAATTCCCCCCGAAGGAAACCCGTTATCGGGAAGACCGGAAGGTGGTATTTCCCAACCTGACCTGCAAAATGCGCTCTCGTTTAATAATGCACTTGCCCTTGTTACAGTCACTGCCGAACAATTAAAAGCGGTTCTCGAACATGGTGTAGCAGCAACAGCAGCTGGTGCAACTCCCGGTCAGTTTCCGCAAATTGGTGGTGTGTCTTTCAGCTTCGACCCAACCAAAGCAGCAGGTCAGCGCGTTCAAAGCGCCGCTATCCTCAACGACAATGGTACTGTCAAAGAAGCCTTAGTCAAAGATGGTCTGGTACAAGGAAATAAAGACCGGGCAATTCGCATTGTTACCCTTAGTTTCCTCGCTGATGGTGGTGATGGTTATCCCTTGGGTGATTTTATTAAAGCAAATCCCACTTTTGCAAATCGAATCGATTTTCTTGGGGAAACAACTACCGACCTTAACCTGAATGGAAGGATAGACGCAGGGGTTAACCCAGCCACATATGACCCAGGAAAAGCTAGCTTCGCAACTTCTGGTAGCGAACAAGATGCATTTGCAGAATTCCTGGCTGCAAATTTTGCAACCACACCTTACAACGTTGCCGATGTCGGACCTGCGTTAGACACGCGAATTCAAAATTTGAGTGTCCGTAGCGATAGTGTATTAGCCGGGTTTACTGGTAGTACTGGGATTGAAACTACCACGACTCCTGGTGTAGTTGGGATTAAAACGGGTAGTACGACGAGAGTCAGCTTTACCGTTCAGCCTTACAATAGCTCGAATGCTCCTGTCAATGAGTTAGTAGTATTTAAGTTTGACGGTTCGAGTACTATTAACTTGCAACAACTGTTAAATAGTGGTAACGCAGAGGTAATTTCCTCGATAGTTACCAATAAACCCACAGGTTTCAATAACAATGTTCCTCGGATATTAGAATTTGCTTCCGGTTCAAGACTCGGTTTTGCCTTGATTAAAAACGGTACTGCCGATGATGTCAAAAATGGGCAATCTAAGCAGATTACCTTTTCCACCTCGAACAATTTTATTTCCAATGTTAACGACAATGGTTTTGACTTAAATATTGAAGGTTTCAATATTAAAGCCGCAAAAACCGACGCTGCTCGTCCTTTGGGAACTGCTTTACAAAGTGGTAATGAAAGGGAACTTATTGATTTGCGCGGATTGGCAGGTCAAGTAAAGGCAGACTTTACAGTTAACCGCGAAGCTGCATTTAACAATTTTGTTGGTTTCTACCGCGTTGCTGATGCGAATGGTGGTATCGATACTGACGGCAACGGGACTGTAGATTTAACTCCAGGACAAGCAGGTTACGCCCAAGCAGCAGTACGCAGCAGAGTTGCTGGTATCGATTTAACGGTAGCAAATCAAGGTACTGCTAATATTACAGGCAAACAGCTAGCAGGAGGAGGTATTTATGCTCCCTTTATTATTAGTGACAGCACAGTAGATCGAGTCTTGAATGGGCAAAATAACGAAGTTTATTTTGCTTATTTAGGAGCTAACCCTAACAGAGTTGACCACATCCGTTTATTGGGAGATAACGTTTGGGGCTTTGAGGATTTACCTGGTGGTGGCGATTTGGATTATAACGATGTTATTGTCAAGGCAAGTTTGAGTATTGCTTAACTGACAGTACATTAAGACTTACGCAAAGCCAAAGCCCCCCTTAAAAAGGGGGGTTGGGGGGATCTAATATGTTTGGATACCTACCTTCTAGTTGACTGTGCGTAAGTCCTAACTATATGTTTTTTATCGCGCAGAGGCTTCTAGGCGCAAAGAAGAGGCATTCTTTGTAGTCCGCATTAATTGTTCAACTATCTCACTCAGGATTTCTGGTAAATAGAAAGAAACGATAACGCTTGTATCAAGATAAATCAATATCGCTCCTCAAGTCGTGCCTTAATTACTGTTGCACTCAGCGCCTCACCTTTTACTTTTACAGAATCTCGTAATGCCCTCACACTACCCAACCATTGCTCTTTAGACCGAGCTACTACCCGATCTTGCTCTACCAAAATCACTTCTTCTCCAGCAGCCACCTTTTCTAAGAGCTTTTTCAGGTTACGACTTGCTTCTTCAACACTAATCTTGGACATGAAATTAATTTTGTTGGTTCATGAACCCAGTGTAGCCCTGTTTAACCTATCAGTAACAGTACCAACAGCGATCGCGCTAGCAAAAAATCCTCCCCTCTAATCTGCGTTCCATTCATCCTGCCAAGTTTCCAAATTAATCTGCACAGGGCTGGCGTGATGGATCTCTTAACAATGCATGAATTCGACCGCCTGTGCTTGCCTCCAATTGAACC
Source organism: uncultured Calothrix sp. (assembly GCA_964242965.1). Classification (GTDB taxonomy): domain Bacteria; phylum Cyanobacteriota; class Cyanobacteriia; order Cyanobacteriales; family Nostocaceae; genus JANNFJ01. The sequence continues at coordinate 2,543 of CAXTCQ010000175.1, read as the reverse complement.
GCTAGAACCCAAGCAAATTAAGCAAATCCGTGAATCATCCTGTGTCAGCCAAGCGGTGTTTGCTGCGGCTTTGAACATAAGTGTGTCAACGGTGCAAAAATGGGAAATTGGCCAAAAGCGCCCCACAGGCACCGCCCTTAAGCTGCTGCACCTAGTCCAGAAACAGGGGTTGCAGAGCATAATGGTTTAAGGGGTTTGCACCTGCAACGATCTGCACCTAACGCTCCTCGACGCTCGAAGCGGGTGGGATTGGTAGCGGTGTAGCGGACGGTGTGCTATATATTGCGGTGGACGAGATAGTTCTAAATGAGGCGGTGGCAATTTGCTTGCTAATATCAAGTCCGCTTAATTACTTATAAATAAAAGGTAGGCTCGTAGTTGCGTTTGGGCGCTCCATATTTGGCGCTGTACGCGTTCCCGTAGGGTAGCGCAACTACAGTTAACCATATTCAAATATTTTCGCTCTATAATACCTAATTTTTCTGTTGACCAGTATTGGCATATTTGCTGGCAAACTAAAGAAAGTAAGTTAAATAGAACAATACATGCGCCGAGATTCGATTTTTTACAAACTGTTTCAACAATCCCCCACTTTACTATTTGAACTATTGACAAATCCTCCGGTTAATGCAGTCGCTTATCGGTTTGATTCGGTAGCTGTCAAAGAACCAAAGTTTGAAATTGATGGGGTATTTTTACCACCGGAAAATGAAGGTGCAGGGGTTGTATATTTCTGCGAGGTGCAATTTCAAAAGGATGAAAGGCTGTATGAAAGGGTATTTGCAGAATCTTCGTTATATTTCTATCGTAACCGTGACAGGTTTATTGACTGGGAAGCAGTGATAATTTATCCATCTCGCAGCATCGAACAAAGTGACATTCGTCCTCATCGAAACCAACTGGCGGGAGACCAAGTACATCGGATATATTTGGATGAATTAGGGGATATTCGCCAATTACCTCTGTGGGTAGCGTTAATGGTACTAACTACGCTAGAGGAAGAAGAAGCCCCAGAGGCAGCTAGATATTTGCTTGACCGTTCTTCTGTTGAACAGTCTGAAACCGCAAGTCGCGCCATAATAGAGTTAGTTACGACGATAATGGTGTACAAATTTGAACAACTTAGTCGAACGGAGGTAGAACAAATGCTAGGAATTACGCTCAAGGAAACGAGAGTTTATCGGGAAATCAAGGAAGAAGGACGACAAGAAGGACGACAAGAAGGACGACAAGAAGGACGACAAGAAGGACGAGAAGAGGGGCGAGAAACGATGGCTAATGCAATTTCCCGACAGCTAACTAAGCGGTTTGGAGAACTTCCCCAGGAAATGCGATCGCAAATTTCCAGCTTATCTCTAAGAGTTCTCGGAGATTTGAGCGAAGCACTATTAGATTTTACCAGCTTGGCTGATTTACAAGTATGGTTGGAATCAAGATAAATTAATGAATGCCGCCACGTCGAAAAGCATAAATTATCTTCAAATGGAGAATATAAGTACAGCTTAGTGTTAGCGTAGCTTTCGGTGTAGGGTCATAGTAAGTGCTTAATTAAAATGTAACTTAGTAAGATGCAACGATAAATATTATCAGTAATTTATTAATTATAATGTAACACTGTATACTGATGAGATTTAGCGTCAGTTCATTGCTGGGTAATACCAATTCCATGTGAGGCTGCACATTATTTGACCCATCAATAGACGCTAGCAATATGCAAGTTTCCCTTGAATGTTCTATCCCATTTAAAATTTACACATAAATCGATAAAATATTTGGATAATGAAACAAGGGTTATATCTATGTCGGAGATTAAAGACTACGGGGTTACTGTAGAAGAATATTTAGATGGACTGGCAGCAGGTGTTGATATTTTAGAATTGAGGAGCCTAGAGGCATGGGGAATTCCTACAGACTTAGCTTTAGAACTTATGACAATTATGCCCAAAGTCGCTGATGGCACAGCAACCCCTGAAGAAGTTGTTAGAAGTCTAATGATTATGTCACCACCCCTCAGACAACAAACTAAATAGTGTTTTCTATATATTTTTCAGCCATTAATATTAGTAACTGGGGATTCAAATTTGCGCTCGTGAGGTGATTTCTCTACTAGCTTGCTACCTTGTCGAAAAAACGGTTAAATTTATCGCTATCCATCAAACCATTTTCTGATAATATTCTACGTACAGCTACGTTTAGGCACTGTTCGTACATATGCTTGTTGCTCGTAACCAGGTAGAACAACTAATGTACCAGATGATGGATACTGATATATTTTATGCGAGCCTGTTGTTGGTATTGTGACAAAACCTATGCTATAGAGCAAATGTTCTAGCTCATTAAATTTAATTTCTCTAAGCATTATGACGAATGACTCCTTGTAACTGCCTCTTGAACGTCATTCTTAAATGAGCGCAAATTTTTTTATTGCCTGTTGATTTAATATATTGTCTTTAGGTAAACGAATAGTTTTGTAGGTTGGGTGTAACGAAGCGGATGCTGTTGGCGAAATATATCTTAACAGTCAAAAAGCCCATTATTACGTA